>NZ_JBFAHP010000061.1:0-26954 GCF_040654255.1 Streptomyces sp. NPDC050732
GATGATTTCTCCATCGTCCAGCTGCTCCGCGTGCGCTCACCCGGCGATTCCCTCGTCGCCGCGGGCCCGCCACGACTATCCCGGGGTGCGTCATGCGCCAGGGCCGCTATCCCTCGGACACCACCAACGCCGAATGGGCACTAATCGAACCCCTGCTGCCCGTCCCCGCCTGCGAGACCCCGCGCGGCGGCCGCCCGGAGAAACATCCGCGCCGGGAGATCGTGGATGCGATCCGCTACGTCGTGGACACCGGCTGCAAATGGCGGGCCATGCCCTCGGACTTCCCGCCCTGGCGAACCGTCTGGGGCTTCATGTCCCGATGGGCCGCCTGCGGAATCGTCGGACAGATCCGCGATGAGCTCACCGCCCGCATCCGCCGCGAGCTGGGCAAAGGCCCCCGGGCGGTCGCCACGATCATCGACTCCCAGTCCGTGAAAGCAGCCTCCACCGTCACCCGCGAGTCCCGCGGATACGACGCGGGCAAGAAAATCAACGGCCGCAAACGGCACCTGGTCGTCGACACCCGCGGCCTCCCGCTGCTGGTCATGGTCACCCCCGCCGACCTCCACGACTCCGCCGCGGCCAAGGAAGTCCTCTTCCGGCTCCGCCTGATGCACCCCGAGATCACCATCGTCTGGGCCGACCGGGCCTACGCCGGCAAACTCGTGACCTGGGCCAAACAACATCTCAACCTGACAATCAAGACCGTCAGCCGGCCCAAGGACACCACCGGATTCATCGTCATCCCACGGCGCTGGGTCGTCGAACGGAGCCTTGCCTGGATGATGAACGCCCGCCGCCACGCCCGCGACTACGAGCGACTCGTCCAGCACTCCGAAACCCTCATCACCTGGGCCGCCATCACCGTCATGCCCCGCCGCATCACCCGCTGACCAGCCCCTCTGCCACCGCACTAGTCGAAACAGCTCTCGATGACCCGGCAGAACCGAAACAACTGCTCTCTGGCTGTGTAGGCCTGAGCGGGTTCTGGTCCACTTCGTGTGGTCGCGTGCGCAGGGTGACTGTCGATCTTCTCGTGCTGGCGGCTGAGATAGCCGGCAATCAAGGTAATCAGCCATACCCGAAGGCGACAGCCGGTCAGGGGTGGCCGTTCACGGGCTGCGGTTAACCCTTCCCGGCATCCGCCTCAGCCCTACGAGCGGCTCTCCACTCTCAGTCGCCCAGCACTTCCTGGAGCTTGGCAATCAGTGCGTCCTCTTCCACCGGCTTGGTCAGGAAGTCCCGGGCGCCCTGACGTTGGGCCCAAATACGGTCGGTCTCCTGGTCCTTGGTGGTAATTACGATCACCGGGATGCCACTGGTCTCCGGGTCCTTGCTCAGCTGTCGGGTGGCTTGAAAGCCGTTCATGCCGGGCATGACGATGTCCATCAGCACAGCGTCGGGCTTTTCCTGGCGGGCCATGGCCACGCCGTCGGCTCCGTTACTGGCCTTGAGTACCTGATGGCCGTGCTCCTCAAGCCATGCGGTCAAGCCGTACATCTCTGTCGGCGAGTCGTCAACAACCAGAACTCGGGCCATACCGTTCCTCCATCAAGACATTGCGCTGCGCCACGGTGCAGTAACGCTCGCGACAGTTGATCACGTGAGCTGACCAGTATCAGACCTCCGCAGCAGGGCACACCGGATTCTGGCCAATATGCCGCAATGGCGTCCGCTCCTGGGACACCTTGTGCGGTTCGGCGACGCTCAGTCACGCCAATAGAACGCGTTTGCGTAGGAGTTCGAACCCGGCGCGGCCGAACATCTGGCGTTTTAGCATTTTGATCCGGTTGACATGGCCTTCGACAACACCCGAGTTCCACGGCTGTGTGAGGCCAGCGATGACCGCGTCGAGGTCGCGTTCGAGATGCTGGGCGAACCGGCTGAGGCTGATCAGATCGGTAGTGCTTCTGGCCGAGGCGATCCACTCCGGGAGCTGTTCGCCTCGCAGGTCAGTGACCATGTGGGCGAAGGAGCGCACGTGCTCGGCGAGCGTTGCCAGCTCGGGGCAGCTCGCCAGTACGGCTTTGAGACGGAGCCGGTCGCTCTCCACCAGGGCGTCCGGGTGCGTGAGAATCCAGCGGGTGACGGCGCGAGCTGAGGGCGGCCGTGGCCCGACGGGCTGCGGCTTGCCGCGCAACACCCGGCTCACGTAGGTACGGACGTTGAAGTAGCCGTCCGGATACCCCTGTTCACTGATCTCCTCCCACAGTTTCCAGGCGTTGGTGCAGCCCTCCTGCCATCGCTGGTCGAGGTAGGGCTTGTAGGCGTCGAGTTTGGTCGCCCGGCTTTGCCACTGACCGGTAAACATTTCCTCAGGGGTAGCCGCGCGGGAGAAACGCAGGATGGTGTTGAGGGTCATCCCCAGCTGCCGGGACACGGACCTCTTACTGTGGCCGGCGACGAGGAGCGCGTGGATAGTAGCGTGCTTGGCGCGGGTGCGTTCGGCGAACCGCTGGCCTGTCGGCCAGGGTGACGATCCCACAGGCTCCGCCTGCTCATGCTCTTGGTCTGGCGCTCTCGGTGCGGAACGCAGGCAACTGCGGTGCTGGTAGACGCACTTCTCCGCTGCTTCGCTCAGGTTGTGCCAGAGGTGCCACCGGTCGGCGACCTGGAGAGCCTGCGGGGCTCCGCGAGTGGCGCCTTCCGCGAAGAAGGTGGCCCGGTCACGGCAGACAATCTCGATACCGGGCCGCTCGACCAGCCAGGCCGCGAGCGTGCCGGCTTCCCGGTCTGGTAGGAGGTCCACCGGTCGATGTGTCTCGACGTCGACGAGCACGGTTCCGTAGATTCGGCCCCTGCGCTGGGCGTATTCGTCAACACCGACCACACGGGGTGTCGCGGCGGGCGGGTCGGGCAGCGAGGCGATCAGCCTCAGCAGGGTGTTACGGCTGACCGGCATTTCGAAGGCGCTTGTCATCCGTGCACCGGCTCGGCCTGCGAGAGCGAGGCCCACCGAAATCAGCAGGGAGCGCAGCCGCTCGGTCCGCCGACCGAACCGGCGGGTGAGTCCCGGCACCTGCTCGGCGAACGTTCTGCGCGGGCACGACTCCTCCGCGCAGACGAAGCGACGCACCCGCAAAGACACCTCTACGAGTTTGCCGACCGCTGGCAGATCACGAGGAAACCGCAGGTAGGAGCCGTGTATTCGCCGTGACCAGTTTGCGCAATCCGGGCAGGCCGCCCGCTTGGTCGTCGTCCGGGCCTCGACCCGGACGATCGTGTCGGTCACTTCTACCGAGACCACCGATACGCCGTCGGCCGAGGGGAACAGGAGCTCGTCCAGTTGCGGCAGCACTTCGTTCACAGCGAAGGACTGTTGACCACACCGCATTCCGGTCGGGCGATTTTCGGGCGATCTCGAAACGCACCACACGAAGATCAACAGTCACCGTGCGTACACGACCACGCGAAGTGGACCAGAACCTCAGTTGGGGAGTCGTTTCGCGATGAGTGCGGGTGTCGCGTTCTGACCGACGTTGCGACGTCGGTTGGTTTTGACGTCAGTCGGGGCTTGTGGTGGGACGGTGCCGTGTGCTGTGGTTCCCGGGGCCTCATGATGAGGCCGAGGGCACCCGATCCCGAAACGCTGGGCGGTAGAGCGGACCTACGGCTGGCCCATGCTGAACCGCCGCCTGGCCCGCGACTACGAGACCCTCCCGGCCGCTCCGAACTGCGGACAACGTCTCCTCCGTGCACTGAGGTAGCTGATCGTTCCGGTTCTCAACTGACCGTGCCTCGGGGGCAGCGGGGATGGTCGACGTTGGCGGCCTCTTCGGTGGAGTTCTGAGCTGTTCTCAAGATCGCGTGTCGGCGCGAACAAGCCTGGGTGCGCATGGGTCCCGTCATATCCGAGCCAGAAAGACGAGGTCGTCGTGATCAGGCGGACAGCGGGCACGTCCCGTTGGGATGCTGCGTTCGCGCACCAGAGCCCGTAGAGGCCAGGAGCCTTGCCGGGGACCCGGGGTGGCTGGCGTTGTGCCTGCGCGCAGGGAGGGAGCCCTCGTGGCCGTTGACGAGCCCGCGGTGTCGCAGGACAGCACGACGGATGAGAGCTGGATCTTCACCGCTCCGCCGGAGAAGGTCCAGCGGGCGGAGGCAGCCCGCAAAGAGCTGGAGGCCATGGGTGCCGAGGTGAGCGCCGAGGCGAAGTGGTGGAGGTTCCAGCTGATCCTCAACCAGCAGGCGGTCGACGCCTACCTGGAGATCAAGCATTACATCGCGGACATTCTCGGCGAAGTCGTCAAGGAGCCTCTGGCCAGTCTCGTGGCCGTTGATGCTCATCCCCGTCGGGCTGGGCCCCAAGGAAGACCTGAACCTGTGGTGGACAGTGTTCGAGCCCGGCTCGGGCTGGAGCGACGACGAGCGGTTCGCCGACCACGAGTCGGGATCGAACCCGGCCCTGGCCAACTTCAACGGGCGCCTGGTCTGTGTGCACCGCGGCGATGTGGACGACCACCTCTGGTACACGGAGTACGACCCGGAAACGGGCTGGACCCGGGACACCAGGATGAACGGCCAGCGCAGCAGCCACGGCGTGGCCCTCGCGGTCCACAACGGCCGGCTGTACTGCGCCTACAAGGCGCACAACGAGACCCGGATGTGGATGACTCAGTTCGACGGCACCCGGTGGACCGACGGCATCCAGATGGAAAACCGGACCTCGCACGGTCCGGCACTGGCTTCGCACGGCGGATAGCTCCACCTCGTCCACCGCGCCTACAACAACAGCAGGATGTGGCACTCCACCTGGGACAGCACCAACGGCTGGAGCCGGGACTTCGAAATGCCCGGCCATGAGACCGCGTCGAATCCGGCCCTGATGGACTGGGACGGCAACCTTCACCTGGTCCATCGCGGGGGCACGGAGGACACGCTCTGGCACTCCGTCTGGGAAAAGGGCAAGGGCTGGGGCCCCGACTACAGGATGCACGGCCCCCGCAGCCTGGAAGGCCCGTCGCTGGCCGTCTACAAGGGCGACATGTACGTCATCCACCGCGGCCACGGCTACGGCGACCAGAGCCTGTGGTGGACCAAGCGTGACAAGGCGGGGAACTGGACCGTTGACATGAAGTTCCCTGGCCATCTCAGCGGGGCAGGGCCCGCCGCCGTCGTCTACCGCGACCCCAAGAACGGCACCAAGGACCAGCTCCTGGTCGTCCACCGCGGCTACGGCAAACGTGCTGCGGGCACCGACGCCGCCGAAGTTGAAGCCTTCCTCACCGCCGAACAGGCCGCCAACGCCGCCCAGAACCAAACGCCCTGAGCCTCACGGCTGATCGGCGGACCACAGGAATATGCCTGCTATGTGGAGGCCAGCCAAGAAGATGGTGGCGGTCTTCTCATAGCGGGTGGTGATGCCCCCGCTACTGCTTCAAGTGGCATCAAAAGCCATCGTGATTGATCACGTCGATACGTGTTCAGCGACTCCCGGAATCATCGTGAAACGACTCCCACTCGGAGGTTCTGGTCCACTTCCTGTGGACTTGCCCGAAGCCGTGATCGTCCGGCTGCGGCCGCTCGGTACTCGCAGGTCAGGATTTCTCGCCGACATTAGGCCAGAGCACCACTACAAGAAGCGAATCAGAGCCCTAACTCAGCTGGGCAGACAGACGTGTTCGGGCGTCAGCTGCCTCCTTCACCTGACGAGCCAAGAATGTCGCCGAGCGACTGGCCAGCGTCCTTCACCTCTTTGGTAACCGCAATCGAGCCCCCTACCGGAGTCCCGTCAATTTGCTTCACCAGCCCGGCGATGGCGCCCGTGTTCGCACCGGGAATCTGATCCAGGGGGTTGCCAGCGGACGGGTCCAACGCACCTCCCGTTGCGCTCCGGTCAGGGCTTTGGCCGGCGGACGGGACAACCGATCCACCGCCCAGACTGTCGCTTTGGTTCTGCGCCATCCCTGCACTCCTGACTGTACGAACGTCCGCTGCCGGTTCCACATCGACACCTCCAGACCAACAGCACGTCGCCGCCTTCGCATCTTGACGAGGCTGTTTGGGCCCTGCCGCCAGCGATCCGGCCGGGCCGATCACGGCTTCGGGCAAGTCCACAAGAAGTGGACCAGAGCCCACTCGGACCTCCACCACCACATGCTCGATCACAGTGGTGGGCCCGAGCGTTTGCTTGGCCTCTGAGTGCTCTAGTTGGTCCCTATGAGCGGCGTTGGTGGTCCGCAAGGTAGCGGGAGACGCTCATTCTGGGGCGGTTTTCGCAGTAGCAGGAACAGTGCGCTATGGCGCACTGTTGCCCGCCTGCTGAACCGAACCGGCGCCAAGACCACCCGCGACACGGGTGCAGGAGTCTCGGTACGAGCGTTCGCCTGTTGCCGTGAGCTTGGAGGAGGATGAGTGTCCATGTGTGGACTCGTTGCGGCGGTAGGTGAGGTCGACGTCCCGCTCTGCCGGGAGATGTTGGCCCGGATCGTGCACCGCGGCCCGGACGACACGGGAGAGACGCACCGTGGAGACGTCTGGCTGAGTCACCAGCGGCTGTCCATCATGGATCCGGCCGGTGGCCACCAGCCGCTCGCGGGGCCGGACGGTCGTTCCTGCCTCGTCGTCAACGGCGAGATCTACAACCAGTTCCATCTTCGGGAGGAACTGGGCCCGGAACGCTTCATGACGGGCTCTGACAGCGAGGCGGCCCTGCACGTGCTGCTCGTGGAAGGTCCCGCCGGACTGACCCGGCTGCGCGGCATGTTCACCCTCGCCCACGTCGACGAAGCCGGCTCGCTCCTTGTCGCCCGCGACGCCCTGGGGGTGAAACCGCTGTACTGGGCTCGCAAGGACGGCTGCGTCCTGTTCGCCAGCGAGCTGCGTGCCTTCGACCTGGCCGACCGTCCGCTGGTGGAGAGCTTCCCGCCGGGATGCTGCTGGAGCCAGCGAGGCGGTCTCGTCCGTTTCGCCGACGCCGTCCCGCCCCGGGTACGTCCCGCCCGGCGCCCGCAAAGTCCCGCCGCGCCGGGGCGGTGGGACGAGACACTGCTCAAGGCGGTGCGCGAGACGATCGTCAGCGCTGTGGAGGACCGGATGATGAGCGACGTCGGCATCGGCGTCTTCCTCTCCGGCGGCCTCGACTCGGCGATCGTCACGGCCGTGGCCGCGCAGTACGCAAGGCGTCACGGGCATCGCCGCCCGCTCCCGACATTCGCGGTCGGTACGCCCGGCAGTCCCGACCTGCTGGCCGCGCGCGTGGTCGCGGAGTATCTCGGCACCGAACACCACGAGGTGGTGATGAGCGCCGAGGACGCCGTGGCGGCGCTGCCGAGGACGGTGCGGGCGATCGAACACTTCGACGTGCATCTGGTGCGCAGCGCGGTGCCGAACCTGCTGCTCGCGGAGTACGCCTCGAAGCGTGTACGAGTCGTACTCACCGGGGAGGGCGCGGACGAGCTGTTCGCCGGCTACCCGGACTGCCATCGTGAGCCGTTCCTGGCCCCGGAGGCCCTGCAGGCCAGGCTGGTGTCGCTCGTGGAGGGGCTGCAGTGGGAGAACTTGCAGCGCTGCGACCGTACGACGATGGCGTACGGGCTTGAGGCCAGGGTGCCCTTCCTCGACCGGGACGTCATCGAACTGGCACTCTCGATCCCGCCGGAACTCAAGATGGTGGGCCCGGGCATCGAGGAGAAGAAGCTGCTGCGGGACGCCTTCGCCGGCTGGTTGCCGGAGGAGATCCTGCGACGCGGGAAGCTCCAGTTCGGCCACGGCTCCGGGGCCAAGGACGTCCTGACTGCGGGCCTGGCGCCGGCGGGCCCCACCGAGGCTCCCCTGGGCGATGCCGAGGAGGAGGCTGCCTTCTACACGCTGTGGCGTGCCGAGTTCCCCGGCGTCGATCCGGTGCGGGCCCTGGGCCGTTCAGCCCCGCTCCTCGCCGAGTGAAGTGACAGCACGACGAAACGCCTCAGCACAGCGGTCCCAAACTTCCGAGCCCTCCCGCAACGACAGCAGAAGGGGCCACAGGTCAGCGGAGAAAGCTCGGCTGGCCTCGGCCGGGACGAGGGAGGGCAGGTTGTCGATGGCGATGATGTCGAGGGGCCGGGGAACCTCGCACAGCCGCTGTACAGGGGTGGCCCAGTCGGTGACGTGGCCGTAGACGGGTAGGGCGTTGAGCTCTGAGCCCACGTCGCACGTCACATCGGCGATCACGGACAACCGCCGCTGTTCGTCGTCGAGGTCATCCTTCGTCAGGAACGGCGCTACGGGCCGACGGCTCACGATCGTGTTCACGAGGATGTCGTGCGCAAGCAGGGTGGCACGGTCAAGGTTCCGGGTGTCGTCGAGTCCCCAACAGGTCGGCTCGATGCCGGCCGCCAAGAGCGCGTCACGGGCCCCGCGCCCCGCGCGCCCGTTCGCACCGATCACTACGGCGGTGACGTCACCCGGGCGTCGGCCACCGGCCAGCCGTGCGCACAGTTCTTCCCTGGAGGACGGGGCGAGCGGCGCCGTCAGCGTGCCCCGGTGCCGGAGAACGGCCAGTGCGGCGCCCGCGTAGCCAGCCCAGTAGCCGAAGGCGACCATGCGATGCCCCTCGGCGTCGACGAGCTGTTCGAGGTCGAGCAGCGTGCCGCCACCGGACACGAAGCGCCCGAGCAGACACGGCGCCCCTGGCTGCCCCTTGTAGGCATGCCCGAAGAAGATGTGCCGATGGATCAGCCTTGCGGGTTCGTCGGGCAGTGCCTTGAGACCCAGGACGTAATCCGTAACAGGGCAGTGGCTCATCCAGCTGCCCTGCGGCGCGATCGCACAGCCGGCCTCGACGTACTCCTGGGCCGGAAAAACGCGCTGTTGGGACTCCTCCACCGTCAGGTGCACCCCCTTCATAATCAGGGTGCGGGCATCCTGGGGTGCCAGTGGGGCACGTCGCTCGGACTGCCGGGCTTCGTGTCGCATCCAAAGGCGCGGCATGTCGGGCACTCGGTCAGTCTCGGCCGCAGGCACTCACCGCTGGGTCCGCCGCGCCGTGCCCGGCCCTTGAGAACCTGATGTGGAAGTCCTCTACACGTAAGCGCTAGCCACTGCTTGCTATGGATCTGATTGCGGGTTGACGCACGTGGAGTTGGAGCCGAGACATGTCGCCGGCGATGGGAGAGCCAACGTCCGGGCCGCTGGGGGTGAGCCTGAGGTCCGTGAGCGCGAAGGTCGGGGGTGTCTCGCGTGCGAGGTATGACCAGATCGTGAGCGAGGACCGGCAGCTCGTGCCGGACGAGACGAAGATCCAGTTCAAAATCGGGGACGACGCCTTGGAGATATGCCCGTTGCGCGACTGGGGCGGCTCCCAGCCCGCGGCGAACGAGGACCTGTTCGGGGTACGCGAGACGTTGGAAATGTTCGCCGACGACATCGGCGTCTCCTGCAGCCAGGTACGGACCTGCCGGTACACGGTCGGCCGGTGGCCGCGTGACCCCCGTGTACAGGGCGTCCCGTTCGAGATCCACCGCATCCTGGAGAAGCTGGACGACCGCTTAGAGCGGATCGCCAGCCCGCCCGACCACCCGCGCAACAGGTAGCTCCAGTGGACAGGGTATGCCGCGAAGCGGCAGGTGGACACGCCGGTGACCTTGCCGCGATCAGGCCGATGACCCGGCACCTCACCGGCCCGCCCGTCTGCCCCACCTCAGCCCGCCCTCGGCCGGGCGAAGCGCTCAAAGCGGCCTGAGTGACGTGCCGGAGGGTGCAGTCCGATCCGGTCGGCCCCGCCTGTTACCCGGCGCTGAAAAGCCCACGAAGGCGGCGTTCACGATGCTTACAAACGGAACAGCGACGCCCCGCCGGAGGGCTGCCTGGGGAGTGGCTCGGTGGGGCGCCTCCACGGCGGGGTGAAGACTGTGGGTCACAGACCGAGTTTCTCGGCGGCCATCTTGGTTCCCCTGACGCGTGCTTCGATCTTGACGAAGGCGATCTCGCGGGAGGTGGAGGTGTCGTCGGCGAACGGTGAGAATCCGGCGTCGTCACAGGTACCGAGGCGTGCGGGCGGGATGCACGAGGCCGCTTCCAGCACCCGATCCGTCACCTCCTCCGCGGTTTCCACGCGGGGGTCGATCGGGTCGATCACGCCGATGAACAGCCGCTGGTCATTGGTTGAGGAGTCGCGGGCGACCTTGAGTGCCCGCTCCGGCTCGGACTCGCTCGCCATCTGGAGGTAGAAGTTGCCGGCCTTCAGCTGGAAGAACTCGGAGAGCAGTTCCGTGTAGTCGACGTCCAGACTGTGGGCGGAGTCCTGGTCGGCACCCGAGTGGGTGTGCACCCCGATCCGGGCCCGCTCGGCCGGACTGAACCGGCCGAGGACCTCGTTGTCGAGCGCGATGAAGTCGCGGAGCAGTTCCTTGCTCGGGGACAGCTTGAGCGCCAGCCGCCCATGGCCGTAGTCGAGCTGGACGGAGGCGGCGCCCGCGTCGAGGCAGCCGCGGATCTCCTTTTCGCTCTCGTTGGCGAGATCGCGCAGGAAGGCTTCGCGGGAGTAGCAGGAGATGGAGTCGGCGGGGTAGAGGAGACTGAGAAAGGAAGGCGCCACCACTGTCTGCTTGACCGGACGGCTGGCGACCTTGGATGCGGCGCGCAGGTAGGTCTGCGCGAAGGTCCCGTACCGGAACGGTCCGGAGACCAGCCGGGGAAGCTGCCGGGTGTGCCCGTCGGCGTAGGGGATCTTGACACCGTCCGGAGACAGATTGCCCAGTCCGGTCAGCGGATAGGTGTACGCGCTGGGCTTGGACTGATCGCCGTCCCCGACGACAGGGCTTCCCGTGGCCTCCAATCGGGTGATGGTTTCGTTCACGGCACGTCCTTGAAGTCGTGTCAGGCCAGCGAGGTCGAGTCGGCCGGCGGCGTGGTCGGCCATACCCTCAAGCAGGTACTGAGGCCGGGGGATGCTGCCCGTCAGTTCTGTGGGGATGCTCATGCCGGGAACCCTAGAAGTCCCACGTGCCACGACACACCGCATCCGCCTGCTCCCCGGAAAGCGGGGTCCCTTCGTCACCCGATCGGGTGGTTGCCACACAGGGAGAGCTTTTCCTGCCCAGGCCAGTGATGGGGCTGGCACCATACACGCGACTTACATGCAGGGGGGCTTCCAAATCAGGTTCTGAGTATCACCAGGAGCCGATGGCCGCTCTGTGGCGCCTCGTCAACAAGCGTCGCGAAAGTCACTCGTGCGTGACTTTCGCACCCTGCTTCCTCCCAATCTTGCTGCAATTGATCTCTGACCGTCTGTAGTGGGCGGTCGGTGAGCGGTGAAGGGATGACGATGAGCACTCCCCAGACGTCAGCCACGGGCGGCGAACCTCCCGCCCCTTCGATCAGCACCCTTGCAGGGGCCGGAAACGCGCACTTCGGCGGCGACGGCGGTCCGGCCACTGCAGCCCAGTTGAACAACCCGTCGGGCATCGCAGTGGATGCCGTAGGCACCCTGTACTTCTCCGACCGGACCAACCATCGGATCCGGAAGATCACCACCGACGGGAAGATCAGCACGGTCGCCGGAACGGGCACCAAGGGGTTCGGTGGTGACGGTGGCCTCGCCACCGCCGCTCAGCTGAATTTCCCGCGCGGGGTGGTAGTGGACAGTGCCGGCGTCCTCTACATCGCCGACCACGACAACTTCCGTGTCCGCAAGGTCACCACCGACGGGAAGATCAGCACAGTTGCCGGGACCGGCACCGCGGGATCCGGCGGCGACGGTGGCCCGGCCGCGAAGGCCCAGTTGAAACGCCCGTACGGACTGGCGGTGGACAGTGCCGGCGTCCTCTACATCGCTGACCAGGAGGACCACCGGGTCCGGAAGATCACCACCGACGGAAAGATCAGCACAGTTGCCGGGACCGGAAGGCCGGGATCCGCAGGCGACGGCGGCCCAGCGAGTTCAGCCCAGCTGCAGAAACCGTATGGGGTGGCGGTGGACGGCGAGGGCGTCCTGTATATCGCCGATGGTGACAACCACCGGGTCCGCAAGGTCACCACGGACGGGAAGATCAGCACGGTCGCCGGCACCGGCACCGCGGGGTCCAGCGGGGACGACGGCCCGGCCACCTCGGCCCAGCTGAACAAACCCCTGGCGGTGCTGGTGGACAGTGCCGGTGACCTCTACATCGCCGACCACAAGAACCACCGGGTCCGCAAGATCACCAGTGACGGGAAGATCAGCACGGTCGCCGGCACCGGCACCGCGGGGGCCAGCGGGGACGACGGCCCGGCCACCTCGGCCCAGCTGAACTATCCATTCGGGCTGGCTGTGGACTGCGTCGACACTCTCTACGTCGCCGACTGGGGCGGGCACCGCATCCGGAAGGTTGCGTCGGCGAAGATGGCTGGCCTGCCCGATACGGGCACGGTCGTCTCCTGGGCCAGCGTCCGCAGCAGGCTGCGGCTGGGGGTCTCGCGCGAGTCCATGAAGGACGGGGCCGAGATCCACCAGTCACTCGCCTCTCCCAGGGCCCACCAGCGGTGGCGGCTGCTCGCGGCCGGCCAGGACAACGGCGAGGTCCTGTACCGGATCGAGAACGTGCGCAGTGGCAAGGTCTTGGAGGTTGTCGGAGCGGGGACGGCGGACGGGGCGGCGCTCGCCCAATGCACCTACGAGGGTGCCGACGCAGGCCACCAGCAGTGGAGGCTGATCCCGGTGGGCTCCGTGACCGACACTCCGCGGGTGTACGAGATCGCCAACCGCCACAGCGGTCTGCTGGTGCACGTCGGCAGCAACGCTCCCACGGCGGTCAAGCAGCGCGGGGCGCAGGGCGATCACCGCGACCGGCAGTGGCAGCTGCTCCCCGTCTGACACAGAGCGCGGGGTCAGGGGCGCCCTCGCTCCTGACCCCGCGGCAGGCGGGCGCTACTCGGAACGATCCGGCTTGTCGGCAGACGCCTTGGGCGCCTCGGGCTTCTTGGCCTCGGGAGCTGTCGGCTTGGGCTGCATGCACTCGCTCTTCTTCGGCATGTCGTTCAGGTCCCCGGGCTTCATGAGGTCGTCGCGGCCAGTCACCGTTTCGCTCGACTTCTGCATGCCGGCGGCTGCCGCCTCGGACACTGAACCGGGATTCTGGGCGTACTGGGCCTGCGTGTTGGCCGATGCCTGAGTGCCGTGGACGAAAGCGCCGAGGAAGCCCAGGACGACCCGTGCTTCGGGCAACTGCTCCTGCACGGTCTTTGCCCGGTCGGTGGCCCCGTGGATCGCGTGGGTGTACAGACTCGTGCTCGTGTCGTCGTAGGTTTCTTCGTCGGAGTCCTCGAAGTCGACGTCCGTCCCCGGCCGCGGCCTGTCGTGGCCGGCGATCACGGAGAAGAGCCCCGCTCCCTTGCTGGCGGAGTCGAAGACGTTGTGGAACACCATGGCTGTCACCTCTGGTCGTCTTTGGTGGCGGTGTCGCCTGCCGTATCAGGGCTGCTTGGACAGGTCGCGCTCGCTGTCGGTCAGCTTCTCGCCGGCGAACATCGTGTGGTGGACCTCCAGGGCGGAGACGACCTCGGCCAGGCCCTTCATGCGAAACCCGCCGTCCGCCAGGCCGATCTCGCTGATGTCGCGGGCGACCAGCCGCTCCAGGCCGGGATAGTCCCCGTTCTGCGGGGGCGACAGGACGGCCACCGGCACCGCGTACTCCACCGCGAGCAGCCCGGAGAAGGTCACCGGGATCTCGTACGTGTACTGCCTGCGGGCCCGGCGCTGGGTCACCAGGGTCTCCACGCGGGACTTGGCCGGGACTTTTCCGCTGATCTGTGATTTGGAGGCCCAGCTGGTGTTCAGGGAACCGCCAACGGAGGCCGCGACCCCCTGCGCCAGCGCGGCATTGAGCCCCGCGGTGCCCGAGGCGCTGCCCGTGGTCGTGAACGCCGTCGATCCCGTCACCGAACCGGACGCGGAGTTCGTCATCCCGTTGGTCATACCCATGTCCGTCGCGTTGGCGTTGTCCATGCCCACGCTGTCCTTGCTGTTCTTGCTGGTCATGGTGTTCGAGTTCTTGTTCGTCATCTCGTTCTTGAGCTGCGTCTGCAGCTGCGCCTGGAGGTTGAGCCCGAGCTGCAGCTGGAGCTGCAACTGCAGCTGCGCGCTGACGCTGCCGCCGAAGGTCAGCTTGGTGTCTCCCGACAGCGACCAGGTGGCCCCGTTCGACACGGTGAAGTCGACCGAGTCGGTGAAGCTCATGTCGTCGTCGCCGCGGTTGACGTAGACGCGCGAGGAGAACGTGTCGGGCGGCGGCTGGGCGATGTCGCCCCGCTCCTCGATCAGCGGCTCCCCCAGGTTCATGTAGGCCAGCCACCCCAGGTCGAACGCCGGCCTGCCGGTGAAGGCGCCGAAGCGCAGTTTGTTCATGGAGAACCCGACGGGCTTGTGCCGCACGCCGTAGTCGTCGACGTAGACCAGGCTGGGATGGCCAAGGATGGCTTCTGGGGCCTGCGCGATGCCGAGTTCCCGCAGGTTCTTCTTGGTCAGTGGCTGGCGCTTGGCCCGTTCCAGGTTGTACGCGTTGGAAGGCAATTTCTGTCCTCGACTGATCCGGCCGAATCCGCGCTCGGTGAAATGGAAACAGGAATAGAAACACGTCCCGTCGAGCGAAGCTAGCACGGGCCAGCATTCCCCGAGAAGCCTATGTTGGTATTCACGCCCAAACAGGTGATCCAGACTGTCAAGTCGCTCCGGAGGAGCCCGGGCGGAGAAAAGAATAATTCACGCGCAGGGGTGGTGTGACCTCAGACCTTGCCAGTTTTGACGGCATTTGTTCCGATCGCCTATTCGCTTTTCGAGAATCGTTCGATCGCGACGCATTGACCGCACGGTTATGCCGCGCGATAAATCATGTACTGAGTGCCCGACGCGTTGTTCTCCACAGCAGGAACAGGTGAGGTTTCCGCGATGTACACCCAAGAACGTACAGCGATGTCGAATTTGGTGGTCGGCGGTCCGGTGGCGGTGAACAGCTACGACAATGCGATCGTGGCGGCCCTGGTCGAGAACCGGCCGGTCATGCTCGTCCACGCCTTCAACGGCGGCTACCTGCGGCCCGCCGAGCTGAAGGAGGAGAGCCACGACAAGGGGGTCAAGCTGGCTACCGCGCTCGACCCGGCCACGAAGGAGGCACAGGGTCACCTCTGGTACGTCACCCCCGGCGGCTTCTTCGGGCAGCGGCCGCTGTACTTCCTTGAAAGCGCAGCGGGTCAGGTGACGCCCCCGCCCGCCAAAGCGGCCGACACCGACGCCGGGCGCGGTGACGACGGTGCGCCCAAGGCCCGGCGCAGGCGCGTCACCGTCCATCAGGACGCCCCCAAGAGCACCGCCGACACGGTGCAGGTCGGGCTGCCGGAGAAGGTCGGCGACAAGTGGCGGGGGAAGAACGGCGCGAGGGAGGACACCCAGCTGTGGGCCGTCACGGTGACGCCGTGGGGCGGGATCACCTTCGTGCCGATCACCCACCCCGACACCATCCTGGGGTTCAAGGACCACGTGGTGACGGCCGACAGCGAGGTGCGGCTCACCTACAACTGGGGCGGGGACTTCACCGGAACGGTCATCAACACCTTCTACCCGCGGCTGCCCAGCGAGTGGAACGTCCCCTACCACCACGTCTTCACGTGATCTGCGGCCGTCATCGCCCTGCCCCTGGCACCAGTCCCCGCCCGCACCGCCTGGAAGAGGCACCACGATGCCCGTGCCCACGCAAGAACTGACTCTGGAGATCGTCAACGCCGCCACCGGGCAGACCCTCACCGAAGGGGCCGCGCCGGGCGCTGACGGAGCGCTGGTCGTCCGCGATGTCCCCGAGGACGGCCCGAGCCCCGAGCAGTGGCAGCTCACCCCCGTCCAGGCCGCGCAGGGCGGGGAGTCGCAGGAAGAGCCGGCCTACGTGATCCGCAACGCGGCCGGCGGCAAGGTGCTCGACATCCTTGGCAGCGCCGGCGCCGAGGACCGCGGGGTGCGCCAGGTCGCCGCAGGCACCGGCGCCGGCAAGAAGAGCCAGCAGTGGCACCTCGTCCCGGTCGAGGGCGAACCGGGCCTCTACTGCATCGAGAATGTGACCGACGGCGCCGTTCTCGACCTCGCCGAGCCCAGGGACGGCACTGAAGACATCCGGCTCGTCCTGCGCGAGTACGACGACAGCGCGCAGAGCCAGCGCTGGCGGTTCGTGACGACCGAGCCCGAACGCACCAGCGACCCGGTGCTGCACTGGGCACCCCTGAGCCACTGGAACAGCCGCCAGTCCTGGCGCCTGGACCACTCTGTCGCACTGCGCCCCGCCCCCGACGCCACCCCCAGCTTCAGCAACGTGCTGACGGTCCTCGACCGGTTCGGGAGCAACCCGGATGCCGGCGGGTGGCAGACCGACGGGGCCATCCACCCTCCTGGCAGCCAGCTGGGCTGCTGGGCCGGCATCGGCGCCCGCTTCCTCGCCGACACCACCGGAGAAGGACGCGCCGACATCGTCGGGATCAAGCCCGCGAAAGGGGCCGTGACCTCCTCCGGCCGAGGCGACGGAACCTTCGACGACGAACGCGTCCTGCACCCGCCCGCACCCTCCGCGAGCCCCAAGGACCTGTGGACCCTGGCGGACATGACGGGCGACAGCAGCCTCCACGCCGTCGTGCTCACCGCTGACGGCGTGCGGATCTCCCCCAAGAAAGAGGACGGCACCTTCGCGCCCGCGAGCGGCGAGCCGGCCCTCAAAGCGTTCGGCCACGGCCCGCAAGGCGGCAACTGGCTCGCCGACAAGCACCCCCGCTTCCTCGCCGACACCACCGGCAACGGCAAGCTCGACATCATCGGCTGCCACGACGACGGCGTCTGGATCTCCCTCCAAAACGAAGAAGGCGCCTTCGCGCCGCTCAGCGACGAACCCGCTCTCCGTGCGTTCGGCCACCATGAGGAGGCCGGCGCCTGGCTCCTCGACAAGCACCCCCGCTTCCTCGCCGACACCACCGGCAACGGCAGGCTCGACATCATCGGCTGCCACGACGACGGCGTCTGGATCTCCCGCCAGGACGAAGAAGGCACGTTCGCCGAACCCCTTTACGTCCTTGATGAGTTCGGCACCGGCCAGGGCTGGAGTACGTCCGCAGAGCACCCGCGCTTCCTGGCCAGCACCACCGCCGGCGAAGCACTGGACCTCGTCGGCTTCGGCCCGCAGGGCGTCGTCGTCTCCCGCGGACGCGGCGATGGCACCTTCGAGCCCGCACAACTCGTCCTGAACGACTTCGGGCACGCCCAGGGATGGACCGGCGCGAAACACCTCCGCCTCCTCGCCGACGTCACCGGCGACGACAACCCGGACATCATCGGCTTCGGCAACGAAGGCGTCTGGGTCGCGCACAACCGTGGAGACGGCCAGTTCGAGCAGGCCCAGCTGGTGTGCCGCGGATTCGGATATAACGACGACGCGGGCGCCTGGCGGATCAACCGCCACCCCCGCTTCCTCACCGACCTCACCGGCGACGGACGCGTCGACATCGTCGGCTTCGGCGGCCCAGGCGTACACGTGGCCCGCAACCTCCACCGCCGCTTCCGCACCCGATAACTTCCCGGCGTACCTCCTCAGCGCGTGTCCTGGTGGGCGTGGACGGCGCGGCCCGCACCGAAAGCAGACCGCCGCGGCAGCGCGCAGAAGACCTTGCGGTCCTCACCAAGCGGCTTGCCTGCAACGGTGTCGTTCCGGTACCCGCCCACTTCTAGCTGCCGGGCCAATTCCTTCACCCAGGTGCTGAAGAAAGCTCAAAAGCTCGCGAAAGAAACAGGCGTGACCCTGGAGGAGGCTCGCAAACAAGTCCAGGGCAACGAAGAACTGGGGTGAGTGACCTGTGACCGGCGGGCGCCCGACCAGGCGCCCGCCGAGCCGTGCTGGAGCCCCCAGTCGTGATCCGCGGTCCGCGCATCTCCCTGCGTGCTGAGCGTCGAAGTTGTCCATCCGGGCCACTACCGTGCTCAGTCACACGTGGTGTGACTGAGCACGGTAGATGGCAACTGAGCGGGCTACCTGTCACTTCTGAGCGACACGGTTGTCAGTTCCGGTGCTGGCCTGTGGAGATGAGCGCGGTACTGGCGATCGGTGCCAGATACAGCGCTTTGTCACAGTTATGACTGAACCCTACGTCAACGGGCTAGCTCTAGTGGCGGGCCCGTGCCGCCGAGAGTGGTATGGGACCCATGAGACCTACACGGACACTCCTCGGTGTGGTGGCACCGCCTTCCTCGGTCTTCCCGCAGTTGCCGCCCACGCGGCGGCCCCGGTACAACGTGCAGACGGGCCGGTACCGGTCTGCCTCACTCCCGGCCTCAATACGACAGGAGTCGTACAAGAGGAAGGGGATGTTTGTTTGGGTACGCAGTACCAGTGCGTCACCGACGCCCCGGTCGGATCGAACTCGACACGGCCGTGGAAAACTGCCGCCCTGCCTAATTGCGCAGTACCGAGTTGCCCTTACTCCCTTGTCGTCACTGTCCAGGGACACGCCAAGAGCTGAGCACCCCACTTGGCAATCGGCGCCAGATAGGGCGCTCAGTCACAGTGGTGTGACTGAGCGCTCTACCTGGCAAATGAGCGAGCTATCTGTCACCCCTGAGCGTCCTAGTTAGCACTTCCTGAAGCGCTCGAAACGGGCATACGCGCACATGCGGGCATAGGTCATATGCGCCACTCTGGTGGTATCTGCTCACCCAGCGAGAGGAGCGTCTCATGGGCATCGAAGATGGACTCGGCGAAGCTGCCGACCAGGCAAAAAAGGTCGTCACCGGATCCGGCGAGGACCAGCCGGACAAGCAGCAGGACGACAGCAGGGACGAGCTCAGGGAGGGGGCGGAAGAGGCAAAGGGGGAGGTCAATATCGGCAAGGAGAACAATATGCCCGGTCGGCCCGGTAGCGGCTGGTAGAAGACCTTCGCCCGGATCGGTCAGCGTCGATGACGACTGTCTCTGGGACAACGCCCAGGACCTCATGCCCCGACGGTCGGGGTCAGCAGCGATCACTGGGGATTTCGAGCGCTCTATCTCGCGAGCGTTGCCAGATAGAGCGCTCAGTCACACGTGGTGCCCCGTGCCAACGTAGGGAAGGTTGATCACAGCAGGGCAAGGGCTTGGGGCGGCCGACCCGAGAAGCACGGGCGAGCGCATTGCCCCGTCAATATTGGTTCGGTCACGGCGACCGAAGGGCAGCGTGGGCACAGCAGACCGACGAGGCCAAGGAGGCCGAGACACGATGCCCGAGCCCATTCCTAACGACCTGCGCTGCCCTCGCTGCGGTGACCTGCCGGAGCCGCTCATCTGCCTCGGCCACAAACCCGACGGCACGCCCGCCACGGATACACCCGCTGCGATGCTCGCGCTCGAAGCCGAACTCGACCTCGACGATGACGCCCGCCGCCGGGCCACCGGCGCCGCGCTCACCGACGCCCAAACCGTCGCGATACTGCGCGCCATGGCCAACGACCCCGAACTGGGCACCGGCAACACAGCGCCTTAAACAGGGGCGATGTCGATTCAACTTCGATGGCAATCGCTCAAGGAATCGGTGGCACAGGACACATGGCTAGGCTGCCGCAGTGATCGAGTCCTTGCCGCTTCCCGGCGACCCCTCCGAGCTGCACCTGCGTATCGTCTACGCCGACACGCTGAGTGACACCCCCCATGCGGACGCGCTGTAAGAATGGAGCGTGGAGATCCTCCACCGTCGCCGGGTGCACGACAGCAGCCGCTGCCCGGCGGCGCCCGGTGCGTGCGAAGCAGAACACTGCCCGGCGCATACCGTGAGTGACAGCACGGCCGGTTCGATGACCTTCTTCCGTGTGCACCTTGACCGCGGGCGCAACGCGTACGCGGCCATGGAGGAGGAGTCGGAGGACCTCTACGAGATCGCCCAGGTCCTCCTTGACCCCGCCACCGGCTACTACACCGACGAGGTCGGCGAGCTGCTGGAGTACAGCGGTTCCGCCCTGCTCGTCATGGACCGCGTCACCCTGCGCGAGGAGTGGAGGGGGCGAGGCTTGGGCATGATCCTCGCCTCAGAGGCCATCTTTCGGCTGATGCCCGGATGCCGAGCCGTGGCGTGCTCGCCCGGCGTCTCCGACCTGAGCGCGGACAGCCTGCGCAACGAAGCCGAGTGGGACCGCGTCACGGCCAAAATCGCCAGAGGGTGGGAGCGGATCGGGTTCCTCCCGTACAGGGACACCGTCTTGGTGCTGTCGCCCACCTCGCTGGTCCTGGAGGAGCAGCGAGGCCAGCTCCGCCGCCGGCTCGTGGAACTCGGAGCCGCCTGGTCGGCGGCAACACGCGCGTAGACGACGGCTCGACCGTTTGGGCTGCTCGGTGCCTGCGGCGCCGCACTCGGCAGTTCGCCGGGGGCAGACAGGAAAGATCACGGAAGGGCTGGCGAAAGCCGCCAGGGGCATGTCAACGTAGACGACCTTCCCCGAAACACCAGGTCAGAGAGGTGATGCCCGTGACCGTGGACGCGTCCACACCCGGATTTTCCACCACCACCGACGCGCTGCGGCCGCGTTCGTGGCAGCTGGGGCCAGGCCAGCCAGCGATGGTCACCGACCTGTTCAAGGCGGAGTTCTTCAACCTCGTCGTGGACGACCGAGCTGATGTCCATGTCAACAGCAAGGACGGCCGCTTCTACCTCGGATGGTTCCCGCTGGGGCGCCCCGGCACCCACGGCGACGGTTGGACGCTCGCCGTCACCGGCACCGCCAAGGTCCCCGGCTACCGGATCCGCTTCGACACCGAAACGCCGGCGGAGATCGTCGCGGCCACGGTCCAGCGCGTGCTGGCCACCTCCCGGCCGCTGTGAGCCACCCACTGCGCGGCTCGGAGCTGCCGCGCACGTACGGCACGTACCCTGCCCTGGGCCCCTGGCGGGGCGCCCGTTACTGCAAGGAGAACACTTTGGCCCCGGAGCTGACCGTCGGCGACCTGCTGGAGAGCCTGTCCGCCAGCGACCGCGACGCGGTGGTCCGTCTGTGGATCAACCCCTTCGCCCGCACGGCTCGCCGCCTGGGCGGCGTAGTCCCCACCCGTGACGACGCCGACCGGCCGGTGGTGTTCATCGCCGAAGCCAAGGGCACCGAGCCGCTTGGCACACTGCCCGAGCCGACCGTCGGCGACCTGCTCGACCAGCTGTCGGCCTGCGACCGCACCGCCGTCGTGCAGCTCGCCCTCAACCCCGACTTCCCGATGGCCCACCGCGCGGGCCCCGTTGCCGCTGCCCGCGACGAGCAGGGCCGACCCGTGCTGTTCCTCACCGAGCCGGAGGAGGCCGAGCAACTCGGCCCCCTCCTGCCCGACGTCGCGGTCGCACTGACCTGGCACGAACCGACCGAGGCCCCGCCGCGCCGCCGACGCGGCACCCGCCCCAGCGGCGGGAAGTGAACCACCCCCGAGCCCACGGAGGCGCCCCTGCACCCGCACCATCCCTCTGACTCCTCCTACCCCGTCTCGCCGGACCCGGTGCGCTGGGTCACCCCGCGCCATCTGGCTGGCGACGACGATGCCCTCGCCGAGCGGATCGGCGACACCCTGACCGGTCTGGGCTGGCGCATGTGGCCGACCGCCCGAGACACCCTGCTGTATGTGAGCCCGGACGAGCTGCGCGGCGCCGAATGGATCCTGGCCAGCAGTCCGTTCACGCTCGGCGGCCTGCGGGTGGCCCTGCAGATCTCCGCCCGCTCGGACACCGTCAGCGCCCTGGTGCAGTGGAACGCCTACTTCACCACCGGGGTGCCGCACGAGGCACTGCACGACTTCCTCGTCGCGCTTGACGCCAGCGCGGTGCCCGACAGTGGCTTCGAGGAGCCCGAGGCAGTGGTCACGGCGCTGAGCGCCCAGGGCTGGATCCGTGACGTGGACCGCCCCCGCACCGCCGCCACGGACCCGGGCTTCGCCTCGCACGTCTCGCTTGAGATGCTGCCGGACCTAATCGCGGACGCCGACCTGCGGGAGGACCCTATGGGCTGGCAGGCATGGGCCGAGCCTACGTTCGGCGCCCCCTATCTGTGGTGCGCGAACTTCAGCCCGAGCGTCCCCAACGAGCTGGTCGCCATCTTCGCTTCCTCGCTCGCCTGCCCGCTCCCGGTGGCGCGCCATCGGCTGCCGCAGAGCGCGGAGAAGCGCCTCACCATCATCCACCGCGGCTGACCCGGGGCCCGGCCCGGCACGGCCGAGGCGTGAACTGTAAGCGCCAGAGAGCGTGTTGACCCAGCCCGTAGCCCGGCAGGCCCTTGGCCTGCCGGGTTTTCGTCATGCGCGTAGTGATATCCGCCCTTGGAACCCCGGGGGGAGCGGTGATCTGATGAATCCATGATCACGTCGATCCGTCGTCCTGGCTCTCGTGAGCAGACCGTCTGGCCCGGAATGCGTCCGTCGCTGTGCGCCCTTCTGAAATGGACGGCTTCCGACACCTACCACTGGCTTCGGGACGGTTACGGACCACATGCTCCGCCGCCCGGCGAAGAGACCTTCACGGACGTCCATATCCGTCATCTGCGCCAGGCCATGGGCAGTCGCGTCAAAGTCATTCAGTTCAATAAGGAGCAGGAGAGTTTCAACGGAGCGGACTGGGAGTTGTGGATCCACAACCGATCTCACGGACTGGGGTTCCGGATCCAGGCCAAGCGAGAGTCCAAGGAGAGGCAATACGGCTTCCGCTACTGGCTGGAGGAGCGTGACGCGTTCCAGTGCGACCTGCTCATTCACGACGCCCAGGCCGCTGGCTGCATCCCCGTGTATCTCCTGTACAACTATGAGGCGTGGGCGGTCCGAAAGGAGGCGGCGCAGTTGCTGTGCGGGCATACAGCCCCTGACCTTTCGCACTACGGCTGCTCGCTTCTGTCGGCCCACCAGGTTCAGGCACAACTCTTCCGGCAGGCCCTCGGCGTCAGTCGGCGGGTTTCCCATGTGCAGCTCAGGGAGATCTCCGCGCCGTGGAATCAGGTGCTGTGCGACGAATCTGGCGCGCAAGATCCTCGTGGCACCGGCCCGTTGAAGGCCATCCAGCGTCGGGCCGAGGCCATGGAGCGCTCCGGGTGGGCGACGCTCCAGAGCGTCGACCGCGGCGACTTCACCTCCCCTAGCCACGCTTGCGGAGGGACGTCCGAGGCCAGCGTCGGGACCTGGTTCGGCGATGCGGCGGCTGAAGAGGTCCGCGAGCCGGTACTACGGACGCTTCCGGACCGTGTGCTCGGCTTGTTGGATGCGAACCCGCTGCGCCCGCCGGAGCCGCAGACCCCTACCCGCGCGGTGGTGCTGTACGACGTGACCAGCGCCGAGGAGACGATGAACGACTTCGTGGGGTGCGTGCGTTCCTAGCGGCAGACGACGATACGACGGTGCCCCGGTCGCTGCTGGGCAGCGGCCGGGGCACCGTCCTCGGAGGGGGCGCTTAGCGGGACTGGGCCTTGGCGAGCGCCTTGTCCAGGTGGGCATCGACGAGGGCCGGGGCCCCGGCGATGATGACCACCACGGTTCCGGTGCGGATCGCCGTCTGCTTGACGACGCTGCGCTGTCCGCCGGCGGAGTAGGTGAACAGCTGGCTCCACCGCTCCTCACCGAGTTTGGGAGTGGTGGTGGTCTGGGTGGTCATGTCGATGGCGGTGCTACCCGAGACGACCTGGTACTTCGGGCAGGAGGCCATCGCGTCGAAGATGCGGCCGACACCGTCGGACAGCTTGGTCGCGGTGTCGCTGTAGAGCTCCTCGCTCACCTCGGAGGTGCCGTCGGCGCCGTACGTGAACGCGGTCTTCGCCTTGCGCGGGAAGTCGAGGTTCCCACCGGTCGCCGCGTCCCCGCCGAGGTTCTCCAGCGCCGGACAGCCGATCACCGAGACATCGTCGTCGTGTTGGGCGCGCACCGCCTTGCGTACGTAACCCTCGCCCAGGTCCTGCGCCGTCAGGAGCCGCTTACTCAACGTGGCCGAGGACAGCGGCGTGGTGCCTGCGGTGCCGCTCTCGCTGGGGGACGAGGAGGTCGCCGCCGGTGAGGTCCCCGAGGAGCCGGAGCTGTCATCGGAGCAGCCGGTCAGGGCCAGTGAGGCGAGTGTGGTCAGGACGAGAGCGGTCGTGGTGTGGCGACGCATGCGGAACCCCTTTGATGAGCGGCGCGGACGGTCTGACCTCGGCCGACACGCGATCCGCTGCCGGCGGGTAGGGGGTTCGGGGGTCAGTGGCCCAGGTGACGCAGGCCGTCATCCAGCGTGGGGTGGAAGTGGTCCACCGGACCGGAGTTGCGGTTGTACCAGGCTGGGTCCAGGCGCGGCTCGGCGGTGTTGTGGCCGGCACGGCAGCGCAGCCAGATCGTGTCGTCGCGCATGCTGCAGACGATCCAGTCCCGGTACGCGCCGCACTGCGGGCACTCACGTACCTCGCCGTCGATGACGAGCGGCTGCTCCCAGCGCATCATCAGCCCCTCGACCTCGTGGCGGGAGGGCACACGAAGGTCCGGCGGCGGGAAGTCGGGCACCTCCTCGATGCCCCCACCCTGGGCGGGCGGCGCCGGCTCGGCAGCCGGGCTGGCGAAGTCAGGCGCCTGCCAGGTCGCGTGCATCTGCAGCATCGCCTGGCCGGCGAGCTGAGCGTCACGGAACTCGCGGTCCGCGCGTCGTCGAAACATTCGTCCCCCTCTTCGTCGTTCATCGGCCACACGGAGAGTGCCCGAAGCCCCTGACCTGCTGCAACTTGCAAATTCAGGAATCATCTCGACTTCCTGGGCCGGGTGTAGTGCCCGGCGGAGGGCCGCTTCGGCCGCCCGGCGCTCTGCGGCGTGGCGGTGTCGGCCTCGGGTATGGCAGAGGCGTCGGCGGGCAGGTCGGCCAGGCGGCGCAGCCGCCAGACCAGGACGTCGCTGACCGACTCGGCGGTGTCGAGTTCGCGGCGTGCGACGGCCTCGGCGAGCAGGGCAGCGGGCTCATGGCCAGCGGCTTCGACGTCGGCGAGGGTGGCGGCGAGCGCGTGCCAGCCGGACTCGGCGAGGATCTGCTCGGCCAGCTCCGGCACCGCCTGACGCACATGGGCCGCCTGGCGGCGCTGGAGCGGTTGGGAGAGACGGCGGCCACGGTGGCGCAGCACGGCCATCGGATGCTGGGCTGCGGACTGGTAGGCGGCGCGCAGGTGTTCGGCGGCCTGGCGGGCAGCAGCGGCCTGCTGGGCGTGGTTCTTCTTGCCATGCCAGTGTGCCGCGGCGATGACCAGGAAGGCGATCATGTCGATCACCATGGCGGTGGTAGCGCCATCCTCTCCGCGCCCCAGGGCCGGCCCGCCGTAGATGAGGTCGCGGGCGGCCTGGCGCAGGGCGCGATCGTGACCGCGCTCGGCTCGTACGTGGGAGCGTGAGGCACGCTCGAAAGCCCGTGCCGCTTCACTGAGTTGCTTGCGGGTGTGGGCGGCGGAGGTCTTGGCGAGGGCGTCGAGGACCTCGCCGGCCGCCGCGATGTGGGCTGCGGCCTGACCGTCGTCGCCGTGGTCGATGATCAGGATTGCCTGCCAGGCAGCGGCTGTTGCGCGGCGCCGTGCCCGTGCGGGACCGCTCGGTGTGCTGGCACGATCGTCTGGAACTGCAGCGGGGTCCTGTTGGGTGGCGGACCAGCGTTCGCGGATGCGGGCCAGGGAAAGGTCGGGGGCGAGTTTGGAGCCGGGATAGAACACTGGCTCACCGTCCCTGTTGTGGTCGTCAGCCAGCGCGACCTTGTAGCCGAGCAGGTCACCGGAGGGCGCGCGGCGTTTGCGGACGAGCAGCCCGGCGGCGGCCAGCCGGTCGAAGAACTCCTCATCGCTGGTAGCGCCGGCCACGGCCCGGCGGACGGTCTCGCGCAGCTCCTCGCGAGCGGTCTGCTCACGGCCTTGGCGTTCGGCCTTGTGGCGCTCGGCGCTGGTGGGCCTCTTCGCGGCGGTGCCGTCCCCAGGATTGATCCGCTGCAAGTCGTATTCGGCCTCAAGGAGCCGGGCCTCGGCCTGGGCGCGTTTGCCGGAGCGGTGGTGGTTGGGACGGCGGCCGTCCTCGCGTACGAGGGTCGCGATGATGTGGATGTGGTCATCGGCATGGCGGACGGCCGCCCAGCGGCAGCCCGCTCCGTCGCCGGGGTCGATGCCGGTCGCGGCCACCATGCGGCGCGCGATCTGCCCCCACTCCTCATCGGACAGGATGCGGTCCTCGGCCGCGTTTCGTACGGACAGATGCCACACGTGCTTCTCGGGGCGCTGGTCGGGGTCGAGGAGCTGCAAGGGTTGGTCGAGGAGCTGCTGGAGGTCCCTCTTCGTCGCGCTCGGGTCACGGCCGGGGTCGGGGGCCATACCGTCGAAGGAGGCGACCAGGTGCGGGTCGATGTGCTCCTCGTGTGTGCCCTTGCCGTAGAGGTACTTGAGCAGGCCATGAGTGTCGCTGCCCTGTTTGTGGACCTGGGGAATCAAGCCGCCTCGCCTGCTTGCCGGTTGGCGACCCGGTCAGCGGCGTCCTGCACCGCCTTGGCCGCGCGCTGAATGTCGGCGATGACCGCCCCCAGGTGAGGTACCTCGCCACCAGAGTTGAGGGCCTTGGCGACTTGGTTGAGGTTGCTGCCGGCCCAGCCGAGCTGGCGGCGCGCGGCGAACAGCTCAGTGAGCACATCGCGTTCGGTGGCAATGGCCGCGGCGGTGCGGGACTGATCGCGGGACATGGCCAGGCCGGAGTAGGCGAGGAAGCCCGCCGTGCTCATGCCGACGGCGTCTGCGCCCGCTTGGATGAGAGCGTGCTCGGGTTCGTTGAGGCGGACGCTGTGGGCGCGGCGCTGCTTCTTGTCGCGCGGGCGCGACTTCCCCTTGGACCGCCCGGAACGGGCGGGCCTTGGCTGCGATCCGCCCTCGGTCGCAGCCTTCCCGTTCGGCGCCCCCTGGCGCTGGACGGGCCCCGCCACCCCTGGGGCGGGGGCTCGCGGTCCGCGAACGCCGGGAAGAGGGCGTAGATCTCGTTCCGCGCGTACTTCGCGTGGTAGACGTCCGAGCCGAGCGGCAGCGCCTCCCA
>NZ_JBFAHP010000062.1:0-26433 GCF_040654255.1 Streptomyces sp. NPDC050732
CCCGGCGGGGGTCCCCTTTGCTCCTACCTGGCAGCTGCGTCGCGGGGCAAACGGGTGGGTGGGTGGGAGACATCCGCCGCGAAGCGGCGGGTCTGTTTGTGCTCGCACGAGGGGGGGAGGGGCGGAGGCACCCCGAGGTTGCCCCGCCCCGGCCCTCGCTTCGAGGGGCGCCGTCCGTGGTTAGCCGGTCGCCACGAGCCGGGTCGCCGTACCGATGCCGGACGCGTTGCCGTCGGCGTAGAGGATCAGTTCACCGTCGGGCCGGCGCACGATGGTGTCGTCGGCCCGGGGGCTGTCGGTGAAGTCGCCGCCGCTGACGATGAGGGCGTGCTTCCACCGGCTGTTCGGGCCCTGCCACTTGTGCTCGCCCCGGGGGGCTCCCGTGCCGGTGAAGTCCTGGTACTGCGACAGTCTGCCGTCGGACCAGCGCACGACGAGGTCCCAGTCGTCGTCGCCCGAGTACTGGCCGGCGGTGATCTGGGTGGCGCGCTTCCACGTGCCGGCCTCGGAGGTGCCCGCCGGGACGACCTTGATCTCCTTGCCCAGCTTCTTGTTGGCCCCGGTGTTCCGATACATCGTGACCTCGCCGTCCGACCAGCGCACGACCAGGTCGTCCTGCGCCTTGTTGCCGCCGAAGCGGCCCGCGGTCATCACCTCGGCGTGCTTCCAGGTGCTGTTCGCGGCGGCCAGCCGGTACTCGCCGTGGAAGCCCTTCTCGTCGACCGACGGGTAGAGCGTCACCTCGCCGTCCGACCAGCGGACGATCAGGTCCGAGCCGGCGTCACCGGTGAAGTCACCCGCGACGACCTGCTCGGCGTGGTCGCGCCACAGGGCGGTCGGGCCCTGGACCTTGAACTCCTTGTCGAAGTGGTTCTTCTTCCTGCCCGCGCCGCGGTAGACGCTCAGCTCGCCGTCCGACCACATGACGAACATGTCCGTCCGCTCGTCGGAGGCCGGGCCGTCGGGGGCGAAGTAGCCGTTGGCGATGGACTTGGCGTGCTTCCACGTACCGGCTGGGGGCAGCACCGGGTCGGTCATCGGCGGCGGGTTGATGCTCGCCGGCTGCTTGCCCGCCTTCGCGGCGTCGTAGATCCGCTTGACGTCGTTGCCGAAGTACGAGGAGTACGACGTGTCGGCGCTGTGGCCGCCCGTCATCCAGCCGCCGGTCACCCCGATCAGCTTCGCCGGCTCGCCGCCCGCCGTGATGAAGGGGCCGCCGGAGGTGCCGCCGACGTAACCGTCGCAGTTGATCTCGGTGAAGGTGCCGCCGCGCCAGAGCCGGCCGCCGCTGTCCTTGGTGTTGTCGGCCGTGTACTTCTTCGTCGGCGTGGTGCAGCTGAGCGGGTCCTGCTTCGGCTTGTACTTGCCGCCGCCGTACAGGTACGGGTAGCCGATGGCGTGCACGGTGTGCTTGAAGCCGGTGTTGAAGCCCATCGGGACGGCCCCGACGACGTTCTCGACCTGCTTGCCGTCGCTGCGCGGCTCGGTGGCGAGGAACGCGACGTCGACCCCGGTGAAGTTCTCCTCGCTCTTCCTGGACCCGGTGTAGCCGGGGTCCTTGAAGATGCCGGCCTTCTTGATGGGGAACATGCCGTGCGGCATGGGGCTCTTCGCGCTGTGCTGCGGCACGAAGATCAGGTTCTTCTGGTCGTCGCTGTCGAAGCAGTGCGCCGCCGACACGACCAGGTTCTTGCCCGGGGACGGGACGACGGTGCCGCCGCAGAAGCGGTAGTCGTAGCGGTCCGGGAAGTCGTTGCCCGCCTTCTGGGCCCAGTAGAAGGTGCCGACTTCCTTGATGCCCTCGAAGGTGTGGGAGGGCGAGCGCTGCATGCCCTTGCGCGGCGCCTGCTCCTTCCCCGCTTCGGCGTCCCCGGCCGCCGCGGCCTCGCGGGTCTGCTGCTGCTCGACCGGCTCGGCCTCGGCCATGCGCTCCGGCGTCCAGAACTCTTCGAGCGCGCGGGCCAGTTCCTGGTCAGGGACCTGGGAGGGCGGCTTCGAGGGCTGGGAAGAGGGCTTCGTCGGCGTCGGGTCCTGAGCGGACCACGCCGGGGCCGCGGCGGCCAGGAGTGCGGCCGCGACGGCTGTCGCAGTCAGACTGCGTCTCAATCTCACAGTGGTGTTCCCCCACGAAAAACGGACCCCGGGCAACCGGGGTCCGATCGGTACAGACCAATCGAGAAGGTACGTTACGCATGCATCTGATGATGTGTCGATCTGATCGGAGAACGCAGTGGGGACGACGGGGCGGCTCGCCCGGAGCGGAACGCGCGCGGGGGCGCTCGCGGCAGGGGCGCTGCTTCTGACGGTGGGCTGCTCCGGCGGCGCCGGCGACAGCGGACCCGCGAAGGACGACCCCAATCCGCTGCGCGCCTTCCGCGCCTGGCTGAAGACGGACGACTCCGGTCGCGACGACGCGCTGGCGGGCCACGCGCTGCACATCAGCCTCGGCTACCGGCCCGGTGACCGCGACGGAGTCGTCAGGGTCCTCACGGACTACGGACCCTGGGGCGAGGCGGAGGGACAGGTCGGGCCGCTCGCCGGGGCGTTCACGGAGTGGTGGGACGAGGACCCCGCGGCCGGCAGCGCCCGCATCCTCGGGCAGGGCGGGAAGACGGCGAGGACGGTCACGCTGTACGACGGTGACAAGCCGTCGAACCTCGCGGCGGAATTCCGCTCCTGGACGGCGAAGAACGCCCCGGGCGGCGCACGCCTCGCCCCGCACGTCACCGAACTCACCATCGGTTACGGGGCGAAGGGCCCCGGCGCGGTCACCGTGGCGACGGACTACCGCACGTACGAGGACAAGGAGACCCGCAAGAACGTCGACGCCCTGGGGAAGGCGTTCGCCGACTGGTGGGACGGCGACGAGGGCGCGGGAACGGTCACGGTGACCAGCGAGGACCAGGGCACCCGAGCCGAGCGGAAACTGTCCCACGCGTGAAGCCCTCGTCTCCCGGCCGCCGTTGCCAAGGGACAATGGCCCCGTGCGATACCGCGTCCTGGGGCCGACCCGAGCCGTCCGCGCCGACGGAACCACCGTTCCCGTCGGCGGCGCCCGCCTGCGCGCCCTCCTGACCGCGCTCGCCCTGCACGCGGGGCGCCCCGTCCCCGCCCCGGCCCTGGTCGACGAGGTGTGGACCGGCGAACCCCCCGCCGACGCGGCCGGCGCCCTGCAGGCGCTGGTCGGGCGGCTCCGCAGAGCCCTCGGCGCGGACGCCGTCGCCTCGGTGGACGGCGGCTACCGGCTCAGCGCGCGCCCCGATGACGTGGACGCGTTCCGGTTCGACCGGCTGGTCGGCGAGGGCGGGCGCGCCCTTGCCGACGGCGACCCGGCGAAGGCCGCCGCCGTCCTGGACGACGCGCTCGCCCTGTGGACCGGCGAACCCCTCGCCGACCTGCCGGAACGCACCGCGGACACCGCCCGCCTGCACGCCCGCCACCTCGACGCCCGGCGCGCCAGGACGGCCGCGGCCCTCGCCCTGGGCGAGGGGGAGCGGGTCCTGCCCGAGCTCGCCGCCCTGTGCGAGGCCCACCCCCTCGACGAGTCCCTGCACGTCCTGCGGCTGCGCGCACTGCGCGACACGGGGCGCCCGGCGGAGGCGCTCGCCGCGTACGACGGCATACGCCGCGAGCTCGCGGACCGGCTCGGGGCCGACCCCGGACCCGAACTGAGCGGGCTCTACGAGGAGTTGTTGCGGGGCGATGCGGTCGTGCCCGCTCCGGCGCGCGGCCGCCCCGCCGGTAACCTACGGGCCCGGCTCACCTCGTTCGTCGGACGCGAGGCCGACATCGACGTCCTGCGGGACGACCTCGCGCGGGCCCGGCTCGTCACCCTGCTCGGGCCCGGCGGGGCCGGCAAGACGCGGCTGTCGCAGGAGGCCGCCGAGGCCGTCGCCCCAGGTCTGCCGGACGGCGTGTGGCTCGCCGAGCTCGCGCCGGTCGAGGACCCCGCGGACGTCCCCGCGGCCGTCCTCACCGCGCTCGGCGCCCGCGAGACCGTGCTGCGCGGCGCCGGCGCCGAGGAGCTGCGCGCCCTCTCCGAGCGGCACGGCGAGGACCCCGTCGCCCGGCTCGTCGAGCACTGCGCCGCGCGCCGCATGCTGCTCGTCCTGGACAACTGCGAGCACGTCGTCGACGCGGCCGCCCGCCTCGCCGACGAACTCCTCGCCCGCTGCCCCGGCCTGACGGTCCTCGCCACCAGCCGCGAACCCCTCGGCGTACCGGGCGAGTCGCTGCGGCCCGTCGAGCCGCTGCCCGAACCGGTGGCGGTGCGCCTCTTCGCCGAGCGCGGCGCCGCCGCACGGCCCGGGTTCACCGTCGAAGGGGACGCGGCGGCCGTCGCCGAGATCTGCCGCAGGCTCGACGGTCTGCCGCTCGCCATCGAGCTGGCCGCCGCCCGCCTGCGGCTGCTCACCCCGCGCCAGATCGCCGACCGCCTCGACGACCGCTTCCGTCTCCTCACCAGCGGCGCCCGCACGGTCCTGCCCCGCCAGCAGACGCTGCGGGCCGTCGTCGACTGGTCCTGGGACCTCCTGGACGACGCCGAGCGGACCGTGCTGCGACGGCTTTCGGTCTTCGCGGGCGGCTGCGATCTGACCGCGGCGGAGGAGGTGTGCGCGGCCGCCGGGAGCACGTACGACGTCGCCGACCTGCTGGGTTCCCTCGTCGACAAGTCCCTTGTCGTGGCGGCCCCTTCGGAGGCGAACGGCAGCGGCATGCGCTACCGGCTCCTGGAGACCGTCGCCGAGTACGCGGGCGAGCGGCTCGACGAGGCCGGCGACCGGGCCGCGGCCGAGCGGGCGCACCTCGTGCACTACCGCGAGGTCGCCAGGACCACCGATCCCGAGCTGCGCGGCCGCGGCCAGCAGGCGGCCGTGGAGCGGCTTGAGATGGAGTACGAGAACCTGCGCACCGCCCTGCGGCACGCGCTCGCCGCGCGGGACGAGCAGGAAGCGCTCTGCCTCGTCCTGTCCCTCTCCTGGTACTGGCAGATGCGCGGGATGCGCATGGAGACCCGCAACTGGTCCCGCGACGTCACGGCCCTCGGCCCCGACCCCTTCGCCCCGCCCGTCGCCCCCGCACCCCCGCTCCACGAGTCGTGCACGGCCGCGCCCCCGCCGATGAGCCCCGAGCTCCTGGTGGAGGCCCGCCGGGGCGCGCACCTGATGCACCTCTCCTGCATGGAGCTCGAACTGGTCGACTGGCAGTCGCCGGAGGCGACGGAGAAGCTGGCCGGCATCCGGCGCGCCTACCGGCCCGGCCTCCCGCAGACCTGCCGCACACCCGGCAACCTCTGGTTCTACGCCGTGCTGCTCGGCGGCGACATGGACCTGCTGCGCGTCACCCTCGACGAGACCGTCGCCGCGTGCCGTGCCTTCGGCTACGACTGGGAGCTCGCCGCCGCCCTCCAAATGCGCGCCAACATCCTCGCCAACCGGAGCGACTGGACGGGCGACGCCATCCGCGACGCGGACGAGGCGCTGCACGGATTCCGGCGGCTCGGCGACGTGTGGGGCATCGCGGAGGCGCTCTCCGCGCGCGGCGAATCCCGGGAGCGGCGCGGCGAGTTCACGGCGGCCGCCGAGGACTACGAAGCCGCCGTCGAGTACGCCGAACAGCTCGGTGCCCAGACCCAGGTGGGCCTGCTCAAGGCCCGCCTCGGCGCGATCCTCACGGACTCGCCGGAGCGGCGGGACCTCTTCGACCGGGGCGAGGCGATGCTGCGGGGAATCCTCGACGAACCGGGCAGGCACCACACCGGCGAGGTCATGCCCGCGGCCCGGCTCTTCCTCGCCTGCGCGCTGGGCCACGACCGCCGCACCGCCGAGGGGCGCGAGCAACTGCGGCTGCTGCGGCAGGAGTTCAACGGCATCGGTTACGCGGTCTTCGACAGCTCCGTGCTCGGCATCGGGGCCTGGCTCGACCTACTGGACGGGCGGTACGCCGAGGCGCTCGCCGGGGCGCGCGAGGCCTTCGAGAAGGCCCTCGACCCGCTGTCGCGGATGGTCGCGCCGCAGATGGTCTCGGTCCAACTGTCGCTCGTCGCGTGGGCGCTGGCCGGGGGCGGGAACGGGAACGGGGGCGTGTCCGGGGCCGGGGGCGGTGCCCGTGCGTACGACGCCGCGCGGATCCTCGCGGTCGCCGACCGGGAGCTGCCGCCGCGCCACGTCGCGACCACGATGGAGCGGGAGATCTGCGAGGGCGCGCGGGAGCGGTGCAGGGCCGCGCTCGGGGACGACGCTTTCGAAGCGGCGTACGCGAAGGGCGGCGGCCTCTCCCTGGAGGAGACCACCGCCCTGTGCGCCACGTGGGCCGAGTGACGCGCCCCGACGGGGGATCGGCTGACCCGGTGCTCAGTTCTTCGTGCGGAACTTGTGGATCGCGATCGGCGCCATCACCAGCGTGAGCGCCACCGACCAGCCGACCGTCACCCACACGTCGTGCGCGACGGGGCCGCCGACCATCAGGCCGCGCGCGGAGTCCGCGAGCGAGGACAGCGGGTTGTAGTCGGTGAAGCCCTGCAGCCAGCCCGGCATCGACTGCGTCGGCGCGAAGATCGACGAGCCGAACTGCAGCGGCATCAGGACCAGGAAGCCCATCGCCTGCACGGACTGGGCGCTCTTCATGGAGACGCCGAGGACCAGGAAGATCCACATGATCGACGTGCCGAACAGGGCGGAGAGGCCCACGGCGGCGAACAGGCCGAGCCAGTTCGTGATGTCGAAGCCCACCAGGACACCGACGATCATCATGATCGTCGTCGCGATGAGCAGCCGCATCAGCTCCACCACGATCTTGGCGAACAGCACCGAGCCCTGACCGATCGGCAGGGTACGGAAACGGTCCATGATGCCGTTCTGGAAGTCCTGGTTGAAGCCGGTGCCGACGGCCATGGCGATGTTCATGCTCATCATCGCCATCATGCCGGGGACCACGTACTGCACGTACTGGTCCTGGCCGCCGCCGAGCGCCTGCCCGATGGAGCCGCCGAAGACGTACACGAACAGGAGCGTGAAGACGATCGGCATCAGGACCGCGTCGAACATCGACTCCGGGTCCTGCCGGATCCACAGCAGGTTGCGGCGGACCAGGGCGCTGGTGTGGCGGACGTGGCCGCGCAGGCCGATGCGGGAGTCCGCCTCCCCCGTCTTGAGGGGGGCGGCCGTGAGTGTGGTGGCGCTCATACGGCGACCTCCTCAAGCTCGTTCTCGGACGGACGGGCGTCCTGCGGGGCACTGGCCTTCTGGCCGGTGATGGAGAGGAACACCTCGTCCAGGCTGGGCAGTTCGGTGGCTATCGAGCCGATCGTGATGCCGCGCGCGGTGACCGCGCCGACCACGGCGGTCAGCTGCTCGTCGCTGAGGATCGGCACGAGGACCGTGCCGGTCTCGACGTCGACCGTCGAGGTGGCGAGGCCGGTCAGACCGAGGTCGTCGAGGGCGTTCGCCAGCGGGCGCAGCTCCAGGGGGTCGGCCGGGCGGACGCGCAGGGTGCGGCCGCCGACCTTCGCCTTCAGCTCCTCGATGCCGCCGTTGGCGATGACCTTGCCGCGGTCGATGACCGTCAGCTCGGAGGCCAGTTGCTCGGCCTCCTCCATGTACTGGGTGGTGAGCAGCACGGTCACGCCGTCGCCCACCATGCGCTTGACCTCGGCCCACACCTCGTTACGGGTACGGGGGTCGAGCCCCGTCGTCGGCTCGTCCAGGTACAGGACGGCCGGGCTGCCGATCATCGACGCGGCGAGGTCGAGGCGGCGGCGCATACCGCCCGAGTACGTGTTCGCCGGGCGCTTGGCGGCCTCGGTCAGCGAGAACCGCTCCAGCAGGCCGTCGGCGCGGGACCTGGCCTCCTTGCGGGACAGGTCGAGCAGCCGCCCGATCATGTACAGGTTCTCCCGGCCGGAGAGCTTCTCGTCCACCGACGCGTACTGGCCGGTGAGGCCTATCACGCGGCGGAGCTGGCGGGGCTGGCGGACCACGTCGTACCCGGCGACGAGGGCGGTGCCCGCGTCCGGGGTGATCAGGGTCGAGAGGCAGCGTACGAGGGTCGTCTTACCGGCGCCGTTGGGCCCGAGCACACCGAGGACGGTGCCCTCGCGCACGTCGAGGTCCACGCCGTCCAGAGCTTTGGTCGCGCCGTAGTGCTTGACCAGTCCCCTTACGGTGACCGCGCTCCCTGCGCCGCCGGGGTTCATGTCGATTCGCGTCATGCCCACAAGGTGTCAGACCCCACCGACAAACGACCGACATCCCACCGACAGCGGGGCCTCGCGGGGTCGGTGACGGGACTCGCCCAACACAGGCCCCTCCCCCGGGGGCTGCACTTTCGCCCGCGCCCGGGCGGGCCCGCTCCCGCTCCTGCCCCGCCGCTCCGCGCCGGATGTTTCCCGTCCGTCCACTTGTCTGCCCGGTGCGGGTCTTCCTGTCCCGCCGCTCCGCGGCGGATGCCTCCCACCCACCCACCCGTTCGCCCCGCACCGAACGGCACTGTAGGGGCGCCTCCCGGCGCCTGACTTGCGGTGGGTTCTTCCCCGCCCGCCGATCCGCTCGTGTGGCGCGCACGGATCGGAATTGTGGGCCCACACGCCCACCCGCCCGCGCGTCGCGCACGGATCGGAACCGTAGATGTCCCTACCTGTGCCTGACTCGCGGGGCAAACGGGTGGGTGGGTGGGGAGCATCCGCCGCGAAGCGGCGGGACAAGAAGACCCGCAGCCGCCCCACCGCCCAGGGGCGAGAACCGGCAGCCCGTCGACGGGGGAAGATCGACGGGCTGCCGTCGTGCCGCGGTGGTCTCAGGCGGACGTCCAGGCGGACGTCCAGGCGGACGGCGGGGCGGACGTCAGGGGAGCCGTCCGCCCCCACGGCCTCAGTGGACCGCGTGCTCCGGCGCCGGGAACGCGCCGCCCACGACGTCCTCCGCGAACGCCTTCGCCGCGCCGGCCATGACGTTCCGCAGCTCCGCGTACTGCTTGACGAAGCGCGGCATCTTTCCGCCGGTCAGGCCCATCATGTCCGTCCAGACCAGGACCTGCGCGTCGCACTCGGAGCCCGCCCCGATCCCGACGGTCGGGATGTGCAGGGAGCGGGTGACCTCGGCGGCGAGCTCCGCGGGGACCAGTTCCAGGACGACCGCGAAGGCGCCCGCGTCCTGCGCGGCCTTCGCGTCGTTCAGGAGCCGGTGCGCGGCCTCGTCGCCGCGGCCCTGCACCCGGTAGCCCATGGTGTTCACGGACTGCGGGGTCAGGCCGAGGTGCGACATGACGGGGATGCCGGACTGGACGAGCAGCTCGGTCTGGGCGAGGGAGCGTTCACCGCCCTCCAGCTTCACCGCGCCGACGCCCGCCTCCTTCACGAGGCGCGTCGCCGACCGGAGCGCCTGGACGGCGCCCTCCTGGTACGAGCCGAACGGCAGGTCGCCGACGATCAGGGCGCGCGAAGTGCCCCGTACGACCGCCGCGGACAGCATGGTCATCTCGTCGAGGGTGACGGGCACGGTCGTCTCGTACCCCAGGTGGCAGTTGCCCGCCGAGTCGCCGACGAGCATGACGGGGATGCCCGCCTCGTCGAAGACGGACGCGGTCATCGCGTCGTAGGCGGTGAGCATGGGCCACTTCTCGCCGCGCTCCTTGGCGGCGGTGATGTCGCGCACAGTGATGCGCCGGGTGCCCTTGCCGCCGTACAGCGCCTTGCTGCTGTCGGGGCTCCTGGGGGCGTCGGCGCTTTTCTGGGCAGCCGAAAGCTGCGTCATCGCAACGGCTCCTTCTGTCATCTCGAGGCGCCCTGACGGCGTCCCCGGATCACCTCCATGGTGGCACCACGTGCCGCCCCGGGGCTAGTGGGAGTTCCGACAGCGGTTTCGGCGCAGGGCGGGGCCGGGTTGTGCGCATTTCGTCACAGAGGGCGCTCTCCCCGGCAGATCAGGAACCCCTCGCGCCGCCCCGGACGTCATGGTGCCTGTACGGCCGTCGTGGACGGCAGGGACGACACCGGATCATCGCCTAGGGTTTCAGGGGGCGGGACAGACGGTGTGCACGGCAGGCAGTGAGGCGACGACAGCATGGCGCAGGCGTACATGACGGAGACGGGCAGCGGCGGCTCGGGCCCCGAGCGTCCGGGGTCCCGGTTCCGCCGCCTGCTCGACGGCTGGCGGGGCGACCCGGGCATCTGGCGGCGCGGTCTCGTCACGGCGGGCGCCGCGGTCCTGATCGCGCTGGTGATGCTCTTCCACGCGCAGATCCCCAACAACGTGGGCAACCTCGGCAGCCTGACCGAGACCTTCCTGCCCTGGCTCGGCGTCTTCATCCCGGTGCTGCTCGTCATCGCGGTGGTCCGCAAGTCCGCCACCGCGCTGATCGCCCTGCTGCTGCCCCTGATCATCTGGATCAACTCGTTCGGCGGCCTGATCACCGGCAAGTCGGGCGGCACCGGCGGCGACCTGACCGTGGCCACGCACAACGTGAACGCGGACAACCCCGACCCGACCGGCACCGCCCAGGACGTCGCCTCCTCCGGCGCCGACGTCATCGCGCTGGAGGAGCTCACCGCGGACGCCGTCCCCACGTACGAGAAGGCACTGGCGGGCGAGTACAAGTACCACTCGGTGAAGGGCACCGTCGGCCTGTGGAGCAAGTACCCGCTGACCGACGCCAGGCCCGTGGACATCAAGCTGGGCTGGGTGCGGGCGATGCGGGCGACGGTCAACACGCCCAAGGGCGACGTCGGTGTCTACGTCGCGCACCTGCCCTCGGTCCGCGTGAAGCTCGACGCGGGCTTCACCGCCAACCAGCGCGACAACAGCGCCGACGCGCTCGGCGAGGCCATCGCCGACGAGAAGCTCGGCAAGGTCGTCCTGCTCGGCGACCTCAACGGCACGATGAACGACCGCGCCCTGAACGCGGTCACCTCGCAGATGCGCTCCACGCAGGGCGCGGCGGGCGACGGCTTCGGCTTCAGCTGGCCCGCGTCGTTCCCGATGGCCCGCATCGACCAGATCATGGTCAAGGGCGTCGAGCCGGTCTCCTCCTGGACGCTGCCGGAGACAGGCAGCGACCACCTGCCGATCGCGGCACGGGTCGACCTCTCGTCGTAACGTCCGATCCTCGTAACGTCCGCGTGGTCCGCATGTGACCGCACGGTCGCGATCTCACGGAATACTGGGTGGGCGAGGGTTTGTTCCGTACGTAAACTTACGGATTCCCCTTTCTTTCGCAGCGCGCATCTCAGCGCGCACCACACCCCCACACCGCACCGCCCCCGTTCCGTGGAAGGTACTTCTTCATGCCCCTGGCCCTGCTCGCCCTCGCCGTGGGCGCCTTCGGCATCGGCACCACCGAGTTCGTGATGATGGGCCTGCTGCCCAACGTCGCCGACGACCTGCACCTGTCCATCCCCACCGCGGGACACCTCGTCTCGGCGTACGCGCTGGGCGTCGTCATCGGCGCCCCGCTTCTCGCCGCCGTCACCGCGAAGCTGCCGCGCCGCCGCGTCCTCATCGGCCTGATGGTGCTCTTCGTGGTCGGCAACGCGCTGTCGGCGGCGGCCCCCGACTACCACCTGCTGATGGCTGCCCGCTTCCTCAGCGGGCTGCCGCACGGCGCGTTCTTCGGGGTCGGCGCGGTCGTCGCCACCGGGCTCGTCGCCCCCGAGCGCAAGGCCCGCTCGGTGTCCCTGATGTTCCTCGGCCTGACCGTCGCCAACATCGTGGGCGTACCGGTGGCCACGGCCATGGGGCAGCAGCTCGGCTGGCGCGCCACGTTCCTCGCGGTGAGCGCGATCGGGCTCGCGGCCATCGCCGCGCTCGCCCTCCTGGTCCCGGCCGACCACGGCCACGGCGACGCGACGGGCCTGCGCGGCGAGCTCCGCGCGCTGCGCAGTCTCCCGGTGTGGCTGGCGCTCGGCACGACCGTCGCCGGCTTCGGGGCGCTCTTCGCGGCGTACAGCTACATCACGCCGATGCTGACCGACGCGGCCGGTTACGCCGAGTCCAGCGTCACGCTGCTCCTCGCGCTGTTCGGCGTGGGCGCGACGGCGGGCAACCTGCTGGGCGGACGCCTCGCGGACCACTCCCTGCGCGGCACGCTCTTCGGCGGACTCACGGCGCTGGCCGTCGTCCTCGCGCTCTTCCCGCTGCTCATGAGCGCCGGATGGAGCGCGGCGCTCGGCGTCGCCCTGCTCGGCATGGCGGCGTTCACGACGGGCTCGCCGCTGCAGCTCATGGTCATGGAGAAGGCCGCGGCGGCCCCGTCCCTGGCCTCCTCGGCCAACCAGGGCGCCTTCAACCTCGCCAACGCGGGCGGCGCCTGGATCGGCGGCCTCGCCCTCGCGGCCGGCTTCGGCGTGACGTCCCCGGCGGTGACCGGCGCCCTTCTGGCGGTCCTGGGCCTCGGCGTCGCGGGCCTGGCGTACGCGGTGGACCTGCGGCGCGGTCCCGTACCGGGTACGGAGCGGGTCGTGGCCTCGTCGGCCGAGCAGCGCGAACCCGCCCGCCACTGACGCGCCACCCACCCACCCGCACCGGGCGGCGCCCTACAGCCCCCGCCCGGTGCGGGGCAAACGGGTGGGTGGGTGGATGGGAAGAAGATCCGCCGCGAAGCGGCGGCTCAGTACACCGCCACTCCTCAGCCGGCGGCGGACTCGCGCCAGCGGTTGGTGATGGGCAGGCGGCGGTCCTTGCCGAAGCCCTTCGCGGAGATCTTCGTCCCCGGCGGGTACTGCCGCCGCTTGTACTCGGCGGTGTCCACCATCCGCAGCGTCTTGACGACCAGCTCCCGGTCGTACCCGGCGGCCACGATCGCGTCGGCGCCCTGGTCCCGGTCGACGTAGAGCTCCAGGATCGCGTCCAGGACCGGGTAGTCGGGGAGCGAGTCCGTGTCGACCTGGTCGGGGCGGAGTTCGGCGCTCGGCGGCTTGGTGATGGAGTTCTCCGGGATCGGCGGCGTCTGCCCCCGCTCCCGCGCCGAGCGGTTGCGCCACTCGGCGAGCCGGAAGATCGCCGTCTTGTAGACGTCCTTGATCGGGCCGTACGCCCCCACGGAGTCGCCGTACAGCGTGGAGTACCCGACCGCCAGCTCGGACTTGTTGCCCGGCGCGAGCACGATGTGCCCCTCCTGGTTGGAGAGCGCCATCAGCATCGTGCCGCGCAGCCGCGACTGGAGGTTCTCCTCGGCGAGCCCGGTGAGCCCCAGCGAGCCCATGTACGCGTCGAACATCGGGGCGATCGGCACGGTGCGGAAGTTGAGCCCGGTGCGCCGCGCCAGCTCCTCCGCGTCGCTGATGGAGTGGTCGGACGAGTAGCGGGACGGCATGGCGACGCCGTACACGTTCTGCGCGCCCAGCGCGTCGCAGGCGATGGCGGCGGTGAGCGCCGAGTCGATGCCGCCGGAGAGGCCGATCAGGACGCTGCTGAAACCGTTCTTCGCGGCGTACGCGCGCAGCCCCACGACGAGCGCCGAGTACACCTCCTCGTCGTCGTCGAGCCGCTCGGCGTACCCGCCGGTGAGCTCGGCCTCGTACGCGGGAAGCGGCTCCTCCGACAGCGTCACGTGCTCGATGCGCAGCCCGTCGTCCACGACGCCGGACGGCGGCACGGGCGCGGCGGCCGGCAGGTCGAGGTCGAGGACGACACAGCCCTCGGAGAACTGCGGGGCACGGGCGATGACTTCGCCGTCCTTGTCGACGACGATCGAATCGCCGTCGAAGACCAGCTCGTCCTGCCCGCCGATCATCGCGAGGTACGCGGTGGTGCAGCCGGCCTCCTGCGCGCGCTTGCGCACGAGTTCGAGGCGCTGGTCGTCCTTGTTCTGCTCGTACGGCGACGCGTTGATGGAGAGCAGCAGGCCCGCCCCCGCGCTGCGCGTCGCCGGTACGCGGCCGCCGTCCTGCCAGAGGTCCTCGCAGATGGCGAGCGCGACGTCGACGCCGTGCACCCGCACGACCGGCAGCGTCTCGCCCGGCACGAAGTACCGGAACTCGTCGAAGACGCCGTAGTTGGGCAGGTGGTGCTTGGAGTACGTCAGGACGCACTCACCGCGGTACAGCACCGCCCCCGCGTTGCGCGGGGCGCCCGCGGGCTGGCCGAACTTCGGCTTGGCCTCCTCGGTGCGGTCGAGATAGCCGACGACGACCGGCAGCTCTCCGAACCCCTCGTCCCGCAACCGCACGGCGAGCGCGCGCAGCGCCGCCCGGGATGCCTGAACGAAGGACGAACGCAGCGCGAGGTCCTCGACGGGATAGCCGGTCAGCACCATCTCGGGGAACGCGACGAGATGCGCCCCCTGCTCGGCGGAGTGCCGGGTCCAGTGGACGATCGCCTCGGCGTTCCCGGCGAGATCACCGACGGTCGAGTCGATCTGATTCAGAGCGAGGCGTAGTTGAGGCACGGAATCAGTGTAATCGTCAGAGCGACGCGATGCCTTGCTGGGGGCCGGGCCGGGGGTGTCACACGAGCGGGCCGACCGCGCCCGTGTGGGCTGCGGGGGGACGGGCGGTGCTCCCGGACGGTGGGTCCGGCCGGTTGTCCGGGAGCACCGGTTTTTCGGCTCCGGTATGCGGAGCCGCCCGTCAGCTCCGGTAGCCGAGGACCGTCATCATTCCCGCCTCCGCGTGGTACACGTTGTGGCAGTGGATCATCCACAGGCCCGGGTTGTCCGCCTCGAAGTCCACCGTCAGGGTGCTGTTCGGCAGGACGATCGCGGTGTCCTTGCGGGGGCCGCCCGGGGTGTTCGCCAGGGCGAAGGTGTGGCCGTGCAGGTGCACGGGGTGCCACATCGATGTCGAGTTGGCGAAGGTCAGACGGACCCGCTCACCGGCGCGGACGGGGTGGCGCCGGCCGGGGGAGTAGGGCTTCTTGTCGAAGGCCCAGTCGTACGCGGCCATGCCGCCCGTCAGTTGCAGCCTGATCGTGCGGTCCGGCTTGCGGGAGGGCAGGGCGACCGACTCGTGCGCCCGCAGCTCGGCGGCGGTCAGGAGGCGGCCCTTCAGCTCGCCGGGGCGCGTCGACGCGGTCGGCGCCGCCCCGCCGCCCGTGCGCAGCACCGCGAGCGCCGCCGCCTTCTTGCCCTCGGCGACGGCGGTCAGCGGGAAGACGCCGTCCTTGGCGGTGACCAGCACGTCGTACCGCTCGCCCATGCCGATGAGCAGCGCCTCCGCCCTCGCGTGCCGCACGGGGAAGCCGTCCGTGTGCGTCACCGTCATCGCGTGGCCGCCGAGGGCCACGCGGAAGGCCGTGTCCCCGCCGGCGTTGATGATGCGGAGGCGGATGCGGTCGCCGGGGCGGGCGCGGAACTGCGAAGGTGCCGCGGGCGTGCGCCCGTTGATGAGGTAGTGCGGGTAGGCCACGTCGCCCGCGTCGCCGCCCAGCAGGTCACTCTTGGCGCCCATCATCATGCGGGAGGGGCCGGACGGGGCGTTCGACATGTCGTGCCCGCCGTGGCCGCCGGAGGCCCCGCCGCCCATGTCGTGGTCGGCCATGCCCTTGCTCAGCTCCGCGAGCACGCCGTCCGGGGTCGAGCCGTCCACTCCGTCGACCCAGTCGTCGAGGACGATCACCCACTCCTTGTCGTACTTCAGCGGCTCCTTCGGGTCCTCGACGATCAAGGGTGCGTACAGCCCGCGGTCCTGCTGGGTGCCGGAGTGCGGATGGAACCAGTACGTCCCCGGGTGGGGCACCGCGAAGCGGTAGGTGAAGTCCGCTCCGGGCTTGATGTCCTGCTGGGTGAGGCCGGGGACGCCGTCCATGTCGTTGCGCAGGGCGATGCCGTGCCAGTGCAGGGAGGTGGCCTGCGGGAGGTGGTTGGCGAGAGTGAGGGCGAGGGTGTCGCCCGCGGTGACCCGGACCTCCCGGCCGGGGAGCCGGTCCCCGTACGCCCACGTCCTGACCTCGGGGCCGCCCAGGTCGAGCCCGGTCTCCACCGCCGTCAGCCTCACCTCGCGGGTCCGGCCGCCGCTGCCCCGCTTCTTCTCGGCGGCCGCGACCTCCTCGCCCGCCGGGGCCACATAGCCCTCGGGCCCGGCCGCGCCGCCCCGGCCGTGTCCGCCGTGGCCGCCGCCCCGGTCCGCGTCGGAACACGCCGTCAGGACTCCCGCCCCGGCGACGGCGGCCGCGACGCCGAGCACGGCGCGCCGCGAGGGAGCGACGCCTGAGGAGATGGCGCGCGAGGGGATGACGCGCGAGGGGATGACGTGTGAGGGAGAAGCTTCTTTACGCATGGCTGGGTGACACCTCGTCGTGATGGTGCGTGCAGATGGGCGCATCCGCTGCTTCTGGTGCACCGCTCGACCCCCGCGGGTCCCCACCGGGACACCGCGAGTTCGGCGGGCAGCGCGAAGCAGCCGGTGCGCAGGCCTAGATGCGCAGCACCGACAGACGGGAGAGGAGTATGCGAGGCGGCGGCGGGTTGGGCCGCAGAACGTGGAGGAGCCGCCCGGGAGCGCGCGAACGGGCGATGCCCGGGCCGCGCCGCAGCAGTCCGGCCCGCACCAGCACGGCGAGCGTGAAGGCGCCCAGCACCGCCAGGCACACGGACAGCGGGTCCATCGCCATCCCACCGTCGTGCGACCCGGAGGCGGGACCGGCCGCGGACACGGCCACGCCCATGTCACGGTCCCCGTGACGCCCGGGGTCCATCTCGGGGTTCATCTCGGGGTTCATGAGGTCCCCGTGACGCCCGGGGTTCATCGGGTCCCCGTGGCCGGCGTCCGCCCGGTGCTCACCGACCGTGCCGCCCATGCGACCCCGGCCCTCACCGAGGCCGTCCGGCGCACCGGCCGCACCGGCCGCACCCGCAAGGGACTCACCGGCCACCTGCCGGTCACCCCCGTGCCGGGCGCCCCCATGCCCCCCGCCGGAACCCCCCGAAGGATGCCCCAGCGTATGCATGGTCACGATCCCGAAGAGCAGCGCGACGAGCAGCAGCCACTGCCCGTGCCCCGTGCGGCTCCTCGTCCTCGCCATGAGGCGCACCCTACCCCCGCCGGGTATCCGGCGACATGCGGGCCCCCGCCGCTCCGACGATCATGAGCGCATGACGAAAAAGGACGAACCGGGGCAGACCGAGCAGACCGGTGCGGGAACCCTGCCGGAGCCGGACCCGGCCATTCCGCGGCAGTTCATCTCCTGGCTGACGCTCGCCCTGATGACCACCGCGTCCGTGGCCAGTCTCCGCCCCTCGCCCTCCATGGCCATCTACGGACTGGCCGCCGTCTTCCTCTACCTCCTGCCCGCCGTCGTCTTCCTGCTCCCCACCGCCCTCGTCGGCGCCGAGCTCGCCTCCGGGTGGTCCGGCGGCATCTACCGCTGGGTGAGCGAGGCCCTCGGCAAGCCGCTCGGGTTCGTCGCCGTCTGGTGCCAGTTCGCCATGACCATCGCGTACTACCCGAGCCTGCTCGCCTACGTCGCCTCGACGTTCGCGTACGTCGTCCATCCGAGCCTCGCCGAAAACGGCCTCTACGTAGCGATCGTCATCGTCGTCATCTACTGGACCGGCGTCTGGGTCACGTGCCGGGGGACCAGGACAGTCGCCGGCCTGTCCTCCTGGGGGCTCGTCATCGGCACCCTCGTCCCCGGTGTCGTCCTCGTCGCGCTCGGCATCGTCTTCCTGGGACAGGGCAACCCGTCCGCCGCGCCCATGAGCACCGACCACTGGCTGCCCCCGTGGACCGGCCTCGCCAGCCTGGTCCTCATCGTCAACAACTTCCTCTCCTACGCGGGCATGGAGATGAACGGCGTCCACGTGTCGTCGCTGCGCCACCCCCGCTCCGAGTACCCCCGCTCGATCTTCCTCGCCACCGGCCTCGTCCTGCTGATCTTCATCCTTCCGGCCCTGGCCATCAGCTGGGTCATGCCGTCGGGGGAGCTCAGCCTCACCGCCGGTCTGATGCAGGCCTTCCAGGCCTTCTTCGACCACTTCCACGTCGGCTGGCTGACGAAGGTCGTCGGCATCATGCTGGTCATGGCCGCGCTCGGCGGCATGCTCACCTGGCTCGCGGGGCCCGCGAAGGGGCTCGTGACGCTCTCCCGGCAGGAGGGCTATCTGCCGCCCGTCCTGCAGAAGTTCAACAAGGCGGGCGTCCCCCGGAACATCATGGTCGCGCAGGGCGTGATCACCACCCTGATCGGTGTCCTCTACGCCTTCAGCGACGACGTCTCCAGTGCGTACTGGATGTTCTCCGTCATCACCGTGCAGATCTACCTCATCGCGTATCTGCTGATGTTCGTCGCCGTCGTACGGCTGCGGAAATCTCATCCGGAAGTACCACGCGGCTTCGTGGTCCCCGCCGTGACGCTCGTGGCGTCCGTCGGCTTCGTCGCGTCGCTCATCGCGCTGGCCATCGGCTTCGTGCCGCCCGACCAGTTCGGCAAGGGCCCGCTCTGGCGCTATCTGCTGATCGTCGGCGGCGGCCTCCTCGCGCTCGGCGTCCTGGCGCCCGCGGCCTTCCTCAAGTACCGCAAACCCAGCTGGGTCCACCCCGAGCACCGGCCGGCCCATGCGCAGAAATAGCGTGTGCCCACCGGTGTCCTCCTCCAGGACGACAGCGGCCCCCATGGCGGCACAGCGGCCGCGGCAGCAGAAGCGCCGTCGACAGCCCCGTGACGACCGCCCCGGCAGACCCCTCCGGCCCGCCGCCGCGCGCGCCCTCACGGTCCTCCTGATGGCCGCCGCCCTCGCGTACAGCACGTGGACGGTCGAGGCCTTCCTGCCGACCGGGCTCTCGCCCCGCACGACGTACGTCAGTGAACTCGCCGCCGAGGACCAGCCGTACGGGACGTTCTTCCGCACCGCGGACTTCGTCGCGGGCCTGCTCGCCCTCGCGGGCGCGGCGGTCGCCCTGGCACGGCTGCCGCTCCGAGGGTGGTGGACCACGGCGGGCTGGGCGGGGCTCGCGCTGTTCGGGGCGGCCACGGCGGCCGACTCCCGTCTCCCGCTGAGCTGCGTGGCGACCGCCGACGCGGGCTGCGCCGCGCGCGAGCGGGCGGGCACCGTCCCCTGGACGCACTCCGCACACACCGTCAGCAGCAGCCTGGCGGTCATCGGAGCGCTGCTCGGCATGGTGCTGCTCACGGTCGCCGCACGTCGTCGCGCCGGTACGTGGCCGACCCTCGCGCGCACCGGGCCCCTCCTCGTCGTCCTCGAACTGGCCGCCACGGGTTGGACGCTGGCATCCGTCGCCGCGTTCGAGGCGGGGCGGGGGACGTGGTGGCTCGGGATCGGCCAACGCCTCCAGGTGCTGTTGATCGCGGTATGGCTGGTGACGCTGGCACGGTCCGTGTTGAAAACGGCAAAGGTTCCGCCTTCGGAGGCGGGGCGGGAGTGACCTTCGTACGCGTCGGGGGAGTCCCGCACCATGTCGAGGTGACCGGGAGCGGGCCGGTGTGCGTGCTCAGTGCGGGGCTCGGCCTCGGCTGGTTCGACTGGGAGCCGGTGGTCCCGTTCCTGACCCCGCACCGGACCGTCGTCCGCTTCGACCGCCCCGGCCTCGGCCTCAGCGGCCACGCGCGCGTGGCACCCACTTTGCGGAGCGAGGCGGACCGCGTCCGACGCGTCCTCGACGCGGTACGGCTCGGCGCGGAACCGGTCACGGTGGTCGGCCACTCCCTCGCCGGATTCCACGCGGAGGCGTTCGCGAGGCTGTATCCGGAACGTACGGAGGGACTCGTCCTCGTCGACTCCAGCGTCGAGGAGCGGCCGCGCGCCCTGCTGCCGCGCGGGGTCCGGGTGGCGGCCACGCGCGCGTGCGGCACGCTGCTGTGCGCGGCGGGCCTGCCACGGGCGACGGGCCCCGCACTGCGACGCCTGGCGGCACCCACCCCTTGGGCCCGGGTGTACGGAAGCAGCCGCGTGTGGCGGGCGACGCTCATGGAGTACGCGACGTACGCCGACGTGGCACATGAACTCACCGCACTCCGGCTCCGCGCGGCCCTGCCGGGCGGGGTCCCGGTGGCGGTACTCGCAGCCTACGCGGGAGGTTCACGCCGCTGGCTCACCCGCCAGCACCGGCTGGCCCGCCACCTCGACGCGACCTTCCACGTCGCCGAGCCGTCGGGCCACCTGGTGATGCACGACCGCCCGGACACGGTCGCAAGAACAATCCTGACGACAACACCATGACGAAACGCCCCCGCACCCGACAACCGGGCCCCGCCAGGGGCGCCCTCAGGGGCGCGGGGAACTGCGCGAGCAACCACAGCAGGCCCGCACCCGAGGAGCGGCCCGTTCAGGGGCGCGGGGAACTGCGCGAACAACCACGACCGACCCGCACCGGACAACCGGCCCCGTCAGGGGCGCGGGGAACTGCGCGACCGGAGCACCCGGACACTGTCCCGGATCACGATGTGCGTGCCGAGGACATGGCGTTCCTGGCCCGCGGCCGGAGAACCGGAGAGGGCGCGGCGCACCGCCGTGCGGCCCATTTCCTCCGCGGGGATGTGGACGGTCGTCAGACCGGGGGTGATGTCACCGGCCACCGGGTCGTCGTTGTAGCCGACCACCGACATGTCCTCCGGCACCCGCAACCCGTACTCCCGCAGCGCGATGATCGCCGCCGCCGCGGCCCGGTCGTCGCCCGCGAAGACCGCCGTGAAGTCGGGCCTGCCGTCCGACCTGTCGAGCAGCTCCCGCATCGCCCGATAGCCGTGGTTCTGCCCGAAACCGATGCCGTGGAGGACGGCCTCCTCGCGCGGCACCCCGTGGTCCGCGAGCGCCCGGAGGTAGCCGGCGAGCCGGTCCTCGCCGGTCGTGTTGCCCGGCTCGTAGCCGAGCAGCGCGATCCGCCGGTGCCCGGCGCCCAGGAGGTGGCTGGTCACCGCGTGGGCGCCCGCTTCGTTGTCGTACTCGACGACCAGCGCCGGCATGTCGGGCGTCGGCGCGGGACGCCCGCACAGGACGAGCCGGGAGCCCGCCGCCGCGAGCGCCTCGGCGTACCGCGCCATCCGCTGCCGGTACTCGTCGTCCTGGACGGCGCCGCCCACCAGCATCACGGCCTCGGCGGCCTGTTCCCGCATCATCTGGACGAGGGCCAGCTCGCGCGACGGGTCGCTGCCCGTGGACGCGACCAGGGTGAGGCGGCCCCGCTGGGCGGCCTCCACCTCCACCCCCTGCGCGACCTGTGCGTAGAACGCCCCGACCACGTCGTACATGAGCACCGCGATCGTCTTGCGGCCCGCGCCCGCCAACGCGCGCGCGTGCGCGTTGGCGACGTAGTCCAGGTCCTTGACCGCGCGCAGCACCTTGGCGCGCGACGCCGTGGACGTCGGGTAGTTGCCCGCGAGCACCCGCGATACCGTCGCCACCGAGACGCCCGCGCGCGCGGCCACCTCGCGGATGGTGACCCGCTCACCCACTGTGTCTCCCTCTCCTGGCCATCGGCCATCGGCCATCGGCCGGCCGCCGTCCGGCGGCCAACCCGCCGGGCCCGGGGCCGACTTGCCTCGCGGCGCCCGCCCCGGGACCCATCATCCCGCGCCCCGCCGCCGGGTCAGTGCGCGGCCTCGTACTCCTTGAGGAACTCCTCGGCGGCCCGCTTGCCGCCCTGCGACCGCCACTTGCCGTAGATGCCGTCCCAGTCGGAGAGCTTCTTGCGGCCGGAGACGATCGCCGTCACGCCGTCCTCGATGACCTGCTGCATCGAGGCGCCCTGCCGGTTGTACGTGTCCGACATGAGGCCCCAGTGGTCGTCGGGCACGAGGAGCGGGACGACCTTCTTCTCCCAGGCGTGCAGCCGCTCGGTGAGGCCGGGGAAGCCGGGGAAGTACAGGGGCTGCGGCGCGTCCATGAGGTACGGGAAGGGCAGGTTGGTCCTGGAGTCGATCAAGCCGAGCTCGGTGGCGACCGGGTCGCCGTCCTTGTTGTACTCGAAGTGGGTGCCCTCCACTCCGTAGTGCATCAGCTCGTACTCCTTCGAGCCGAACGGCGAGGCCAGCCAGTCGAGCACCCGCAGCATCAGCCGCACCCGCTCCTTGGAGGCCTTCTTGATGACGGTGTAGCCGAAACAGCCGCGGTTCTGCTGGTAGACGGGTGTGGCGCCGTCGACCGTGTAGGGCTCGGCGACGTCGAGGGTGAACTCATCCTTGATGCCCTGGGCGTTGGAGACGACGGCGCCCCAGCCGTCGGTCATCGAGCGGACGGTGCCGTTGTGGAACTGGGTCTTCAGGTCGACCTGGGAGATCGACGTGGCGTCCGGGTTGTACGAGCCGGCCTCGCGCATCCCGGCCATGTACTCAAGGGCGGCCTTGAACGCGTCGGTCCCGTACATGTCGGTGACCTTGCCGTCCTTGATCTGCCACTGGCTGGGCGCGCCGTGCCACATCGCGTGGTACATGTAGCCGAAGAAGCCCACCGTGGACGCGCCGAGGGCGTATTTCCTGCCCTGCGAGGCCTCCTTCGCCATCGTCCGGAAGTCGGGCGCGGACATCCCCGGCTCGTACCCGGCCCGGTCGAACGCCTCGCGGTTGATGAACATCGCGCCCTGCACCTTGGCGCGCTCGATCGGCAGGCCGTAGATGCGCCCGGCGATGCGGCCCATGCCCTCCCAGGCGTACGTGGGGATGTTGGCGAGGTTGGGATAGTCCTTGACCGCGTCGCCCGACAGGTGCTCGCTCAGATCGGCGCACCGCGACTTCACGAACTGCGACTCGCGCGGCAGGACGTAACCACCCCCGAAGTTGATCATGTCGGGCAGGTCGTCGCCCGACATGAGGGTGGACATCTTGGCGCGGAAGTCCGCGTCCGGCACGACGGTGAACTCGACCTCGACACCCAATGCTTCGTTGACGGCCTGCCAGTACTCGTTGCGGCCGACCGGCTTCGGCGGGGTGCCGTAGGTGATGGTCATGACCTTGATCTTCTGCTTGCCGGTGCCCGGCTTCTCGCTCGTCGCCCGCACCAGCTTCTGCGGGTACTTCGTGTACCCGGGCTGGACGCCCTCGGCGGTCGGCGGCAGGTCGGGGGTGGGGCCCTTCGCCGGCGTGTAGGTCGGCCAGGGTGCCGCCTTCTTGCCCGCGTTGGCGACGTCGCCGCCCCCGCCGGAGCCGGTCGAGCAGGCGGTGAGGACGGACGGGGCGGCCAGGGCGGCGCCGCCGACGGTTATGGAGCGGAGCACGGTACGCCGCGACATCGAGGAACCGGACACGTGGATGAGCCCTTCTGGACGACGGGTTGAGGTATCAGCTCTTGATGGCGCCGGTGAGCACGCCCTTGGTGAAGTACTTCTGCAGGAAGGGATAGACGAGCAGGATCGGCACGGTGGCGATCACCAGGACGGCCATCTGCGTCGTCTGCGGGGCGGAGACCATGCCGGCCTCGCTCAGGCCGGTGTCGGCGATCTGGGAGCCGCCGATGACGTACGTACGCAGCACCTGCGACAGCGGCCAGTGGCCGGACTCCATGTAGATGGAGGCATGGAACCAGGCGTTCCAATAGCTCACGGCGTAGAAGAGGGAGACCACGGCGAGCGCGGCCTTGGACAGCGGGAGCACGATCCGCCACAGGATGTGCCAGTCACCGGCGCCGTCGAGCCGGGCGGCCTCGTACAACTCCTCGGGTATCCCCTGGAAGAAGCCGCGCAGCACGATCAGATTGAAGACGTTGATGAGGACGGGCGCGATCAGCGCGGCATAGGTGTCCATCATCCCCATCCCCTTGACCAGCAGGAACGCGGGGATCATGCCGGGCGGGAAGAGGAACGTGAAGAGGATGAGCAGCAGCACGGGCTTGCCGCCGAAGACACCGGGGCGTGCCAGGGCGTACGCGAGGAAGGTGGTGCACGCGAGCGAGAAGAGCGTGCCCACGACCGTGAGGCCGACGCTCACGCCGAGCGCCTTGGTGACGATGCCGCCGTCGAGGATGGTCCGGTAGGCGCGCAGCGTCGGATCGCTCGGCCACAGCACCCAGCCGCCGTTGTCCACGACCTCCCGGTTGGAGGCGAGCGAGGTCGAGACGATGACGAGGAACGGAACGAGCACGAGCGCGAGAACGACCGCCACCGCGACGGCCTTGGCGGTCTTGGTGGCGAACCGCGGCTTCTCCAGCCAGGCGGGCCTGGTGACCTGACCTGTACTCACTTGTAGACCCCCTGCTCGCCGAGCCGGTGGGCGATCCGGTTGGCGGTGAAGACGAGCGCCGCGCCGACGACGCCCTTGAACAGGCCCGCGGCCGCCGCGTATCCGGTGTCGCCGCCGACGATTCCCTGCCAGAAGACGAAGGTGTCGAGCACCTCGCCGACCTCCGGGCCGACCGACTGCCGCTGCAGCAGCATCTGTTCGAAGCCGACCGAGAGGATGTCGCCGAGCCGCATGATCAGCAGCAGGATGACGATGGGCCGGATGCTGGGCAGCGTGACGTGCCAGAAGCGCCGCCAGGGCCCGGCCCCGTCGATGGCGGAGGCCTCGTACAACTGCTCGTCGACCTGCATCAGCGCGGCGAGGAAGATGATGGTCCCCCACCCCGCGTCCTTCCAGATCACCTCCACGACGACGAGCGCCTTGTACGCGTCCGGATTGCCGATGATGTCGACGGTGTGCAGCCCCGAGTCGCTCAGAAATGTGTTCAACAGCCCTGTATCGCTCAGCACTTGCTGGAAGAGGGCCACGACGACGACCCACGACAGGAAGTGCGGCAGATAGATCACGGACTGCGTGAAACGACGCAGCAGATCCGAGGTCAGGCTGTGCAGGAGCAGCGCGAGGGCGAGCGGCGCGGGGAAGAAGAAGACCAGCTGCAGCACGGCGATGAACAGGGTGTTCCACGTCGCGTGCCAGAAGTCCGCATCACCGAACATCCGCGAGAAGTTCTCCGTGCCCACCCACGGGCTGGCCCAGAGGCCGTCGAAGGGGACGTACTCCTTGAAGGCCACCGCGTTGGCGATGAAGGCGCCGTAGTGGAAGACCAGGAAGTAGACGAGCCCCGGCACCATGAGCAGCACGAGGAAACGAGTGCGCTGAAACCGCTTCCACGCCGTATCACGTACCGATTTCCTGCCATCTGACCCGGTATGGCGCCTGCCGGGCGGCTTCACCGCCTCGGTTTCCGCCCGGTCCTTCGTCACCGTCGGCACGGCAACCCCTCCGTCGTCGGAATAAGGTGCCCGGAATCTAAAGCGGTTACTTCACCCGGTCAACCCCCTTCACCCGCCCGTCTCTTGACCACTCTCCCGATCCAGCCCTAACCTCCAGACGCTGGTTGGTAACCGGTTACTACGAGGGACGGTCACGCGTGGCAGATCAGGCAGAGCGGGCGGATCGGCGAGCAGGGAACGGCGAAGGCCCGCCCGTCACGGCCCTGGCCATGGGCGCCGAGGTCGCGGAGCGCGTGTTCACCCCGGACCTACGCGAACGGCTTGCCCGCAGCGTGCAGTTGACCGAGCCGCTGCTTTCCGGCCCCCTCACGACGACCGAGGCGGCGGCCGTCCTGTCCACGACCGAAGTACTGATCACAGGCTGGGGCTGCCCGCCCCTGACCCCGGGGATCCTGGCCTCCGCACCCGCCCTGCGCGCCGTCGTCCACGCGGCGGGCTCCGTCAAGCCGATGGTGACGGAGGCCGTGTGGGACCGCGGCATCATCGTCTCCTCGGCGGCGGACGCCAACGCCGATCCGGTGGTGGCCTTCACGCTCGCCGCGATCACGTTCGCGGCGAAGGGGGCGCTGCCGACCGCGGCGGCGTACGCGTCCGGGTGGCCGCCCTTCACCGACCGCACCGGAGCGGACGCGCGCACCATCGGCGTCATCGGCGCGTCCCGGATCGGCCGCCGCGTGATCACGGCGCTGCGCGCGTCGGACGCGGGCTTCCACGTCCTGCTCACGGACCCCTACGTGACCCGCGCCGAGGCGGCGGAACTGGGCGCCGAACCGGTGGACCTGCCCACGCTGTGCGAGCGCAGCAGCATCGTCACGGTCCACGCGCCCCAACTCCCGGAGACCCGGCACCTCCTGAACGCCGACATGCTGAAGCGCATCCCGGACGGCGGGGTCGTCATCAACACGGCGCGGGGCTCACTGGTCGACACGGAGGCGCTGGCGCGGGAGTGCGGGGCGGGGCGCCTGGACGCGTTCCTCGACGTCACGGACCCCGAGCCGCTCCCGGCGGACCACGTCCTCCTCCGCCTCCCCAACGTGCTGGTCACCCCGCATGTCGCGGGGGCACAGGGGAGCGAGGTGCGCAGGCTCGGGGAGTACGCGGTCTCCGAGGTCGAACGTTACGTCGCCGGGGTGCGGCTCCGGGGCCGCCTCCTCCGCGAGGACCTGGCCCGCCTGGCCTGACCTGGCCCCTGGGCCTTGAGCACACGCCTCTCCGGGGCGGGGCGAGTGGATCCGCCCTGCGCCGCCCCGCCCGGGTAGGAGCCCCAAGCCCGCCGCTCCGCGGCGGATACCTCCCACCCACCCACCCGTTTGCCCCGCGACGCAGCTGCCAGGTAGGGGCGAAGGCGGGGAACCCCCGCCGGC
>NZ_JBFAHP010000063.1:0-25577 GCF_040654255.1 Streptomyces sp. NPDC050732
GGCGCCGGGGGGGGGGGGTGTTCTTTGGGTGCGGGCTGTTTTGGGCTGGGCGCGCAGTTCCCCGCGCCCCTGGGAGGTGCCCTGCGGGCAGCCTCCCCTCGGGGCGGCCTCCCCCCCCCGGAGGGGGCCTCCCCGGAGAGGGGGTTAGCGGGATATTGCCCTGGCTATCTTCTGTGCGTCTCGGGAGAGTTCGCGGAGCATGCCGCTGATGGGGTTGGTGAAGCCGGTGAAGTAGAGGTCGGGGGTTTGTTTCGGGGGGCGGGGGCCGTGGGTGGTGGGGCGGCCGTGTGGGTCGAGGATGCCGAGGTGGGCGACCAGGCCCTCCAGGGCGCGGCGGTAGCCGGTCGCCGCGACGATGGCGTCGGGGCCGATCCTGCTGCCGTCGGCGAGGACGACCTTGCCGTCCTCGAACGACTCCAGGGCGGCGACCGGCTCCATCCGGCCCTTGCGTACCGCGTCGATCAGGCCGACGTCCTGCACAGGGATGGCGCCCTGCTTGACGCGTGAGTACAGGCCCGTGTCGGGGCGGGGCAGTCCGCGTGCGGTGAGGTCGGGGACGCCGAGCCTGGTGATCGGCCGCGCGAGCCGGTCGACGAGGGCGACGGGAAGCCTGCGGCACAGGATGGCGGAGCGCTGGGCGGGCCAGCCCGCCGTGGAGCGGCGCACGATGTGCGGGGCGGTGCGCACCGCGAGGCGGACCCGGGCGGCGCCGCCCTCGACGAGGTCGACGGCGATCTCGGCGCCGGTGTTGCCGACGCCGACGACGAGGACGTCCTTGCCGGCGTAGGGGAGGGGGTTGCGGTAGTCGGCGGCGTGCAGGAGGTCGCCGGTGTAGGTGTCGCGGCCGGGCCAGTCCGGGAGGTGCGGGGTGTGGTTGTAGCCGGTGGCGACCACCACCGCGCTGCCGGTGAGTTCGCGTCCGCCGGTGGCGTGCAGCAGCCAGCCGGTGTCGTCGGCGGTGCGCTCCAGGCGGGTCACCTCGACCCCGGTGACGACGTCGAGCCGGTGGTACTCGGCGTACTTCTCCAGGTAGCGGATGACGTCGTCGCGCGCGACCCAGCGGCCGAACGAACGGGGGATGGGCAGTCCGGGCAGGGCGGAGAGGCGGCGCGTCGTGTGCAGGCGGAGCCGGTCGTAGTGGCCGCGCCAGGAGGCGCCGACGTGGTCGGCCTTCTCCAGGACGACCGCGCGGACGCCGCGTGCGCGCAGGGCTGCCGCGACGGCGAGCCCGCCCGGTCCGCCGCCGATGACGTACACGGGGCGATCCTGCATGAGCGTAAGCGGAGGGATCGAGTCGGCCATGACTGGAGAGTAACCGCGTGATTACTTGATGGGTGACGGTCAAGTCCGAAACCGGTTGCGAATCGATCACGGGCGATACGGGGGTACGACCCTTGCGTAGGCGGTGCCGGGTGCGTTGAACTGACGTACCGTCAGATGTCCATCCCTCTCCTGATCGGACTCCCTGATGAGCACGGAACAGCGTGTCGAGGTCCGCTTCGATCTTCCCGAGGCCGATGCCTTCACCCGGCCCTACTGGGACGCGGCTGCCGCGGGGCGGTTGCTGATACGCCGCTGTGGTGCGTGCGGCGCGGCGCATCACTATCCGCGTGAGTTCTGCCCGCGCTGCTGGAGCGAGGACGTCTCCTGGGAGCGGGCGAGCGGGCGGGCCACGCTCTATACGTGGTCGGTCGTGCACCGCAATGACCTGCCGCCTTTCGGTGCGCGTGTTCCGTACGTCGCCGCCGTCGTCGACCTCGACGAGGGGCCGCGGATGATGACGGAGATCGTCGAGTGCGAGGAGGGGGCGTTGCGGGTCGGGATGGTGGTCGAGGTGACGTTCCGGGAGGTGGCGGAGGGGGTGGAGGGGGTGGAGGGAGCGGCGGGGGTGGTGGTCCCGGTGTTCCGGCCGGGCCGGGCTCCCTTTGATTCGGAGGCGTAATGCGGAGGCGCCTGCGAGGGGTTCGCGGGAGCATGGTCCATGCCTTCAGAGACTTCTTCGCCCTCGGAGACACCCGTGTCCACGACGGCCCCGGAACCGGCCCACGATCTGTCCGGTGCCTGGCAGTTGACCAGTGACCTCGATGAATTTCTCGACCGCGGCGGGGACTTCCTGCGTGCCGAGCCCGCCCTGCATACGGTCCTGCTCAGCGTGACCGAAAATCTTCGGGTGCGGGGGCTCAGGGCGTACGGGGAGGGGCCGCCCCTCTTCGGTACGTACGCCGATGCCGACGGCACCGTCAGCGGAGCCTTCCTGCGGACCCCTCCCCACCGCGTGTCCGTCAGCCCCGTCGGGCCCGAGGCCGCCGGTTCCCTCGCCCGGCTGCTCGCCGACGCCGGCCCGGACCTGCCCGGGGTCGGCGCCGAGCACGCCACGGCGGAGGCGTTCTCCCGGGCCTGGGAGAAGCACACCGGAGCCGCCGGCGCCCTCACCACGCGCCAGCGCCTGTACCGGCTCGGCGACCTCACCCCGCCCGAACCCGAGCCCCCGGGCCGGGCCCGCGTCGCCACGGCGGCGGACCGGGACCTGCTCGCGCGCTGGCACGACGAGTTCGGCGAGGCCGTCGGCGAACGCTCCGCGGCGGACCCCGGGGAGTGGGCGGACTCCCGCATCGCCTACGGAGGCGTCATCCTCTGGGAGAGCCCCGACGGCACCCCCGCCGCCATGGCCGGCGCCACCCGGCAGGTGGCGGGGCAGGTCCGCGTCGCCCCCGTCTACACCCCCGCCGGACTCCGCGGCCGCGGCTACGGAGGTGCCGCCACCGTCGCGGTCACCCGCGCCGCCCTCGACGCGGGCGCGGACGAGGTGCTGCTCTTCACGGACCTCGCCAACCCCACCAGCAACGGCCTCTACCAGCGCATCGGCTACCGGCCCGTCGGCGACTTCGCGCAGTGGGACTTCACGGCCACAGCAACTCCTTGACCCATCCGGCGCCCTCCTCGTCCCCCCGGTCCTCGTCCCTCCGGTACCGCAGCCGGAGGTGGCGGCGGCGTGCGTCGCCCTGGAAGAACTCCGCCTCCTCGGGGTCCAGGACGTACAGCGTCCACGTCGGCGCGTCCGCGTCCGGCTCCGCCTGCGCACGTTCCCAGGCGGCGTCGGTCGACCGCTCCAACTCCTCGTACGAGGGCAGGATCTCGCTCTGGCGGCCCACCAGCGCCGCCGCGAGCGCGCCGGTCGACCGGGCGTGCAGGTCGGCGAGGCTCTCGGCGTGCGGTGCCGTCGTGACCCGGCCCCTGACCCGGATCTGCCGGCCCTGCGCCGCCCAGTAGAAGTGCAGGGCGGCCTCCGGGCGGGCCGCGAGCTGGCGGCCCTTCCTGCTGCTCGCGTGCGTGGCGAAGTGCCAGCCGCGTTCGTCCGCGTCGTGCAGCATCACGGTCCGTACGTCAGGACCGCCGTCCTCCGCGACCGTCGCCAGCTGCATGGTGTGCGGCTCCGGCTGCCCGGCGCCCACCGCCTCCGCGAACCACGCGTGGAAGAGGGGCAGCGGCCCGGCCGGGGCGTGTGCCGGGTCGAAGGCGGGGAGCTCGGTGTCCCAGACCTTCTGGGACCGGAGCAGCGTACGGAAGGTCTCCTGCTGAGGCGCGGGTGAAGTCATGCGTCGATTGTGGCGCGGACCGGCGACTGCTTCGCTCACTCCGGTTCTCCGACGAGCTGCGCCCTCAGTACGCCGTGCAGCAGCTCCCCGTCCACGAACACCCCGAGCCGTGGCGCCCCGCACCGCCAGCTCAGCGGGTACGTGTTGCCGTGCGCCGCCGGAACGCCGACGTACTGGTCCCGTGCGGCGGGCCCCAGACACGTGGCCCCCGGTGGCCAGTCGAAGTCCCTGCTCGTCCCCGGCGCGAGCAGGAAGTAGTTCCAGCGGCCCCCTGACACCTCGCGGATGACGGGGCCGGGGTCGCCCTCCGTGAGCGTGGCGAGGTGGTGCAGGACGGCCTCGCCGCGTACGCCTCTGATCCGGATGGCATCGAAGTGCACGCCGGTGAGTCGAAGTTGGAGGCCGGAGGCAGGTACCCAATCAGGGGTGAGTTCGCTCGTCATGACTACGAGGTTCGGGGTGACTGCGTAGCGTTACCAGAGGCGCAGGGGACACATCGGCAGGGCGTGGAGAGGGTGGTGGCGTTGTGGTGATGGGTGAGAAGACGACGACCGAGCGGGCGGACACGGCCGTCCCGTCCCCGGCGCGGAGGCTTGTGGGAGGCCTGCTCAGGAACTTCCGCGAGCGGTCGGGGATGTCGCGCAAGGACGTGGCCGGACAGCTGCTGGTCTCGGAGTCCCTCGCGGGCGCGTACGAGCGGGCCGAGCGCATTCCGACGTCCAACTACTTGGTGGACGCGGACGCGGTGCTGGATGCGCGGGGCGCGCTGAAGTCGTGCATTCCGTTGATGGAGGAGGAGAAGTATCCGCCCACCTTTGTGGGGTGGGTGCGGCTGGAGAAGTCGGCGGCGAGCGTTAGCGCGTACGAGCCCATGCTGTTCCCGGGCATGCTGCAGACCGAGGACTACATCCGGGCGCTGTACGAGGAGCGGGTGCCGCAGCTGACCGAGGTCGAGATCGAGAAGAACGTGACGGCACGGTTGGAGCGGCAGACGTTGCTGAGCCGCACCCCGCCACCGATGATCGGGTACGTCATCGAGGAATCAGTCCTCAAGCGCCCCATCGGTGGCCGAGAGGTGCTGCGGAAGCAGCTACTGCACGTATTGGAGAGCGTGCGCAGTCGGCACCACCTAAAGCTGCAAGTGATGCCGACGGAGACACGTGAGCATGCAGGGGTGTCGGGGCAGATCAAGCTGCTGAGTAGTCCAGAAGGCCGCAACTTCGCCTACGACGACGGCCAGTTCAGCGGTAGGTTGATCTCAAAGCCGCAGGAGGTCAACCAGCTCATCGACCGCTTCGGCGCGTTGCGAGCCCAGGCACTTACGCCACGGGAATCCGCAGACCTGATCGAGAGGATGGCGGGGCAGCTATGAACGCCGAGCTGGCGTGGTTCAAGAGCAGCTACAGCAACAACGAGGGCGGCGATTGCATCGAAGTCGCTTACCTCTGGCGTAAGTCGAGCTACAGCAGCAATGAGGGCGGCGAGTGCGTCGAGGTAGCCACCTGCCCCCACGCCATCCATATCCGCGACTCCAAGACCGCCCACGAGGGCGGGCCCACCTTCACGGTCACGCCCACCGCGTGGACCACGTTCCTCAAGTCAGCGGCGCCCGAGTACGACCGTCCCTGACGAGCAGAACCACCCGCCCGTCCCTGACGCCACCGCCAGCTCCGGCAGGCTGCCGTCGGGGCGGCGGACCTGGCCGTCGCCCGCCTGCCCCCTGAGCTGGCGTACCGCTTCCACCAGCAGGAACAGGCCGCGCATGCCGGGGTGTTGGGCGGAGAGGCCGCCGCCGTCCGTGTTGGTCGGCAGGCCGCCGTCCCGGAGCAGGCGGCCCTTCTCCACGAAGGGTCCCCCCTCGCCCTTCTCGCAGAAGCCGAGGTCTTCCAGCGTCACCAACGTCATGTACGTGAAGGCGTCATAGATCTCGGCCACGTCGATCTCACCGGGTGTGATGCCCGCCCGCTCGAAGGCGAGGCGGCCGCTGACCGCCGCTGGGGACACCGTGAAGTCGTCCCACTCGGACATCGTCGTGTGCGAGACGTACTCGCCGGCGCCGAGGACCCACACCGGCTCGGACGCGCAGTCCCGTACGTACTCCTCCGCCACGAGCAGCACCGCCGCGCCGCCGTCGCTGCGGATGCAGCAGTGCAGCTTGGTGAAGGGGTCGGCGATCATCGGGCCGTCGAGGACGTCGTCGACGGTGATGGGGTCGCGGAACATCGCGTCGGGATTGGCCGCCGCGTTCGTCCGGGCCTGGACGGCGACCGAGGCGAGCTGTTCCAGGGTCGTGCCGTACTCGTGCATGTGGCGGCGGGCGGCCATGGCGTACTTGGCGATCAGGGAGTGCCCGTACGGGACCTCGAACTGGAGCGGGCCCCGCGCGCCGAAGGAGAGGTTCGACGTACGACGGCGTGCCTTGATGTCCGCCCGCGCCGTCGAGCCGTAGACGAGGAGGACGGCGTTGGCGTGCCCCGCCGCTATCGCGTCCGTCGCGTGCGCGGCCATGACCTCCCAGGTGGCGCCGCCGACCGAGGTCGAGTCGACCCAGCGGGGCCGGAGGCCGAGGTACTCGGCGACCTCGACCGGGGCCAGCGTGCCGAGACCCGCCGACGCGATGCCGTCGATCACGTCGCGGTCCAGGCCGGAGTCGGCGAGCGCGCGGCGGGCGGCCTGGGCGTGCAGGGCGTAGGGCGTGGCGTCGTCGACCCGCCCGCAGTCCGAGAGGGCGACACCGACGACGGCGACCTTGCGGGCGGAGCCCGAACGGGTGGCAGCAGGCATGTATCTGACGGTACATCAGGTGCGCCGGAGCGGGAGAGGTGTGTGGCGACGTCCGCGCTCTGTGCATATCGACGCCACCGCCCTAGCATGACGGCCCGTCAGATCCGGGTCGGCGCCGCCGTGGCCGGGACCCGGGGGAGGAGCCTGCCGATGGACGCCGCCTTCAGTGCGGAACAGGGCGAGATCCGCCGCACCCTTCGCGAAGTCGTCACCAAGCGGTGCGGGCCCGACGAGGTCAGGGCGGCCGTGCGCACCCCGGCCGGCCACGACGCCGCCCTGTGGACCGCCCTCGCCGAACAGCTCGGGCTCCCCGGCCTCGTGCTCCCCGAGGCGTACGGAGGCGTCGGGTGCACGTCGGCCGAGCTCGCCCTCGGCTGCGAGGAGCTGGGCCGCGCCCTCGCCCCCACGCCCCTCTTCGCCACCAGCGTCCTCGCCGCCCCCCTGATCCTCGCGCTCGGCACCGACGAACAGCGCACCGAATCCCTCCCCCGCATCGCGGCCGGAGAGCTGACCGCCGCCCTCGCCGTCCCCGGCACCGGGCTCGCCACGGCGCTCGGGCTCGTCGGCGACAACCGCGGCGACTGGGCGGGCGGCGGGCGTGCGGGCGGTGTGCAGGCGCGGTTCGCCGACGGGGTGTGGCGGCTGTACGGGCAGGCCGAGCAGGTCATCGACGGGCACAGCGCGGGGCTGCTCGTGGTCGCCGCCCACGCGGGCGGCTTCGCCCGGTCCCGTACGCTCCTCTTCCTCGTACGGGAGGGAGCGCCCGGCATGGTGCGGGCCCGGCAGACCGCGCTGGACGAGACCCGTACCCAGGCCCGCGTGGAACTGCGGGAGGTCGAAGGTGAGTTGCTGGGCGTCGAGGAGGCCGATGTGCCGGGCGCGCTCGGTGCGGTCGGGGACGTCGCGGCCACCGTCGTCGCCGCCGAGGCCGTCGGCGCCGCGGAACGAGCCCTGGAACGTACCGTCGAATACGTACAGCAGCGTGAGCAGTTCGGGCGTGCGATCGGCTCCTTCCAGGCGGTCAAGCACCGCCTCGCCGACGTGTACGTCCAGGTGCAGGCGGCGCGGTCGGCCGCCTACTACGCGGCGTGGGCGGCGGGGGCGGAGGCCGCCGGGTTCGGCGGGCAGGGCGCCGAGCGGGCCGGCGGGCTGGCGCTCGCGCAGGCGCTCGACGCGTTGCGGACCGCCGCGTCCGAAGCGGTGCAGCTGCACGGCGGCATCGGCTTCACCTGGGAGCACGAGGCGCACCTGTACTTCAAGCGGGCGTCCGGCGACGAACTGCTCTTCGGGCCGGTCCACCGGCTGCGGGCCCGCGCGGCGGACCGGGCCGGTCTCTTCGAGCCCGCCGAAGTCGAGGAGGCCGTCTGATGCCGCCGGGGCTGCGGCTGGTGCAGAAGGTGTCGTCCACCCGGGCCTTCGCGAAGATCGCGCCGCACTTCGTTCCCGCCATGGACAAGGCCGTGCACCGCCTGACCGGGGGCAAGGTGCTGCTCAGCGCGCGGATGCTGCCCGGTGTCGTCCTGACCGCGCGGGGCGCGAAGACGGGTCTCCCGAGGCGTACGCCCCTGGCCTGTATGCCGGAGGGGGATGGGGAGGGCGGCGGGAGCTGGGTGCTTGTCGGGTCCAACTTCGGCCGCCCCGGGCACCCCGCCTGGACCGCCAATCTCCTCGCCCACCCCGACGCGGAGGTGAACTGGCGCGGCAAGGACATCCCGGTGCGGGCGCGACTGCTCACGGGCGAGGACCGGGCGGCGGCCTGGGAGGCCGCGCTGCGCTTCTGGCCCCCGTACGCCGCGTACCAGTCCCGGATCACCCGCGAGATCCGCCTCTTCCGCCTGACCCCTCGCTGACAGCGCCCATAGGGGGGCGCGGCCCCGTCAGGGGCGCGGGGAACTGCGCGAGCAACCACAGCGGACCCGCAGCAGAAGGACCGCCCCTGAAACCACAGTGGCGGACCACCCAAGGTGGTCCGCCAGCGGCTGACAGGAAGGAACGGCTACTTCGTCGGCTTTTTACCGGTGACGCCCAAATGCACCAATGTGGCCAGATTGGGCTTCAGTTCGGTCTGCTTCACGCCCCACGTCTGGAAGCCCCGCTGGTGGGAGGCGACCGCCGCGAGCATCGCGACCAGGGAGCCCGCCATGGCCGCCGGGCTGACGTCCTTGTCGACCTTGCCCTTGGCCTGCAGCTCCTTCACGGTGTCCGTAAGGGAGTTGTTGACCGAGTTGAGGATCTTCATCCTGATTTTGTAGAAGCGCTTGTCGCCCTCCGCGGCGCCCAGATCGACGACCCGGAGGATCGCGTCGTTCTTGCGCCAGAAGTCGAGGAAGCCGTCGACCAGATCCTGGGAGGTCTGCCAGCCGGCCTTGCCGACCCAGGAGCGCCCGTCGAGCACCTGGGTCAACTCGGCGCCCTCCGCGGCCATTTGCTCCGCGATCTCCAGGACGGCGCCCTCGACGTCCGGGAAGTACTGGTAGAAGGTCGCTGGTGAAGTCCCCGCCTTCCGGGCGACGTCGATGACTTTGACGTCCCGGTAGGGCGAGGAGCTGAGCATCTCGCTGAGGCAGTCGAGCAGCTTCTGACGCGTCGCCTGACCGCGCCGACCGGCCACGCGGCCGTCGACGGTACGTACCTGTCCTGTCATGCCGTCAGCTTACCGAGGGGTGATCGGAGCGCGATTCGGCCGAGTGCAAATGGGGTTGGGGCGCGTGAGAGCGGCGCGGGGCGCACCTCGACGTCCGCCCGCAGAAATCGGCCACATGTTCGGGTCTCCGCGCTGCGGGGACCGGGGCGGGCGGCTAGCTTGACAGTCATGGACTACGCGGACCGGGACACAGGGGGCAGCCACCGGTACACCGGGACCGGGGGCGACTACGCCGAGGGCGTGCCCTGCTGGGTCGACGCGACGCTCCCCGACGTCGAGGGCGGCAAGCGGTTCTACGGTGAGCTCTTCGGGTGGACTTTCGACCACGCGTACGCCTACGCGTACAGCGACGGTCTGCCCGTCGCCGCGCTCGCCCCCAAGACCGACGGCCGCATGCCCACCGTATGGACGGTGTATCTGGCCACCCCCGACGCGGCCGCCCTCGCCGAACGCGTCAGGGACGCGGGCGGCTCCGTGATCACCGAGCCCCGGCAGACCGGGCCCGCCGGGACGACGGCGCTCGCCGCCGACCCCGAGGGCGCCGTCTTCGGGCTCTGGCAGGCCGGCACGCACCGGGGCTTCGGCAAGCGGCAGCGGCCCGGGTCGTACTGCTGGGCCGAGGTGTACGCGCGGGACAAGGACCTGGTCGACCCGTTCTACGAGCGCGTCTTCGGATACGGCGGCTTCGACCTCGACCTCGACGGCGAGGACTTCCGCACCTGGTCGCCCGCGGGCAGCGAGCCGGGACCCGACACGGCCATCGGCGGCCGCAGCCTGATCCCGGCCGCCGCGGACCCGGCCGCCCGCATGCGCATCCCCGCGGAGATGCCCGCCCACTTCCTCGTGTACTTCAATGTCGTCGACACGGACGCGGCGGCCGCCGCGGTGACCCGGCTCGGCGGGCGCGTCCAGGCGCCGCCCCACGACACCCCGTACGGGCGGATCGCGGTGTTCACGGACAACCAGGGAGCCACCTTCGCGGTCCTCCAGGACTGAGTGCGGACAATTTGTCCGCAGACACCCCGATCCCGCCCCGGGTTCGCCACCGCCGCCCCGGACAGGAAGAATCAGGGTGCGTGCCGCCGTAGCGGCTCGGTGGTGAGACGCTGCACGGGGCTGTCTTCTTCGGCGGCCGCGTACGGGGAGGTGGCAGGGCAAGTGGTGGATCAGCTGACGCAGCACGATCCGAGGCGGATCGGCCCGTTCGAGGTCCTCGGCAGGCTGGGCGCCGGCGGCATGGGTCTGGTCTATCTCGCGCGCTCCGCGTCGGGGCGGCGCGTGGCGATCAAGACGGTGCGGACCGAGCTCGCCGAGGACCAGCTGTTCCGTGTCCGCTTCACGCGCGAGGTCGAGGCGGCCCGTGCCGTGTCCGGTTTCTACACGGCGGCCGTGGTGGACGCCGATCCGCGGGCCGCCGTGCCCTGGCTCGCCACCGCGTACGTCCCCGCGCCCTCCCTCGAAGAAATAGTGAACGAACACGGGCCGCTGCCCACCCAGGCGGTGCGCTGGCTGGCGGCGGGCGTGGCCGAGGCCCTGGAGTCCATCCACGGCGCGGGCCTCGTCCACCGTGACCTCAAGCCGTCGAACGTCCTCGTCGTCGAGGACGGGCCGCGCGTCATCGACTTCGGCATCGCGTCCGGCGTCTCCAACACGCGGCTCACCATGACCAACGTCGCCGTGGGCACCCCCGCCTACATGTCGCCCGAGCAGGCCAAGGACTCCCGCAGCGTGACCGGCGCGAGCGACGTCTTCTCGCTCGGCTCGACCCTCGTCTTCGCCGCCACCGGGCACGCGCCGTTCCACGGCGCCAACCCTGTCGAGACCGTCTTCATGCTGCTCAGGGAGGGTCCGGACCTGGCGGGCCTGCCGGCCGAGCTGCGCCCCCTCATCGAGTCCTGCATGCAGATGGAGGCCGCGCTCCGGCCCAGCCCCGCCGACCTCCAGGCGCAGCTCGCCCCGCACCTCTTCGCCTCCGAGAGCGCCGACAACGACGACAGCGGCACGGCGTCCGCGTGGCTGCCGGAGCGCGCCGTCGCCCTCATCGAGGCGCGCCGCGGCGGCCGCCCGCCCGCCCGGGTCCCCGCGGCCGCCGGACGCAGCGCGGGCCGGGGCGCCGCCCCCGCCGTGTCCGCCGCGCCCGTCACCGCCCCGCCGCCCCCGCAGCAGCCGCCGCCCGCACCGCCGTCGCGGTCGCCCTTCGGCGGCGGCCCCGACTCCGGGCCCGTGCGGCTCGCCGGAGCGAAGGTGCCGATCGGGCCCGGCCCGCGGGTGGCCGGCGCCCGCCCGGCCGTCGCGCCCGGCGCCGCCGCGCTCGCCGCCTCCTGGTCGCGGTCCGCGGGCCACCGGACCCCGGGCAACGGCGCGGAACCCGCGCCCGCCGCGGTACCGGCGCCCGCCCCGGCCCCGGACGCGGCCTCCACCTGGCGGCCGTGGCGCTTCCGGATGTCCAACGACGTCTGGGGTACCCCCGCCGTCGCCGGGAACCTCGTCTACGTGACCTCCTTCGAAGTCCACGCGCTGGACGTCGGCACGGGCCGCCGCAGCTTCAAGACGCGGGACGTCGCCTGGTCCATGGCGGTCGCCGACGGCCGCATCCACGCCTCCGACGGCCCCACGCTCTACGCCCTCGACGGCGCCGACGGCTCCGACCTCTGGCGGCTGCCGACCGACGCCTGGGTGTACTCGCTCCAGGCCGACCGCGGCACCGTCGTCACCGGCACGCGCGGCGGCGGCGTCCAGGCGTGGGAGGCGGTCAACGGCGAGAAGCTCTGGGAGATCACCGGCGCCCAGACCGACTTCGAGACGCCCGAGGCCGGGCCCCTCGTCTGCGACGGCACGGTGTACGTGTGGAAGGACGCGCGGCTGCGCGCCCTGGAGGCCCGTACGGGCGAGGAACGCTGGTCGTACCCCGTCGGCGACGCGGCCTCCTGCGGCGGCGTGCCGGTGCGGCTCGCCGAGGGGCAGGACGGGTACGTGTACGTGGCCGCGGGCACCCGCGTCCTCGCCATCGACGTGGCGGGCGGTCACGTCCGCTGGCACTTCGAGGCGCCCGCCGCCTTCCTCTGCCCGCCCGCCTTCGCGCCGGGCCCCGCCGTCACGGGCGGCGGCGTGTACCTCGCCGACTACCTCGGCACGGTGTACGCCCTCGACGCGACCGACGGCCGCGACCGCTGGCGCATCGCCACGGAGTCCCGCTCCTCCATCGAGCCCGTCCTCGTCGCGGACGGCCACGTCCACGTGGGCAGCGGCAAGGGGCTCTACACCCTGGACGCCGTCACGGGCACGCCCAAGTGGCGCTTCCAGGCGGGCGGCGAGGTCGTGGGCGCGCCCGTCGTCGCCGACCGCCGCATCCACTTCGGCTCCACGGACCACCTGCTCTACACCCTGAAGGCGGACGACGGCCGCCTCCGCTGGAAGCTGGCCACGGGCGGCGAGATCACGGGCGCGCCCGTGGTGCGGGACGGCGTGGTCTACGCCTGCAGCAAGGACCGCTGCGTGTACGCGCTGGACGCGGAGCGGGGGACGGGGACGTCACCGAAGTCCTAGCAGCTCCGCCGCGGGCCTAGCCTCGGGGGCGGTCCGGGGGGTCCGGCGGGTCCGGCTGCTGGTCCGGCGGGGCCTGCCAGGGTGCTGGGGGCGGGTCCGGCGGGGGTGCCGGGTGTGTCGGGTGCGTCGGGTACGGGGCCGTGGGATAGGGGTCTGCCGGGTACGGGTCTGTCGGATACGGGTCCGCCGGGTACGGGTCTGTCGGGTACGGGTGGTCCGTTTCCTGGTCCGGTGCCGCACGGCGTCCGCGTGCGCGTCCGCGTCTGCGGCGCCGGCCCGCCATGAGGGCCGCCGCGAGCAGGAGCACCACGCCGCCTCCGAGGGCGAGCAGGACGCCCAGGCCGAGGCCCGAGCCGTCGCCCGCGACGGCCAGGCTGCCCTGCGCCTGCCCCTGCCGGACCATCCACAGCACCGTGAAGCCGAGCACGAGCACGCCCGCGAGCGCCACGAGGAGCCGCGACCTCAGCGCCAGACCGATCAGCGTCAGGAGCGCCGCGAAGGCGAACGGCAGGAAGAGGGAGCCGAAGAGCTCCGCGTCCGCGCCGGTGACTCCGCCGCCGGAGAACAGCTCCCCGATGCGGAAGTCACGCCCGGGACGGCCGTCGTACCAGGCTCGGAAGGGGCTCCATACGGCGGCCGTCGCTCCGGCGAGAGCGAGGATCGACCCGAGGACGTTGCGGACCATGAACGGGCCTCCTCCTATGCGTGCGACTCGCTGTGCGCATCCGAACGCGTCTCTCAAGATCGACGCTACGCCGAGTGCGAGGCCCTCGCCATGCGACCGCACCCACGGCCCCTACCGCCCTACCCGCTACCGCCTACCGCCCTACCGCGTACGGAAGTCGCCGCCCCGCCGCGAGCGTTCCGCGAACAGCTTCGCCTGGCGGTCCGGCGGCAGGTTCCCGAGGGCGATCAGGTGCGGCGCGTGCGCCAGTGCCTGCGCGCGGGCCGCCTCCTTCGCCGACCAGACCGCACGCACCGTGCCCTGCACGGCCTCCGTGGGATACGAGGCGATGATCTCCGCGGCGCGGACCGCGGCGGCCGGCGAGCCGCCGGGAGGTGTCAGCTCGGAGACGAGCCCGGTCTCGTACGCCCGCCGTGCCGAGACCCGCTCGGCCGTGCCCATCAGCGCCATCCTCGCGACCTCGCCGAACGGCATGCGCTGCGCCAGGTGGATCGTCTCGTACGCGCTGACCATGCCGTACGTCGTGTGCGGGTCGAAGAACGTGGCGTGCTCGTCGGCCACGACGAACTCCGCCTCGCCGATGAGGTAGAAGGCGCCGCCGCACGCCATGCCGTTGACCGCGGCGATCACCGGTTTCCACAGGTCGTTCGCCTTCGGGCCGATCGCGATGAGCGGATCGTCGATCGTGTAGGGGGAGGGCGGCTGGGGCACGTCGGCGTCGCGGTCGATGCCGGTGCAGAAGGCCTTCTCCCCGGCGCCCGTCACGACGACCGCGCGTACCGTGTCGTCGAACCTGAACCGCCGCCAGGCCGCGGCCAGTTCCTCCGCGGTCCGTACGTCGATCGCGTTGTGGCGCTCGGGGCGGTCCAGGGTCAGGACCGCCACGCCCGTGTCCCTGTCGACCGCCGTGCGCAGGGCGGCGGCGGGCGACGTCACGGGCGCTCCAGGAGCCAGCGCGGCACCACGGTCCCGCCCACGTCCACGAAGACGACCTGCACCTTCGCGCCGATGCGCAGCCGCTCCGGAGCGACGGAGTCCAGCTCGCCGTCGGGCGTCGCGACGAGGTTGCCGACGAGACGGATGCGGGGTGCTTCGGCCAGCTCGACGATGATCGCGTTGTAGGGCGCGCGCGCGGCGTAGGCGGGCAGGAGGGGTGGGTGCGGGAAGACGTACGACCAGATGCGGCCGCGTCCGCTCATGCGGCGCCAGTCGCTCGCGAAGGACTGGCAGTGGGGGCAGCAGGGTCTGGGCGGGAACCTGAGCTCGCCGCAGGCGGTGCAGGCTTGTATGCGGAGTTCGCCTCGGGCGGCATAGGTCCAGAAGGGGGCGCCGTCGTCGTCCGTGGTGGGTGTCAGGAGGGGCTCGGTCGTCGCGTCTGCCATGTGATCGTCCCTTGCCGGGTGCGGGTTGGCTTGTGGTTGCTCGCGCAGTTCCCCGCGCCCCTGGAAGGCCCCTGCGGGGCCCTCAGGGCGCTGATCAGGCCCTCAGGAGCAGTGCTGATGTGGGGACGCCTTCGCCTGCTGTCACCAGGCATGTCGTCGCGTCCGGGACCTGGGCCGTGGAGGTGCCCCGCAGCTGCTTCACGCCCTCGTTGATGAGGTTGAAGCCGTGGACGTACGCCTCGCTGAGGCCGCCGCCGCCCGTGTTGATGGGGAGGCGGCCGCCGCTCTCCAGCGCGCCGCCCTCCGTGAAGGCGCCGCCCTCGCCGCGCCCGCAGAAGCCGTAGCCCTCCAGGGAGAGGGGGATGAGCGGGGTGAAGGCGTCGTATATCTGGGCCACGTCGACGTCCTGGGGGCCGAAGTCCGCCTGTTTCCAGAGGTGCCGGGCCGCCGTCCAGGCCGGGCCCGAGAGCGGGTCGTCGTTCCAGTAGTTGACCATGCCGTGGTGCTGGGCGGGCAGGCCCTGGGCGACGGAGTGGACGTAGACGGGGCGCCTGCGGCAGTCGCGGGCCCGCTCGGCCGGCACGATGACGCACGCCAACGCGCCGTCCGTCTCAAGGCAGTTGTCGAAGAGGCAGAGCGGCTCGCTGATCCAGCGCGAGGTCATATACATGTCGCGGGTCAGCGGGCGCTCGTGCATCATCGCGGCCGGGTTCTGGTTGGCGCGGTTGCGGCAGGCGAGGGCGACGTTGAAGAGGTGGTCGCGGGTCGCGCCGTACTCGTGCATGTAGCGGCGGGCGAGCATCGCGATCTCGTCGGCGGGGCGGAGGAGGCCGAAGGGGCGCGTCCACTGGGCGGGGGTGGGGAGTTGGACGGCGGTGTTCTTCCAGGGGCGCGGGCCGCTGCCGCGCTTGCGGGAGCGCCAGGCGACGCCGACGCCCGCCTGGCCGGTGGCGATGGCCGAGGCGAGGTGGGCGACCGTGGCGCAGGAACCGCCGCCGCCGTAGCCGACCTTGCTGAAGAACGTCACGTCGCCCGCGCCGATGGCCTTGGCTACCTCGACCTCGTCGGTCTCCTCCATCGTGTACGAGGCGAAGGCGTCGACCTCGGACGGGGCGATACCTGCGTCGTCGAGCGCGTCGACGATGGCCCGGCACGCCAACTCTTTCTCGCTCTGCGGGAGTTGTTTGGCAAAAGGGGTCTGGCCGATTCCGACGATCGCAGTAGCGTCCTTGAGTGAAGCCATGGGCAACGGCACCTCCGCCTGTCGCGAGCGTGTCACGGCTGCTGACAGCGCGTCAGGCTACAGCTAATCTGACGGTTAGTCAGCTACTGGGTTCTCTGCGGGAGGGGCTAGCGATGCGCGGCGACCTGGAGTGGGGCAGCATCCCGGGACTGGTCCGGGCGGCCGCCGGACGGTACGGCTCGCGGGAGGCGGTCGTCGAGGGCCGCACCCGCGTCTCGTACGCGGAACTGGGCGAGCGCGTGGAGCACGCGGCGGCCGCCTGCATCGCCAACGGCGTCGAGCCGGGCGACCGCGTCGCCGTCTGGGCGCCCAACACCCTCGACTGGATCGTCTCCGCACTCGGCGCCGTCTCCGCCGGCGCGGTCCTCGTTCCCCTCAACACCCGCTTCAAGGGCTCCGAAGCCGCGTACGTCCTGGCGCGCAGCCGCGCGAGACTCCTCTTCGTCACCGGCACGTTCCTCGGCACGTCGTACGTCGCCTCGCTGCGCCGCGCCGCGGCCGACGGCCCCGGCGACGGCCCGCTCCCCGGCCTGCCGCACCTCGAAGAGGTGGTCGTGCTCGCGGACGACGCCCCGGAGGACTTCCGCACCTGGAAGGAGTTCCTGGCGAGCGGCGCCGGGGTGACCGAGGAAGCGGTCCGCACGCGCGCGGCCGCCGTCGACGGCTCCGCGCCCTCGGACATCATCTTCACCTCGGGCACGACGGGCCGCCCCAAGGGCGCCGTCATCACCCACGCCCAGACCCTGCGCTGCTACGACGTGTGGAGCGAGCTGGCCGGGCTGCGCGAGGGCGACCGCTATCTGATCGTGAACCCGTTCTTCCACACCTTCGGCTACAAGGCCGGGATCATCGCCTGCCTGACGCGGGGCGCGACGATGATCCCGCAGCCGGTCTTCAACATCGACACGGTCCTCGCCAACGTCGCCGCCGAACGCATCTCGGTCCTGCCCGGCCCGCCCACCCTGCACCAGTCGCTCCTCGACCACCCCGCCCGCGACCAGCACGACCTGTCCGCTCTGCGGCTCGTCGTGACGGGCGCCGCGGTGGTTCCGCTGCGCCTCGTGGAGCGGCTGCGCACGGAGCTCCGCATCGCCACCGTCCTCACCGCGTACGGGCTCTCGGAGGCGAGCGGCATCGTCACGATGTGCCGCCGCGGCGACCCGCCCGACGTCATCGCGGCGACGTCGGGCCGGGCCATCCCCGACACGGAGGTGCGGGTGGTGAGCCCGGCCGGGGAGCTGCTGTCACCGGGCCACCCCGGCGAGATCCTCGTCCGCGGCCACCACGTCATGCGGGGCTACTTCGAGGACCCCGCCGCCACGGCACAGTGCCTGACGCCGGACGGCTGGCTGCGCACGGGCGACGTCGGCGTCCTCGACAGGGAGGGCAACCTCCGCATCACGGACCGGATCAAGGACATGTTCATCGTCGGCGGCTTCAACGCCTACCCCGCCGAAATAGAGCAACTCCTCGGCGTACACCCGGAGGTGGCGGACGTCGCCGTGATCGGGGTGCCGGACCCGCGGCTCGGCGAGGTCGGCAAGGCGTACGTGGTGCGGCGGCCCGGGGCCGTCGTGACGGCGGACGACCTGATCGCGTGGGCGCGCAGGGAGATGGCCAACTACAAGGTGCCGCGGACCGTCGAGTTCGTCGCGGAACTGCCGCGGAACGCGAGCGGGAAGGTGGTCAAGGGGGAGCTGCGGGGGCGCATGGGAGAGCTGCGGGGGCGGGCTACGCGTTAGCGGCGATCAGGGCGGCCCGCTCGGCCTCGCCGCACTCCACGCAGAACTCGTTGCCCTCCGGGTCGGTGAGGGTGACCCAGCCCCGGCCGTTGGGCCGCCGGTGGTCCTCGTACAGCTTCGCGCCGAGCGCGAGCAGCCGCTCGACCTCCTCGTCGCGGGTGCGGTCCTGCGGCTGGAGGTCGACGTGCAGCCGGTTCTTCAGGGTCTTGGTGTCCGGCACGGTCACGAAGAGCAGCGTGACACCCTCCGACTCGACCAGGGCCTCCGGGTCACCGGGGAAGTCGTCGTCGGAGAGCTTGCCACCGAGGACTTCGGCCCAGAAGGTCCCCTGGCGGTAGGCGTCGTGGGAATCGAATGTGAGGTGGCGCACGAGAGAGGTCATGGGCGGCACTATTCGCTCCGGGGCCGGAGCTGTCCACAGGATTTCGACCGGGGCGGGCGGTGGGACGGACGTTCGAAGACAGGCTCTCAGTGCCCGGACGGTGGCTCGAAGCAGCCGGTCTCCATGAAGCGGCCGTTCACGCTGACCTCGTAGTCGGTCTTCTGGACGAAGGCGGTGACGCAGGCGTCGTCGCGTACGTAGAGTCCGATCACGGCGCCTTCGGGCGTGACGTAGTCCCCGTCCCCATCCCCGTTCCCGTCACCGTCCTCGTACCGCGAGTTCATCGCCTGCACGTCGAGTTGGCCGCCGAGCAGCTCGCCCCGCTTGTTCGTCTTCCGGACCTCGTACCCGAGCTCGCCGGTGAGGGCGGTGCGCACGCTGTCCGGGTCCCACTTCCTCGCCTTCCACAGCCGTTTCAGGACGGGCTGGATGCGGGCGGCCTCGACCCGTGCGGCCTCCGCGGAGTCCACGGACAGGGGGCCGGGCCGGCGGTAGGCGTTGTTCTCGCCGTTGTGGGGCGCGCCGTCGATGACGCCGGGCTCTACGTAGGGGGAGGCGCTGGGGGAGTTGGAGTTGGAGTGGGTCGGGGTACGGGTGGCGGGGGCGGCGGCATCGGTCCCCGGCCGCTCGTCGCCGCAGGCGGTGAGGACGAGGCCGACACCGAGGAGAAGCGCACAGGCTCCAAGACGTCTTCGGCGGGTTCGGCGGGTTCGGTGAGTTCGGTGAGTTCGGCGGGTCCGATGCGTCGAGGTGACCATGCCCACGACTGTGCCACGACCGGGTGAACGCCTCTGCCAGGATTGTCCGATGCACACCGCACGACGTCAGCCCCGGCCCCGCATCCTCTTCGTCACGGACCTCGCCTACCGGGCGAACGGCCGCCGCTACTGCGACGAGGACATCTACCTCACCTCCCGCCTCCGCGAGGACTTCGACGTGGCGCTGTGCCACCCGCTGGACGCGGCGTCCCTGATGGAGACGGGCGCCTTCGACACGGTCGTGGTCCGCAACAGCGGCCCCGTCCTCCACTACGAGGCGCAGTGGGAGGACTTCAAGGAACGCGCGGAGCGATGCGGTGCGCGCGTCTACAACCAGCTGACCGGCAAGGCCGACATGGTCGGCAAGCAGTACCTGCTCGACCTGACGGCGGCCGGCCACCCCGTGATCCCCACGGTCGACGACCCGCGGGACGTCGACCGTCTCCCGGAGACGGAGACGTACGTGGTGAAGCCGAAGGCGGGCGCGGACTCCATAGGCCTGGAATTCGTGGGCCGCGAGGAGCTGGCGGGGCTGCGGCCCGAGTCCGGCATCCTGATCCAGCCGTGCGTCGACTTCACGTACGAGGTCTCGTTCTACTTCGTGGACCACGCCTTCCAGTACGCACTGCACGCGCCCGACCCCGCCGAGCGCTGGCGCCTGGAGCGCTACGTCCCGACCGAGGCCGACCTGGCCTTCGCCCGCGGCTTCGTCGAGTGGAACGCCATCGACCGCGGCATCCAGCGGGTCGACGCGTGCAGGACCCGCACCCGGGAGCTCCTCCTGGTCGAACTGGAGGACCTCAACCCATACCTCTCCCTGGACCTCCTGGACGAGGAGACGCGGGACGCGTTCGTGACGGCACTGAAAAGGTCCCTGGCGGCGTAGGCAGCTTGCTGCGCGGTAGGCCGATTGGCGCACCCCGACTGGTGCCGCGTCCCGCCTTCCGTCCCGCCGCCGACAGGCCTAGCCTCACCAAGGAGGAGAGCTCGCGGCAGCATGGCAGCGCAGTCGCCACTCTTCCCAGTCCCCGGACCCCGGACGCCGGAGCCGTGCCACCGACCCGAGCGGTTCCGGTCCCTTGCCCTTCCGGCCTGTTACGACCGGGGCGTTCTCCCGCACACCCCGATGCCGCGAGGGCAGGCGTGCGCCGACACCGGAGGGGAGCCACGGCGTTGGCACACGCAGGCGGCCACCGTCGCCCCGGCGCCCCACGCCGCGACGGTGGCCACCGCCGTGGAAGGGGGCTCAGCCCCGCGGGGGAGCCGGGAGGTGGCTGTCGCCCTGAGGCGTGACCGGGAGGTGGCTGTCACCGGGCGGGGCCGGGAGATGGCTGTCGCTCTGCGGGGAGGCCGGCAGATGGCTGTCGGCGAGCGCGGGGCTCGCGGCACCGCCGGCGACAGCGGCGGCGACGGCCAGGGTGACGAAGGCCTTTTTGGTGCGGGTCATTCCAACTCCCTTGAAGCGCTCAACTATTGACTGCCAGGGACGCTACTGGCGGATGGCACGGTTGTTCGGGTTGCTTGCCTGGTTCCCGCCATCGATTGGCCTGAACCGGGCCCGGGCATGCGTCGGCCGCGGCGGCTCCCCCTCCGCGCCGCCGCGGCCGACCCCCGTCGGGAATGAAGTTCTCAGGCGTCCTTGGCCGGCGGGGCGGGCATGTGGCTGTCGCCCTGCGTCGTCACCTGGCCGTCCTTGGGAGGAGTGGGCATGTGGCTGTCGCCCTGGGTGGTCGTCTGGCCGTCCTTGGGCGGGGCGGGCATGTGACTGTCACCCATGGTCGTGATGTCCTGGTTCTTCGTGGCGTCGCTCATGGTCCTGACTCCCTTGGGTTCAACGGTTCGCTGGGGCAGAACACCCGCTCGGCAACTCCCCCGAGGGTCGCCGAACGGGTGTTCTAGGGCCGCTCACCCTATCTGTGGGGCCCAAGGCGACCCGTCTGCCCCCCGACGCGACGGATCGATGAGTAGAGAGTGGCAGGCGCCCATAAACGTTCGATGAACGTGCTCGAAGGCTGGTCAGGCTGCCGCGACCGGGGAGAGGAGTTTGCGTACTTCATCGGTTTCGGGGGCTCCGGCCCTCTCGTGAATGGCCAGGGCCTCCCGCCAGCAGGCTCGCGCACGATCGAGCTGGCCCAGGCTGTCGAGGGACTTCCCCAGGAGAGTCAGCACGTTCGCGCGCATCCAGTCACCCCCGATGAAACCCGTGGTGAGTGCCTGTTCCGCATGTTGCGCGGCCTGGGCACGACGGCCGGCGCGCAGGTGTACTTGCGCGATGCGGTAGTGCGTCGTGCCCTCCCACAACCGCTGACGATTCTCCACGAACACCCGCAAGGCCTCGGCCAGCTGGTCGAGTGCTTCCGCATGGCGGCCTGTGTGGCTGAGCACGATGCCGAGCGCGTACCTGGCGTTGGCCAGCCGGAAGGTGAGACCGAGATCGTCGTATATGGCGACGCCCTGCCGTACGAGGTCAATCGCTGTGGAGGTGCGGCCAAGAGTGACCAGGACACGGGACAGGTTGCACAGGGCGCTGGCTTCGCCCGGGCGATTGTCGTCCGCGCGGAACGCGTCGATCGCCTGGAGCAGATAGACCTCACTCGTGTCCGGCCGGTTCAGGCAGTTGGCGACGATCCCCAGCTCATTCAGCGCGTTACTGCCGGTCCAGGGATCGCGGAGAGTCTGTTCGAGGGCTGTGGCCTGCTCAGCCTCAAGCTTTGCCGCCTCGAAACGCCCCGCGTTGTTGTGGACCTGCGCCAGCGTGACGCGCGCCCGCCCCTCCGCATGGGCGTCACCGAGCGCGGCCGCGGCATCCCGAGCCGCACAGGTAGCCGACTCGTACCGCAGCGAACTCGCCCCCGACTCCGCCAAGTCCTTGGAAGCCAGCAGCAGGTCCACCGCGCGGCGCAGTGTCCTCGGGCCCAGGGACTGCTGGACGCAGGCCAGGATGCAGGCCGCCTCCGAGTGGAGCCAGTCCAGGGCCTTCGTGTCGTCCGTGAAGTCCTGGCCCGCGTGTTCCGTGGGTTCCAGGTGGTCCACCGTGCGGTCGCCGGGGCGTTCGATCGCGTACACGCGGGCCGCCGAGGCGAGGTAGAAGTCCAGGAGGCGGGACATCGCCGCGTCGCGCTCGCTGGGGGGCTGTTCGTCGCGTTCGGCGCATGCACGCGCGTAGAGGCGTACGAGATCGTGGTAGCGGTAGCGGCCGGGGGCCGCGGACTCCACCAGGGAGGTGTCGACCAGGGACTCCAGGAGGTCTTCCGTCTCCTCCAGGGGGAGGTCGAGGACCGCCGCGGCCGCCGCGAGGGAGAGGTCGGGGCCGTCCGCCAGGCCGAGGAGGCGGAAGGCGCGGGCCTGGGCCGGCTCCAGCTGGCCGTAGCCCAGCTCGAACGTCGCCTTGACCGCGAGGTCGCCCGCCTGGAGCTCGTCGAGGCGGCGCCGCTCGTCCGCCAGCTTCGCCGCGAGCGTGGAGACCGTCCAGGTGCGGCGGGCCGCGAGCCGGGACGCCGCGATCCGGATGGCGAGCGGCAGGAACCCGCAGGCCGCCACCACGTCCAGGGCGGCCTCGCGCTCCGACGTCACCCGCTCCTCGCCGACGATGCGGGTGAAGAGGAGAAGGGCCTCCTCGGGGGACATCACGTCCAGGTCGATCAGGTGCGCGCCCGCCAGATCCACCATGCGGACGCGGCTCGTGACCAGCGCCGCGCACCCCTCCATGCCCGGGAGGAGGGGCCTGACCTGCGCCGCGTCCCTGGCGTTGTCGAGGAGGACGAGGATGCGGCGGCCGTCCAGGACCGAGCGGTAGAGGGCGGCGCGCTCCTCCAGGGAGTCCGGGATCGCCGAGTCGGCCGTGCCGAGGGCGCGCAGGAAGGCGCCGAGGACCGTCTCCGGCTCGGCCGCCCGCGCGCCCGCCCCCTGGAGGTCCACGTACAGCTGGCCGTCGGGGAAGTGGGTGCGCGCCACGTGTGCGACGTGGACGGCCAGCGTCGTCTTGCCGACGCCGCCGATGCCCGCGAGCGCCGACACCGCCATCACGCGGCCCTCGGCGGTGGAGAGGATGTCGCTCAGCTCGTCCACGAAGGACGCGCGGCCCGTGAAGTCGGGGACCGTCGCCGGGAGCTGCGCCGGGCGTACCGCCGTCGGCATCGGTTCCTGGTCGGGGGCGGCGGGCTCGGCGAGGGCGGGGTCGGCCTGGAGGATGCGCTGCTGGAGTTCCTTGAGGCCGGGCCGCGGGTCCACGCCGAGTTCGTCGGCGAGCAGGCGGCGCGTGTCGGCGTAGACGGCGAGGGCCTCGGCCTGGCGTCCGCTGCGGTAGAGCGCGAGCATCAGCAGTTCGCGGAGCCGCTCCCGCAGCGGGTGCGCCGCCGTCAGGGCCGTCAGCTCCGACACCGCCTCCGCGTGGCAGCCCTGCTCCAGATCCATGTCCAGACGGGTCTCGACGAGCTGCAGGCGCCATTCGTCGAGGCGGGTGCGCTGGGTGTCGGCGTACGGCCCCGGAACGTTGGCCAGGGGCTCGCCTTCCCAGAGGCCGAGCGCCTTGTTCACCAGCGTGCGCGCCTGGCAGAGGTCGCCGACGCTGCGGGCCTTCTCCGCCGCCGCCCAGAGGTCTTCCGCCATGGCCAGGTCCAGCGCGCCGTCCGCGACCCGGACGGCATAGCCCCCGGCCTCGCTGACGAGCACCCCGGGAGGCAGCACCTTGCGGAGCCGGGACGCGTACGTACGTACCGCTGCCAGTGCCTGCGACGGCGGCTCCTCGCCCCAGAGCGCGTCGATCAGTTCCGACGCCGTGGCCGTGCGGCCGTCCCGCAGCAGGAGGGCCGCGAGCAGCGCCCTCTGCTGGGGGGATCCGGTGTTGAGCTGTTCCGAGCCGTGCCACGCGCGCACCGGTCCGAGCACGCTGAAGCGCGACGTCCGGACCTCGGGGGGGTGCCCCTCGGTCCGCTCCTCGGGGGTGTTCCCCGAGGCCGGACGCCGCTGCTCCGGTACTCGCGGTACATCGACCATCGCTCCCCCTGCCGCCCTGCCGTTCCCAATCATGCCGGTCGCGGGTCTGCCCGCCCGCGGTGGTGCGTATGCCCTGCGGTCGTTCGGTTCTGCCCGGCCCGCCGTGCCCGGTTCCGCCCGGTCCGTCGTGCCGGTTCTTGCACCCCGCCAGTTTGCCTTGTCCATGGCGGATGCGTCAGCCGTGGGAGACGGCTCTCACAGGGTCCTCGCACGACATTCCGCATCGCTTTCCCGCCACGGGCCGCGGGGCCGCACGCGCGGTCGTCCGCGCGGTTGCCCGTGGGGCCGTCCGCGCAGCCGTCCGCACAGCCGTCCGCGTACGAGTAGCTGACGGGCCGTCAGATGAGCGCTACCGTTGGCCTCATGGAGACCATGGAGAGCTCGGAGACCGTCCCGGAGGCCTTCCCGAAGATCATCTCGGTGGACGACCACACGGTCGAACCCCCCCACGTCTGGCGGGACCGGCTCCCGTCCAAGTACCGCGACCGCGGCCCCAGGATCGTCCGCGCACCCCTGAGGGAAATGTCCTTCCTGGGTGGAAAGTTCGCCCCCGTCATGGGAGAGAAAGGAGAGGACGGACCCATCGGGGACTGGTGGATCTACGAGGACCTGCACCGCCCCCTCACCCGCCTCGACACCGCGGTGGGCTACGCCAGGGACGAGATCCGCCTTGAGGTCATCACGTACGAGCAGATGCGCCCCGGCTCCTTCTCCGTCCCCGACCGGCTCGCCGACATGGACGTCAACCACGTCCAGTCCGCCCTCTGCTTCCCCACCTTCCCGCGCTTCTGCGGCCAGACGTTCACCGAGGCCAAGGACCGGGAGCTCGGGCTGCTCGGCGTCCGGGCGTACAACGACTGGATGGTGGAGGAATGGTGCGGCCCCGAGGCGGCCGGCCGCCTCATACCGCTGACCCTCATCCCTCTCTGGGACGCCGAGCTCGCCGCCGCCGAGGTGCGCCGGAACGCCGCGCGCGGGGTGCGGGCGGTCGCCTTCTCCGAGATCCCGCCCCACCTCGGGCTCCCCTCCATCCACACCGACGAGTGGGACCCCTTCCTGCGCGCCTGCGACGAGACCGGCACGGTCGTCGCCATGCACATCGGCTCGTCCAGCAAGATGCCGTCCACGTCGGCGGACGCGCCGCCCGCCGTCGGCTCCACCATCACCTTCGCCAACTGCTGCTTCTCGATGGTCGACTGGCTGATGAGCGGCAAGTTCGAACGCTTCCCGAATCTGAAGGTCATGTACGCGGAGGGGCAGATCGGCTGGATCCCCTACATCCTGGAGCGCGCGGACGTCGTCTGGGAGGAGAACCGGGGGTGGGGCGGGGTCGCCGACAAGGTCACGCGGCCGCCGTCCGAGCTCTTCGCCTCGCACGTCTTCGGTTGCTTCTTCGACGACGCGTTCGGACTCTTGAACCTCGACTCCATCGGGGTCGGGAACGTCCTGTACGAGACGGACTATCCGCACTCCGATTCGACCTGGCCCAAGTCCCGCGAGGTCGGGGAGGCGCAGATGGGTCACCTCCCCCCCGACGTCGTGGACCGCATCGTCCGCCGCAACGCGATCGACCTCCTCGGCCTAACGAAAACAGGCCTCTGGCCCGGCCCGTAACCCGGTCGGCCCGACTCCGACTCCCCTTCCCGGTCCTGCCCGGGGCCCCAGGGGGGGGCGGGTGGGGGCCCGCCCGCGACGCCCCGCCGGAGCAGGAACCCCAAGCCCGCCGCTTCGCGGCGGATGTTCCCCACCCACCCACCCGTTTGCCCCGCGACGTCCAGCGGAAGTAGGGGCGGGCGGGTGGGTTGTGCCCTGCGACGCCC
>NZ_JBFAHP010000064.1:0-25298 GCF_040654255.1 Streptomyces sp. NPDC050732
CCGTCGTTCGCGCGGAGCGCGGGCGCAGCGGCGGATTGGGGCCTCCCCTGCTCAAGCGGAGCCGAGAGCTTGGGGAAGCGTGCGATCGCGTGCGGCGTCTCCGGTCATGTGGCGGAGCCACCTGTCCGGGGACGCCGTGCGGCGAGGGTGCGTGCCGAGCGTCGGGGCGCAGGCGGGGGTTCAAAGACAGGCTCTGAGAGCCTTCCGGAGCCGCCCGTCAGGCTTCGGTGGGCGGCACCGGCAGGATCTGCCGCAGATGCGGATCGGGATGGAAGTCCCTGCGCCACTCCCGCGGGTAGCCGACGGACGCCTCGATGTGCGGCACCCCGTCGTGCACGGTGGTGCGCGGGATGTGCAGGTGGCCGTAGACGACGGCGGCCGCCTCGTACTTCACGTGCCAGTCGGCGGTGCGCTCGGTGCCGCACCACAGGGCGAACTCGGGGTAGCGCAGGATCCGCAGGGGTTCGCGGATCAGCGGCCAGTGGTTGATCAGGATCGTGGGCATGCCCGCGGGCCGCTCGGCGAGCCGCTCCTCGGTGTGCTTGACGCGGGCGCGGGACCAGTCGTCGCGGGTGGCGTACGGGTCGGGGTGCAGGAAGTACTCGTCGGTGCAGACGACGCCCGCCTCGTGGGCGACCTCCAGCGCCTGCTCCTTGGTGTGCGTGCCCTCGGGGCGGAAAGTGTAGTCGTAGAGGAGGAAGAGCGGGGCGACCAGGACCGGGCCGCCCGGGCCGCGCCACACGGGGTAGGGGTCCTCGGGGGTGACGACCCCCAACTCGCGGCAGAGCGCGACCAGGTGCTGGTACCGCTCCTCGCCGCGGAGCTGGACCGGGTCGTCCTTCGGCGTCCACAGTTCGTGGTTGCCCGGTGACCACACCACCTTGGCGAAGCGGCCGGCGAGCGTGCGCAGCGCCCACTCGATGTCGGCCATGCGCTCGGCGACGTCACCGGCGACGATCAGCCAGTCCTCGTCGGTGTGGGGCCGGATGGTCTCGACGTACTTCCTGTTCTCCGCGTACGCCACGTGCAGGTCGCTGATCGCGAGCAGCTGGGGAGTCTTCTCGGATGCCATCACCGTGTGAGGCTAACCGAGCCGGTGGTGATCGTCCTCCCCCCGCTGGATCGCGAGGTACTCCTCCGGTGTCGCCTTCGGCACCTGTGCCTTGGGGCCGTACATGGCGCGGGCCAGGCGGGCGCGGAGGCGTTCGGAGACGCGCACCTTGCGGATCACTCCGTTGGCGTCGACGACCGGGCCGATCCGGTAGGGCACGGGCTGTTCGTGGGCGGTCAGGCGGAACAGCTCGGCCTGCGTGAGCGGTTCGTGGATCTCGACGTACTCGCCGTGCGGGAGGCGTTTGATGGTGCCGGTCTCCCGGCCGTGCAGCACCTTCTCGTGGTCCCTGCGCTGCAGCCCGAGGCAGATGCGGTGGGTGACGACGAACGCGAGGACGGGCACGACGAAGGAGCCGATCCGCACGAACCAGGTGAGCGCGTTGATGGAGAGGTGGAAGTGGGTGGCCCAGATGTCGTTGCCGCCGCCGATCATCAGCACGCCGAACAGCGCGAGCCAGGCGACGCCGAGACCGGTGCGCACCGGCGCGTTGCGCGGCCGGTCCGCGATGTGGTGCTCCCGCTTGTCGCCCTTGATCCACGCCTCGATGAACGGATAGACGCCGATCGCCAGGAGGATGAGCGGGAAGAGCGAGAAGGGGATGAAGACGCCCAGGTTGAGCGTGTGTCCCCAGGCGTTGATCTCCCAGGCGGGCATCACCCGGATCAGCCCCTCGGAGAAGCCGAGGTACCAGTCGGGTTGAGCGCCGGTGGAGACCAGGTCGGGGCGGTAGGGGCCGATCGCCCAGACCGGGTTGATGGAGGCGACCGCGCCCATGAACGCGAGCACGCCGAAGACGAGGAAGAAGAAGCCGCCCGCCTTGGCGATGTAGACGGGCAGCAACGGCGCGCCGACGACGTTCTTCTCGGTCCTGCCGGGCCCGGCGAACTGGGTGTGCTTGTGGTAGAAGACCAGGATCAGGTGGGCGACGACGAGCCCCAGCATGATGCCCGGGAGCAGCAGCACGTGGATCGGGTAGAACCGCGGGATGATGTCCTCCCCCGGGAACTCCCCGCCGAACAGGAAGAAGGAGAGGTACGTCCCCACGACGGGGACGGAGAGGATGGCGCCCTGCATGAAGCGGATGCCGGTGCCGGAGAGCATGTCGTCGGGGAGCGAGTAGCCGGTCAGGCCGGTGAGGATGCCGAGGAACAGCAGGGTCCAGCCGAACAGCCAGTTGAGTTCGCGCGGCTTGCGGTACGCCCCGGTGAAGAACACCCGCATCATGTGCACGAGCATCCCTGCGACGAAGACGAGCGCGGCCCAGTGGTGGATCTGCCGGATCAGCAGGCCGCCGCGCACCTCCATGCTGATGTCCACCGTGGATTCGTACGCCCGGGACACCATGAGCCCCTTGAGCGGCACGTACGGCCCGTCGTAGGCGACCTCGGACATGCTCGGGTCGAAGAAGAGGGTCAGATAGGTGCCGGTGAGGATCAGGATGATGAAGCTGTAGAGGCAGATCTCCCCGAACATGAACGACCAGTGGTCGGGAAAGATCTTGCGCATCTGGCTCTTGGCCAGGGTGTGGATGCCGAGCCGTCCGTCCGCCCAGTCGGCGACCCGCTCCCCTTTGGTGGGCCGTGCAGGTCGTGCATTGGTGCCGGTGCGCTCGATCTCGATGCGTCCGCTCATGCGACTCCCTTTCAGGCGGTTCCAGGGTAGGTCGCTTGTATGACGGATCCAACAGTCGCGGCTGTGACAAGTCGGCCCGGCACTCACCCCGGCACTCACCCCGTCACTCACTCCGGCGGTGTCAACCGGTGCAGTCGCAGGGCCAGTTGGATCTCCAGGGTGCGGGCGGGCGTGTTCCAGTCGTCGCCGAGGAGCCGCGCCACGCGTTCCAGCCGCTGCACGACCGTGTTCACGTGGACGTGCAGGGCCGTCTTGGCCTTGGTGAGGCTGCGGTCCTTGCCGAAGTACGCCTCCAGGGTGCGCACCAACTCCGTGCCGCGTTCGGCGTCGTAGTCGAGGACGGGGCCGAGCGTGGCCCGGACGTAGCCGCCGAGGTCGGCCTGTTCGCCGATGAGCAGGCCGACGAAGCCGAGGTCCGCGAGGGCCGCGCCGTGCCCGGTGTGGCCGAGCGCCCGCAGCGCGGAGAGGCAGCGCAGGGCCTCGGCGTGGGCGGCGGGCAGCCCGGCGGGTCCGGCGGCGGGGCCCGCGGCGCCCACGGTGACCGGGGCGCCCACGGAGTGGCCCAGGGTGGCGGCGAGCGTCGGGGCGTCGGTGCCCGGGGTCTCGGCGGGGGTCACGATGACGACGTCGTCGTGGTGCAGTCCGGCCAGGCCGCTGTGGGTGCGGGCGGTGCGGTGCGCGGCGGCGAGCAGCCGGGGCCGGGGAGCGCTCTCGGTGTGGGCGACGAACACCGCGTGCGGGCGGTCGAGCCGGACACCGAGGCGGCGGGCGCGGCTCGCCAGGGCGGCCGGGTCGCCGGAGGGGGCGAGCAGGTCGCCTAGGAGCTCGCCGCGCACCCGGTCCTCGGTCTCGGCGACGGACCGGCGCAGCATCAGGAGCAGCGCGGTGACGACGCCCGCCCGCTCGAACAACCGCCGGTCGGTGTCGGCGAGTTCGGCGCGGCCGGTCAGGGCGATGCTGCCGAGGAGTTCGGGTCCCGCGAGGACCGCGCACACCCAGGTGCCGTCCTGCGGGACGGCGCGGCCGCTGGCGCGCGAGGCGGCCACGGCGGGGGCGGGCGGTGGCAGGGGCCCGGTGCCGGTGCGGGCGAGTTCGACGCCGTCGGCGTCGTGGATGAGGACGCCGCCGTCGAGGAGGGCCGCGATGCCGTCGGCGACCTCCTCGGCGCCGCCGCCGCGCAGCACGAGGTCGGTGAGCTGGTCGTGGGCCTGCTCGGCGCGGCGCATGGCCCTGCTGTGGGCGCGGATGGTCTCGGTGGCGGCGTTGAGGTCGACGAGCGCGGCGCGGGTCTCCTCCAGGAGGCGGGCGCCGTCGATGGCGATGGCGGCGTGGTCGGCGAGGGAGGAGAGCAGCACGATCTCCTCGGTGGCGAACTCGCGGGCGGCGCGGTCGGCGGCGTACAGCACTCCGATGACGCGCGCGCCGAGGCGCAGCGGTACGCCGAGGATGGCTCGCAGCCCCTCTTGGAGGACGGCGCTGTCGATGGCGTCGGTGTGGTGGAAGCGGGGGTCCTGTTGGTAGTCGCCGGTGACGTAGGGGCGGGCGGTCTGGGCGACGAGGCCGCCGAGCCCCTCGCCCATGCCGAGCCGCAGCTGCTGGAAGGCGGCGGCGACACTGCCGTCGGTCACCCGCATGTAGGTGTCGCCCGCCGCCTCGTCGTTGAGCGAGAGGTATGTGACGTCCGTACCGAGGAGCAGTTTGGCGCGGCGCACGATGGCGCGCAGGACGGCGTCCGGGTCGCGGAGCGCGGCGAGGTCGCTCGCGGTGTCGAAGAGGGCGGTCAGTTCGGCCTCGCGGCGGCGGTGCGTGCCCAGGGTGCGGTGGATGCGGAGCGCGACGTCGGTGGCCTCGTCGAGTGCGGCGAGGTCGCCGGGTGCGGCGCCTGCCTCGCGGGCGCGGGCCGCGGGGCGCGCGAACTCCTCGGCGGGCGCGCCCCGGTCGAGGAGGTCGAGGAGGGTGCGCAGGCCCGCCCGGGGTTCGGCGTGGTCCGCGCCCTCGGTGGTGGGGAGCATGGGGCGATGGTCTCCCGGCGGGGTGGGTGCGGTCGATGGCCTGGACCCGGATGCGCGGGAGCGGCTGCCCCTGCCGCGTATCCGGGGTCGGGCCGTGGCGGCGGGGGGTCAGCCGCCGAGCGGTACGGAGTCCTCGCGCTCGGGCAGCGGGTGCGGGGCGGGCCCGCCGGTCTCGTCCGCGGCCAGGTCCCGTCCCCTGGTCTCCCTGGCGAAGCGCACGGTCACCGCGGTGACGAGGGCGGCGGCGGACATGTAGAGGGCGACGGGCAGCGCCGAGTCGTAGTCCCTGAGGAGCTCCACGGCGATGATCGGGGCGAGCGCCCCGCCGATGATGGAGGCGAGCTGGGAGCCCATCGAGGCGCCGGAGTAGCGGACCTTGGTGTCGAACATCTCGGAGATGAACGCGGCCTGGGGCCCGTACATCGCGCCGTGGAAGAGCAGCCCGACGGTGACGGCGAGCGCGATGACGGGGAAGGAGCGGGAGTCGACGAGCGCGAAGAAGGCGAAGGCCCAGCCGGCCATGCCGAGGGCGCCGATCAGGGTGACCGGGCGGCGCCCGACGCGGTCGGAGAGCGCGCCCCACAGGGGGATGGTGACGAAGTGGAACGCGGAGCCGATGAGCACCGCGTTGAGGGCGTCGCTCTTGGGCAGGTCGAGGTGGACGGTGACGTAGACGAGGACGAAGGCCGTGAGGATGTAGTAGGAGATGTTCTCGCCGAAGCGGACGCCGATGGCGGTGAGCACCTCGCGCCGGCTCTTGCGGAACACCTCGACCACGGGCGGCTTCTCCCGCTCCCCCGCTGCCTCGGCGGCCGCCGCCTTCTCCTGCGCCGCCAGGAAGACCGGTGACTCGCTGACGGAGATGCGGATCCACAGGCCGATCATCACGAGTACGCCGGAGAGCAGGAAGGGCACGCGCCAGCCCCAGGCGAGGAAGGCTTCCTCGGACTGGACGGCGGCGAGCAGCGCGAGCACTCCGGTGGCCAGCAGGTTGCCGCCGGGCGCGCCGGCCTGCGGCCAGGAGGCCCAGAAGCCGCGGTTCCTGTCGCCGCCGTGCTCGGAGACGAGGAGGACGGCGCCGCCCCACTCGCCGCCGAGGGCGAAGCCCTGCACGAGGCGCAACACGGTGAGCAGGACGGGCGCGCCGACGCCGATGGTCGCGTGGGTGGGGAGGAGGCCCATCGCGAAGGTGGCGCCGCCCATCATCAGCAGGCTGATGACGAGCAGCTTCTTGCGGCCCAGCCGGTCGCCGTAGTGTCCGAAGACGAGGCCGCCGAGGGGGCGTGCCGCGAAGCCCACCGCGTAGGTGAGGAACGAGAGCAGCGTGCCGACCAGGGGGTCGCTCGACGGGAAGAAGAGGCTGTTGAAGACCAGCGCGGCCGCCGAGCCGTAGAGGAAGAAGTCGTACCACTCGATGGTGGTGCCGACGAGGCTCGCCGCCACGATCCGGACGATTCCGGTGCGGGCGGGTGGGGCGGTTCCTTGCGAGGCCATGTGCACCACTTCCAGTCATTCCGCGGGGACGCTTCCGTACCGGCACAAGGTAGGAAACCGCAGATCAGTGGCGTATATGGCGGAGCACCATGGTTGTGCCGCCGGTGGTGTGAGCGGCCGACACGAGGGGGGGCAAGATCGGACAGAAGTTACTTTTAGGTATGGCGTGACTTCCACTGCGGCCCGCAGTAGAACTCGTTTCGATTCAGCCAAGAGTGAGGAAGGTCACATGAGCACTACACCCAAGCCCAGAACGCTATCTGATGGGGTGTCACGCCGAAAATTTCTTGCAGGAACAGGTTCTATTCTTGGTGCCGTCGCGCTCGCGGGCCACGCCGTGCCGGCCCGCGCGGTCGACGCCGCCCGCGTCCCCGCCCTGGTGATCGGCACCGGGTACGGCGGCTCCGTGGCCGCCCTGCGGCTCGCCGAGGCGGGCGTCGACGTGCACATGGTCGAGATGGGCATGGCCTGGGACACCGCGGGCTCCGACGGCAAGATATTCGCCAACACCACGAGCCCGGACATCCGTTCCTACTGGCTGCGCACCAGGACGAAGCAGCCCCTCAGCAACTTCCTCGGCTTCCCGCTCGACAAGAACGTCCCCCGCCACACCGGCATCCTGGACGCCGAGGAGTTCGGCGGCATCACCGTCTACCAGGGCCGCGGCGTCGGCGGCGGCTCGCTCGTCAACGGCGGCATGGCGGTCACGCCCCGGCGCGAGAACTTCGCCGCCGTCCTGCCCACGGTCGACGCGGGCGAGATGTACGGCACGTACTACCCGCGTGCCAACGCCGCCCTCGGCGTGAGCACCATCGACCCCGACTGGTTCGAGACGGCCGAGTGCTATCAGTACGCCCGGGTCGGCCGCAAGCACGCACAGCGCTCCGGCTTCGGGTTCGTCTTCGTGCCCGACGTCTACGACTGGGACTACATGAAGAAGGAGGCCGCGGGCACCGTCCCGAAGTCCGCGCTCGCGGGCGAGATCCTCTACGGCAACAACCACGGCAAGAAGTCCCTGCAGCAGACCTACCTGGCCCGCGCCAGGGCGACCGGGCGGGTCACCGTCTCCCCGCTGCACAAGGTCACCTCGGTCGCCCCGGCGGCCGGCGGCGGCTACACCGTCACCATCGACCGGATCAGCACCAGCGGTGACACCACCGCCACCACGTCCGTCACCGCCGACCGCGTCTTCTTCGCCGCCGGCAGCGTCGGCACCAGCAAGCTCCTGGTCAAGCTGAAGGCCACCGGCGCCCTGCCCCGCCTCAACGGCGAGATCGGCAGGGGCTGGGGCGACAACGGAAACGTCATGTGCGGCCGCGCCAACCACATGTGGGACGCGACAGGGAAGCTCCAGTCGTCCATCCCCACGGCCGGCATCGACAACTGGGCCGCGGGCGGCGCCTTCACCGAGGTCGCGCCGCTGCCCACCGGCATCGAGACGTACGCCTCGTTCTACCTGTCGATCACCAAGAACCCGCACCGCGCCGACTTCACCTGGAACCCCGCCGCGAACCGGGCCGAACTGAACTGGCAGACCGCCTGGAAACAGCCGTCGATCGACGCGGCCAAGACCATCTTCGACAAGATCAACGCCAAGGAGGGGACGATCTACCGGACCGACCTCTTCGGCACGTACAAGATCTGGGGCGACCACCTCACGTACCACCCGCTCGGAGGGGCGGTACTCGGCAAGGCAACCGACAACTACGGTCGTCTGCACGGCCATCCGGGGCTCTACGTCATCGACGGCGCCCTGATTCCCGGCAACACCAGCGTCAACCCGTTCGTCACCATCACTGCGCTCGCCGAACGGAACATCGAGAAGATCATCGCTGTCGACCTGTAGGCAGCACGCACACCGTGTCGAGGCCGAGCACGTGATTGAGCCGGCCGAAGGCGAGCCACGACCCGATGCTCATGCTCAGCTCCACGATCTCGGCCTGGCTGTAGTGCGCGGTCATCCGCGCCCAGAACACGTCGTCGAGGTTGTGGTGGTCCAGGGCGTACCGTTCGGCGTACTCCGCGGCCAGCCTCGTGCGGTCGTCGAAGGCGTCGGTGGTGCGCCACTGGGTCACCGCGTCGGCGAAGCCGTCCTCGACCTTCCGTCCGTCGCGCTCGGTGCGCCAGTCCAGGCAGAACACACAGCCGTTGATCTGGGCAATGCGAAGGCGCGCGGCCTCGAACTCCCGCAGCCCCAGGGTCGTATGGGCGTACACGGCGAGTGAGAAGTTCGACGCGGCCGCCCCTATCCCGGGCACCATGTCGCCCCACACGTAGGGGATCGCGTCCTGGCCCTCGGGGATGTCGATGCGCAGGGGTCCGCTCACGGGTCACTTCCTTCCCAGTCGGCCGGCTGCCGGGCGCAACGGGACGTCGAGCGCGTCGTAGAGACCCGGTTCGGCGTTCACGAGCCAGTCGACGGCGTTCACCAGGCGGCCCACCGCCGTGGCGTTGCCGCCCGCCGAACGGTTCTCGTCCTCGTCGGTGGCCTCGACCGTCACCTCCACACGCGGACGGCCCTCGACGATCACACGGTGGGCGCCGTCGCCCCCGTCGGGCGGGCTCGGCCAGTCCCGCGCGCAGGACGGGTGGATGCGGGTGACGTGCTCGATGACGATGCGCGGTTCGCCCTCGACGATGCCCCGCACCTCGAAGCGCACGGCCCCCTGGGTGCCCGCGGCGAAATCGCCCATCGTCCGCGTGCGCACCGCCTCGTCGAGCGGGCGGCGCTCCAACGTCTCGTCCACCTCGTCGAGTTGTACGCCAAGCGCTCGCGCCATCAGCCTGATCTGCCCGCCCCACACCATCGTCGGGACCGAGGGCGCCAGCATCGGCGGCTCGTACTCCATCGGATGCCCCATGCCGATCAGATGGCGGACCGAGTCCTCCTGGTCGTACGTCGAGTAGTCGAAGATCTCCTGGCAGCGGATGGCGTCGACGGTGGACCCGAGGCCGCTCACCAGGAGCGGCAGGACGTCGTTGGCCCAGCCGGGGTCCACGCCGGAGACGAAGAGCGAGCCGCCGCCCTCCGCGACGGCCGCGAGCACCGGATCCCGGAACTCCGCCGGTGCGCCGAGGCGGTCGTAGAGCGCGTACAGCGCGGGAGTGACCACCACGGCTCCGGCCCGCACTGCCCTGACGACATCGGCGAGCGCGTCGTCGGGGCGCAGATCGCCGGAGGCCGCGTACACCACGGCGCGCGGCCGGGCGGCGAGGACCGCCCCGACGTCGTCCGAGGCCGCCACACCCAACTTCCGCCCGAGTCCCGCCAGTTCGCCCGCGTCGCGGCCGGCCTTCGCGGGGTTGTGCACCAGCACGGCCGCGAGCGTCAGATCAGGATGGGCCTCGACGGCGCGAAGGGCCGCACGGCCGACATTGCCGGTGCCCCAGACCACCGTGGGAATCATGCGCGGAGGGTAGCGAGGGGCGGCGACGGTTGACAGAGGCGCGGCCCGACAAGAAAAGAAACGTCCCCTTCCACGCCTCTCCGAAGTCATGTACCGCCGGTACGCTTTACGCATGCTCCTGGGGCGTTCCGCGGAATGCGCTCGTCTTCTCGCTCTCATCGACAAGGCACGCGGGGGCGAGAGCGGCGCCCTGCTCATCCGCGGCGAAGCCGGCATCGGCAAGACCAGCCTCGTGGGCTACGTCGCCGAGCAGGCAGACGACCTGCTGCGGCTCGGCACCCGCGGCGTCGAGGTCGAGTCCGACCTGCCGTATGTGGGCCTCGCCGATCTGCTCCGGCCCGTCCTGCACTTCCTCGACCGCATACCGGAGCGGCAGGCCGCCGCGCTCACCGGCGCGCTCGCGCTCGGACCCGCCGTCGCCCAGGACCGGTTCGCGGTGGCCGCGGGCACGCTCAGCCTGCTCGGCGCGCTCGCCGAGGACGGCCCGGTCCTGGTCACCGTCGACGACGCGCACTGGCTCGACCCGTACTCCCTGGACGCGCTCGCCTTCGCCACCCGCAGGCTGGGCCGCGAGGGCGTCGTCGTGCTGTTCACCGCACGCGACGAATCGGAGGAGGCCGTGTCCCGGCTCGCCTCCGTCGAGACGTTCACCCTCACCGGCCTCGATCCCGAGTCCGCGCACCGGCTGATGGCCGAGGAAGGCACCGCCGAACTCACCGAGCAGGAGGCGGCCCGGCTCCTCGCGGAGGCGCGCGGCAACCCCCTCGCCCTCATCGAACTCCCCGCCCTGCTGGCGGGCAGCGGCGCCGGGGACGACGACGGCGAAGGCTCCGGAGCGCCCCTGCCCATCGGCGAGATGCTGGCCCACACCTTCGGCAGCGCCGTGGCCCGGCTGCCCTCGGAGGCACAGGACGCCATGCTGCTGCTTGCCGTCCTCGGCACCCGGCCGCTCGCGGGCACCGAGGCGGCACTGCGGGCACACGGACTCAGTTACGAATCCCTGGAAGCCGCCGAGGAAGCCGGCCTGGTCGTCGAGGAACGCGACGGCTACGCCTTCCGGCACCCGCTGGTCCGGTCGGCGGTCTACCACGGCGCGACACCCGTGCGCAGGCGCCGCGCCCACCACGCCATCGCCCGCTCCCTGCAAGGAGCGACCGCCCCCGCCCTGGAGCAGTACGCCTGGCACCTGGCCGCCTCGGGCGCCGAGCCGGACGAACACGTGGCGTCCCTCCTGGAGAACGCCGCATCCGGAGCCCCCGAAACCCTCGCGTACCCGCTCGCCTCACGGCTGTACGAGCGGGCCGCGCGCTTCACCCCGGCGGGGCAGCACAAGGCGGAGCGGCTGCTGTGCGCGGCCCGCGCCTCCCAGGCGGCCGGGTCGCTGAACGAGGCGGCCACGATCCTGGACCGCGCCCTGGAGCACGCCGAACAGCTCGGCACCCAGCTCGACATCCGGCAGCTCCGCTGCTACCTGGACGTGCAGCGCGGCCGTCCGACCCGCTCGCGCGAGCTGCTGAGGTCCGCCGTCGACGAGGCGGAGAAGGTCGACCCGGCGCTCGCCGCGATCATGCTCGGCGGCATCGCCCTCACCGAGCTCGCCGTCGGCGACCTCACCGCGGCCCGCGGCACCTCGGCCGCGGCGATGGCCCTCGCCGACTCCGCGCACGAGACGCTGCTGCCCGTACGGCTCCTGCGCACCCTGGTCCTGCTGCTCGGCGGCGACGCGGAGGCGGGCCGCGCGCTCCTGCGCGAGCTGGCGGAACCCCTCGCCTCGCCCGACCCGACCTTCCCCTACCCGCTCGCCGGGGTGGGCGGCCTGTGCCACCTCGCCGCCGAGGAACTCGACGAGGCGCACAGCATGCTGGACCGGGCCGCGTACACCGCGCGGAGCTCCAGCGCCGTGGGGCTGCTCTCGCACCTCCTGTGCACGCTGTCGGTCGTCGAGTTCTGGCGGGGCCGCTGGACGACGTCGCTCGCCCACGCCGACGAGGCGGTGCGGCTCGCCGAGGCCAGCGGCCAGCTGATCGAGGTGTCGCGCGGACTCGCCGCCCTGGTCAAGACCGAGGCCGTCCTGAACCGCGAGGAGGACTGCCGGCGGCACGCCGCGCAGGCCATGGAGTGGGCCGCCTCCACCGAGCTGCAGATGGACGCGGCACGGGCGCTCGGCGGACTCGGCCTCCTGGAGCTGGGCCTCGGCCGCTTCGAGGAGGCCGTGCACCACCTGGAGGAGGTGCGGGCCTTCTCCCAGCGGCACGGGCGGGGCGACGGCCTGTATCTGACGTGGGCGGCCGACCTCGCGGACGCGTACGTCCACCTGCACAGGACCGACGAGGCGCGCGAGGTCCTCGACGTCCTGGAGTACGAGGCGGGACGCGGCCACCGGCCCGTCACCGCGGGGGCGGCGGCCCGCTGCCGCGGACTGCTCGAACCGGGCGACCCGGAGACGGCGTCGCGGCACATGAGGCGCTCCCTGGCACTGCTCGCCGAGCGCCCGGTGCCCTTCGAGCGCGGGCGGACCGAATTCGCCTGGGCCGAGCAGCTGCGCAGGCAGGGCAGGCGCAGCGAGGCACGGCGCCTCCTGGAGCGGGCACTCGCCACGTTCGAGCGGCTCGGCGCCGCCGGGTGGGCGGCGCGGGTGGCGGCCGAGCTGCACGCCGCGGGCGGCACCGAAGTGCGCCCGGAGCGGGCGCCGCTGGAGCGGCTGACGCCGCAGGAGCTGCAGGTCGCGCTGGTGGTCGGCCGGGGCCTCACGAACCACGAGGTGGCGGAGCGGCTCTTCCTGAGCGTCAAGACCGTCGAGTTCCACCTGAGCAACATCTACCGCAAGCTCGACGGGGTGCACCGCAGGGCGCAGCTGGTCCGGCTGCTCGCCCAGGCCTCGGAGGTCTCGGGGGTCTGAGCGCCTGCGTACCGTGCCGCCGGTCACGGTTCCCTGGGTGGTGCGGGCGATGACGGCGGGGCAGCCGGGCCGGGGAGCAGGCCCGCCGCGGCGAACGCCTCGGCGGCGCCGGGGAGTTCGAGGGCCCCGGCGTCCCGGAAGAGCCGGACGGTGTGGATCGCGGCGGACCGGAGCGCGTCCCCGCTCCGCCGGGTGCGGTAACTGTCCGCGATGACCTGCCGCACGGCGTCGGCACGGAGCCCCGCGACGGTCAGCGCGGCGCCCACCGGCCGCAGGTCGGGCGTGACGCCGGCGATGATCAGCTCGGGCAGACAGCGGGCCGCGCGCCGCTTGAGCGGCGTCGGCAGGTCGCCCCACAGCCGTTCGAAGAAGCGGGAGAAGTAGACGTGGTGGTGGTCCTCGTCCCGCGCGTGGTCGCGGACGACGTCACGCACGACGGGCAGCACCGAACGGTCTCCAGGGACTTCGTTCAGGGCCGGCGTGACGAGCGTCTCGAAGACGACGACCTGGAGCAGCTGCGCCAACAGCGGCTCTCCCGGCAGGAGTTCCGAGCCTATGCCGTCGAGCTGGCGCAGGAACGGGTCGAAGGCGTAGGGCAGCGGCGGGATGCCGGTCGCCTCGGCGAGCTGCTCGACGAGGTCGAGGCTGAAGAGGGCGTGGTAGCCCTCGTCGCAGTAGATGCGGTACGCGTCCAGGCGCACCGACGCGGGCAGCGCGAGCCCGGCGCGGCCGTCCGCTATGCGCTCGGTGGCGCGGTTGACCACGCGGGTCTCGAAGTGGGCCGTGAACGTGAGGTAGTGGTAGAGGTGCCGGGCCAGGAGTTCGTGGCGGCGCCGGTCGGGGAGGGCACGGACCAGCGGGTGGCTCCAGTACGGCACCAGGTGGGGCGGGAAGAGCCTGGTCGCGGGGTCCAGGGGGCCCACCACGGTGCGGTGGGGGCCGCTGCGCACGCCCGACTGCTCGTACCAGTCGGTGCCGGTGCCGGTGCTGGTGCCGGTGCCGGTGTCGCCGTCCGCGCCGGGCTCGCTGTTCGTCATCTCTTCTCTGATGTCGGCTCTTCTCTCACGGATCTCACGGATTTCGCGGATGTCTCGGGTCTCACGAAGCGGCTCGTTCGTCCGGCGCCATGGTCAACGGGCGTGCGGACAGGCGCACTCGGTCGGCCGCCGCGTCCAGGCGGGCGGCGCATTCGGCGGGCGTGCCAGCCTCGCACAGGACATAGGCGTACCGCTGGAGATGGTCCAAAGGCGGCATCCCGCGCTCGTCGCCGGGCGCCGCGAGGGCCACGGCCCGCAGCAGTCCCTTGGCCGCGTCGGCCTCGGGTACGGTCACGTGTTCCACCCGGCAGTGCTCCTGCGGGTGGAGGAACCGGATGCCGGCGGTGCGGGACCTGTCGGGCGTGAGGCGGGGCGGAACGCGCAGGGCGGCGTCCACGGCGACCAGGCCCGGGTCGATGCCCGTCGCCAGGTGACCGAGGTACGGGATGAGGTCGCCGCCGAGCCGTCCGTTGACCTCGACGACGACGAACCCCCGCGCGGTCAGGCGCACTTGGGCGTGCGTCATGGTGTCGGTGACGCCGAGCACGCGGTGGGTCTTGGCGAGCACCCAGCGCAGCGCCGGGTCGTCGAGGAGCGGGTCGCCGGCGCTCACCAGGTGGCCGGTCTCCTCGAAGTACGGGGAGAGGGCGCCCTCCTTGCCGGAGAGCCTGCGGGCGAGGAAGAGGGGCGTGTAGCGGCCTTCGTGGACCACGCCGTCGACACTGATCTCGGGCCCGTCCAGGTACTCCTCGACGAGGATGCCCACGCGGTACGTCGGGACGCCCGGCCAGTGCGCCGCCCGCGCCTCGGCGAACAGGCCCCTGAGTTCCGCTGCCGAGCGGACCAGTGCGACACCTCTGCCGGAGCCGAGGCCGCGGGGCTTGACCACCACGGGGTAGCCGATCCACTCGGCCGCAGCGGCCGCCTCCGCGAGGTCGGCGACCACGGCGTGCCGGGGCTGCGGGAGCCCGGCGTCGCGCAGCAGGGCGCGGGTGCGGTGCTTGTCGCGGCAGTTGCGCACGGCGGTCAGGGACGGCCCCGGCACGTCGAGGGCCTCGGCGAGCCGGGCCGCGGGCAGGATCAGCGCCTCCTCGTGGCAGAGGACGCCGCGCACCTTCCTGACCTCGGCGACGGCGCGGGCCGCGCGGATCAGGGCGTGCGGGTCCCCGGGGTCGAGCTCGGTCGACCCCGTGAGGTGCGGGGCCTGCCAGGTGGGGGCCGCCGCGTCGAGCAGCCAGAGGTCGGCGCGGAGCGCGGCCGACCTCAGCAGGTGCTCGCGGTACTCCTGGGCGCCGCTGCCGACCACCAGGACGGTGCCGGCCGCTCGGTGAACTCCGGCCGCCCGATGAACCTCGGCTGCACGATGAATCTCGGCCGCTCCGGTGGCCATGGTCTCTCCGAGGGCTTCTTCGGCGGGCTTCATCGGCCGTCCGCCCTCGGGCACTCGCTTCGCCCGGCGTCCGTGCCCGTGCCCCCGACGAGGGCGTAGGCGGTCCGGTCGTCGACCGGGCCGTCGGGGCTGAACTGTACGAGTACCAGGCCCACTTCACGCCGCCGTCCGGCACCCCAGAGCCGCACTCGCGGCAGTGGAGTGCGCCCGATCCTGAAGATGTCCCGCACCCGAGCGGGGGTGCCGTCGGGCACCCCCGTCCCCCGCCCTCGCGACGGTCGCTCCCCCGATCCTGAGCGGACCACCCGTGCGTACACCCCCGTAGTACGTCCGGTCACCGGCTCTTCCCCCCGATTCGGTGTTTTCAGGTCCGCCGCGGCTCCGCGACCGTGAGTACACCATGGACCCGTACACGGGCGGGGGCGACCGTGAAAACCCTGGGGTCCGGGGCCGGGGGCCGGGGTGGGCGACCGGGATCTCCGTGGTGGGCGGGGCGGACGGGGCGTACGCCCTCGAACGCGGGGCGCGTGAACCGTTGGTTCCGCTGTTCAACCACTTCGGCCGGCGGCCGAACCCAGGGTTTTCCTCGGGCAGTCCGGGGGGCTCGGAACCTGTGCCGTTTCAGGGGCTGTCAGCTCGCCCCCCAGCCACCGTCCACGGCGAGCGAGGCTCCGGTGACGTACCCCGTGTCCGGTCCGCAGAGCCAGCGGGCGACGGCGGCGACCTCCGACGGCTCGATGAGCCGCTTGATCGCGGACCGGTCGAGCAGGACATCCGTGACGACGTCCTGCGGAGCGACGCCGTGCACGGCGGCCTGGTCGGCGATCTGGCCCTCGACCAGCGGCGTACGGACGTAGCCGGGGTTGACGCAGTTGCTGGTGACGCCGTGCGCTGCGCCTTCCAGGGCGGCGACCTTGCTGAGCCCCTCCAGGCCGTGCTTGGCGGCGACGTACGCGGACTTGAAGGGGCTGGCCCGCACTCCGTGCACGCTGGAGATGTTCACCACCCGGCCCCAGCGCCGCCGGTACATGTGCGGCAGGCAGTGCCTCAGCAGCAGGAAGGGCGCGGTGACCATCAGGCGCTGGATCAGTTCGAAGCGGGCGGGGTCGAACTCCTCGATGGGGGCGACGTGCTGGGTTCCCGCGCTGTTGACCAGGATGTCGACGGCGGCGGGCAGGCCCGGGATCGCGTCCGCGTCGGTGAGGTCCACGCCGTGCGGGACGCCGCCGACGGCGCCGGCCACCGCCTTGGCCGACTCCGCGTCGACGTCGACGACGTGGACCAGGGCACCGGCGGCGGCGAACGCCTCGGCGCAGGCCCGCCCGATGCCGCTCCCGCCCCCGGTCACGAGGACGGTACGACCCGTGAAGTGTTCGCTCGTCATGCCCGGAACGCTAGAGAGACGGGGGCGGCCCCTCCCATGGTCGCGGGCACCACAGTGCGGGCCGGCGGGGTGTGGGCGTCCGCCGTGCCGGACATCTGGACTCAGGCGCGCAGCAAGGGAGTTCACCCCTCCGCCTCGCCGCCCCCACGCGGTGACAACCACAGGTTGACACCCTCAGAGTGTCAACCTACGGTTGCCGCATGACGCTTCCCGACGGCACCACACCTCCTCCCCCGGTCCGCCTCGACGACCTCATCGAGGCCATCAAGAAGGTCCACACGGACGCCCTCGACCAGCTCTCCGACGCGGTGATCGCCGCCGATCACCTCGGCGACATCGCCGACCACCTCATCGGCCACTTCGTGGACCAGGCCCGGCGCTCGGGCGCTTCGTGGACCGACATCGGCCGGAGCATGGGCGTCACCCGGCAGGCGGCCCAGAAGCGGTTCGTCCCCAAGAAGCAGGGCGAGCCGTCGGACCTCGACCCCAGCCAGGGCTTCAGCCGCTTCACCGAGCGCGCCAAGAAGACGCTGATGGCCGCGCACGAGGAGGCCAAGACCGCGCGGCACGCCGAGATCCGCACCGAGCACCTGCTTCTGGGCCTGCTCAGCGAGCCGGCCGCGGTGGGCCCCCGGGCGATCACCACGCAGGGCGTCTGCCTGGACGACGTGCGCGCCGCGGCCGTCGAGGCGCTGCCCGCGCCGGCCGCCGAAGTGCCGGCCCTCGTTCCGTACGACGCCGCGTCGCGCAAGGTGCTTGAGCTGACCTTCCGCGAGGCGCTGCGGCTCGGGCACAACTATGTCGGCACGGAACACCTGTTGCTGGCGCTCCTGGAGCACGAGGACGGCACGGGCCCGCTCTCGGGCCTCGGCATCGAGAAGACCGCCGTGACGACCACGATCACCGAGTCGCTCCAGTCACGCTGACCCCGCGGCTGTCTCTCCCGCTAGCCGCGGCGCCCGAGCTCCTTCGCCCGCGCGTGGGACCGGCCCGCGAGCAGGACGCCGACGGCGGTCAGCGCGACGTACACGATGATCAGCACGGTGAAGCCGCCGGGCAGCCACCCGAGAAGGCCGGAGTTGTCGTGGTCCATCAGGAGCCGGATCGCGCCTTGGCCGAAGGCGACCGTCAGTACGGCACCGAGAATCTGCAGGATGTCGTATTTCACGTTACGAACGTATCAGCGACGGCGAGCCGAAAAGCCTCCCGCACCGCCCCCGACCTGCTATTACGTCACACTTTTCACGGCCTACGATGGAGAGCGTGCGTGACGAAAAGAGTGTGCCGGGGTGCCGGATGTGCGGCGCCGCGCTGCCCGCCGGGCGGCGCGGCCGGCCCGCCGTCTACTGCTCGCGGAGCTGCCAGGCCCGGGCCTACCGCCGCCGCAAGAACCCTCCCGTACCCGTCCCCGCCGAGGCGCGGGCCCGGCCCTCGGAGACACGGGCGCGCAGGCGCCGCCTGATCGCCGAGGCCGTGTGGCGCATCGCCGCCGAGCGGGGCCTGGACGCGGCGAGCATGCGCGAGATCGCGGCCGAGGCGGGGGTCTCCCTGCGTGTCGTGCAGTACCACTTCGACAGCAAGCACCACCTCCTCGTCTTCGCCCTGCGCCTGCTGCACGAGGACAACGAGCGCGGCGCACGCTCCCGGATGCCCGCGGACCCCTCGGACCCACGCACCCTGTTGCGTGCCGTACTTGACGAGTTTCTGCCTCTTGACGCCCAACGGGCCGACGCGCTGCGGGTGTTCGCCGCCTACTACGCCCGCAGCCTCACCGACCCGGAGCTCGCGGCGGTCTTCCTGCACGACGAGCAGCCGCTGGAGAAGCTCGTCGCGGATCTCATCACGGCGGGCGCGGCGGCGGGCACCACCGCCGTCGGCCTGGATCCGCGCCACGAGGCGGATCTGCTGGTGTCGGGCGCGACGGGACTCGGCATGGACGTGGTGCACGGCCGGCGCTCCCTGACCGAGGTGCGAGGCGTCCTCGATTACCACGTCGGGCGGCTCTTCCGACAGACCGGCGTGCCTGATTCCGCCATCAACCATCGGGTTGTCTAGACCCATTGACAGCCTTTGTGCGGCTCCCTAATGTCCCCAGCACCGCTCGAAGAACCACACCGCACATCGATCATGCGTGGGGGGCTCGTGGACAGCAAAGCTGTGGACGGCAAGGCTGGTACCGGCGACATCGGAATGGCGGCCCCCCGGAATCCAGAAGGCCTGCCGATCGTCAGTCTCGACCAGGCCCATTCGCCGCAGAAGGTCCTCGCGCACGGCGAATTGCTGCAACGCTTCGTCGCGGGCGAGGAGATCAAGCCGGTCCACATGCGGATCGGCATCATGGGCGCCTGCAATATGCGGTGCAATTTCTGCAACTTCCACTCGCCCAACGAAGAGCAGTTCTACGACCTGTTCTCGTTCAAGGACTCGATCGCCACCGAGAAGGCGGTCACGCTGCTCCGCGAATTCGCCGCGAACGAAGGGCGCGCCGTCACGTTCTGCGGCAGCGGCGAGTGCACCATCCACCCCGGGTACGCGGAGATCTGCCGCGCCGGACACGCGGCCGGACTGCGCATCGGGCTGATCACCAACGGCTCGCGCCTCGGCCGGCCGAAGGTCGCCGACTGTGTCGCCGAGACGCACACCTGGGTCCGCATCGGACTGAACGCCGGCACGGAAGCCACCTTCGACGACATCACGCGGGACCGTGAGCAGACGTTCTCGAAGTTCATCGGCTCGGTCGGCAGGCTGCGGGAGAACGCCGCCGCCCCGGACTTCCGCATCGGCTTCAACTACGTCATCACCCTGCAGAACTACCGCGAGATCGTGGAGGCGGCCCGCATCGCCCGGGAGTCCGGCGCGCATTACGTGCGTTTCGAGCCCGAGTTCTACAGCGCGCTCGGCCACGAGACCATCGAATCCGTGCTGCCGGAGATCTCCGAATCCCTCCGCCACGCCGCCACGCTCTCCACGGACGCCTTCGAAGTGTCCGTGCCGAAACTGGACCGCGGCCCGATGGACCAGGTGGAAGAGGTCGAGGGCGACTTCGAGCGCTGCCACTACAGCCGTTTCGTCACGGCCGTCGGCGCCGACGGAAATCTCTATCCGTGCCCGCAGGTGCATCTCAACAGCCGCTATCTGATCGGCAATGTCGTCGAACAGGGATACGGGGAAGTATTGGAGGGCGGACCGCGCGCCGAGTGGGAAGCCTCCAACCCGCGCAGGACCGACCTGTGCAAGTCGTGCTTCTACCGCCCGCAGAACGAGCTCCTGGAACTCCTCAAACGCGGCCAGATCAAACTCGACGAGGCGCTGGACGCCTACGCGCTGGAAGTGCCGAGCACCCTGCACGGCGACTTCGTCTGAGCCGGGCGCATGCAGCTACGTCACCTCCGCGGGCTCCTCGCCGCCGAGCCCGCCCTGCGCCACTCGAAGAGCCACGAGAAGAGCCACGACAAGAGCCACGACAAGAGTGCCGAGGAGCACGCCGTGCGGGCCCGCCGGGTGCGAGCCGTCGTCGAGCGGCTGGCCCGTGTCGAACGGGCCCCGCTCACCATCGCCGAGACGACCGTCTCCGTGCGTGACGGTCTGCACCGCGAGCGGCTCCTGCTCGAATCGTCCGTTCGCAGCTCCTTTCACGGCACCCTTCTCGCACCGACGGACGCCGCGCCGACCGCCCCGCCCGGACCCGCCGTCCTCGTCCTCGGCGGCAAGAACGCCCGCCTGGACCAGCTCACCGGCGACGTACCCCCCGACCACCCCGACCGCAACGTCGCCGAGCAGCTGGCGCACGCCGGTTTCGTCACGCTCTCCTTCGACCACGGCATCGGCGGCGCCCTGGACGCCGGGCGCCGGGCAGGACGGGACGAAGGGACGCTGCTCGCCCACGCATTCGCCCTCACAGGACGCTCCCTGCTCGGTGCCCTCACCGGTGACGCCCTGGGCGCGCTCGACGTCCTCACCGCCCACCCGCTCGTCGACCCGCGCCGCGTCGGCCTGTTCGGCCACAGCCTCGGCGCGGCCGTCGCCCTGCACACCGCGCTGCTCTGCGGGCGCGAGGGCGTCCCGCTCTGCGCGGCCAGTCATGTCGGCAGCTACCAGGCCCTGTACGAACGGCTGTTGACCGGCCACGAGGGGGCCGTGCTCCCCGGCATCCTGGAGTACGCCGACCTGCCCGACCTGTACGGCGCCCTCGCCCCGGCGCCGCTCCAGCTCCAGTACGGCACGGCCGACTCCTACCTGGAACCCGCCGACGCGCGCGCGGCGGCGGACACGGTCCGCGAGGCGTACGCGGCCGCCGGGGCCGAGGCGGAGGTCCACGGGCTCCCCATGGGGCACGGCACGCACGTCGGCCACGCGGCGGACTTCTTCACCCGCACGCTCGCCGAGCCTGCCGCCCGGGGTCCCCAAGTCCCGGCCCAGCGCATTCACTTCGAGGTGTCCGAGCGGCGCGCCGTGCTCGACCGGGTCGACGCCGCGCTCGCCTCGGGCATCCTCACGCAGGGCCCGCAGGTGGCCCGCTTCGAGGAGCTCGCCCGCCCCTGGACCGGCGCGGACGCGGCAGCGGTCGCCTCCGGCTCGGCGGCCCTGGAGATCGCGCTGCGCGTCATCGGGGTGGCGGGCCGCACGGTGCTCGTGCCGGTCAACACGTTCTTCGCGACGGCGGCCGCCGCCGTGCGCGCCGGGGCGGCCGTGCGCTTCGTCGACATCGAGCTCGACGGCCTCGGCATGGACCCGGACGCCCTGCGTGCCGCCCTCGACCGGCACCCCGACACCGCCGCCGTCCTGCCGGTGCACATCGGCGGCATCGTCGCCCCCTCGCTCGACGCGCTGCTCGCGCAGTGCGAGCAGCGCGGCATCCCCGTCGTGGAGGACGCCGCGCACGCCTTCGGCGCCACGCTCGACCGGCGCCCGGCCGGTGGCTTCGGCCGGTTCGGCGCCTTCTCCTTCTTCCCGACGAAGGTCGCGATCAGCGGTGAGGGCGGGCTGCTGTCCGCCGCGTCGGCGGCCGACCTGGAGCAGGTGCGGCGCTGGCGCGACCACGGAAAGAGCGCCCCGGGCTCCACGCTGCACGACCGGCCCGGCGGCAACTGGCGGCTGAGCGAACTGCACGCCGCCGTCGGCACGGTGGACCTGGAGCGCTTCTCCCGCACCCTCGCCGCACGCCGTGCGCTCGCCGCCCGGTACGACGCGCTGCTCGCCGACGTGCCCGGGGTCCGGCCGCACACCGTGCCCGCGGCGGCGGGCAGCAACTACTACAAGTACCTCGCCTACTTGCACCCCGACGCGCCGCTGGACCGCCCGCTCCTGAAGAAGCGGCTCCGGAAGCGGCACGGCGTGTCCCTGGCGGGCGAGGTCTACGACCATCTGCTGTGCGACCACCCCCAATTCGCGTCGCAGCGTCGGCAGGACGCCGCGGACGGCCCCTTCCATCGGGCCCGCTGGTTCGCACGGCACCACATCGCCCTGCCGCTGTACCCGTCCCTCACGGAGGCCGATCAGCTACGTGTGGTCGCCGCGCTCCGCAGCGAGCTGCCGTGACCGCCGTGCTCCGCGCGTTCCGCCGGGGCGAGTGGCGGACTTCCCTGGACCGGGCTCCCCTGCCCGGCCCCGCGGGGCGGGAACTCGCCCTGGTCCCGGAGATCGTCGCCGACGCGGACCGGCGGTGGTGGGACAGCACCCTGCCCGCCCTGCCCCTCCTCACCGGACGCCGCCAACTACTGCTCGAAGCCCTGGAGTTGTTCGGCAGCGGCACCGTCACCGTGGGAGGCGTCGGTGAGCAGAGCGCCGAGGACTTCCGTACGGCACTGTGGGAGAGCGCGGGGCTGCCGGGCCCGCTGGTCGACCGGTGGTGCGCGATGCTGCGGGACCACCTCCTGAAGCGCGGTGACCCACCCGAGCCCGACGGGCGGCTCGCCCTCGTCGCACTGCCGGGCAACACCTTCACCTGCCTGGAGTCCGTCTGCGACCAGGCCGAGCGCTCTGCGGGCGTGTGGCTGCGGCCGAGCCGCCGCGAACCGCTCTCCGCGGCCCGGCTCGTCGCCGCGCTGCTCGCGGTCGGCTGGCCCCCGGCCCGCATCGGCCTGTACCCCGCCGAACAGCGCGCGTTGCCAGGGCTGTTGCGGCTCACCGACCGGCACGTCGTCTACGGCGGTGCCGGACTCGCCGCGACGCTCCGCGCTTCCCCCGCGCTCACTCTGCACGGCCCCGGCCGGGGCTGCGCGCTGGTGCCGCGAGGGATGCCGGCCGACGAGGCGGTGGCGTGGCTGCTGCCCTTGGTGGCGGCGGACTCGGGGCGGTTCTGCAGCAACGTACACACTGTCGTGTGCGAGGAACCCGGCGCGGCACAGCAGCTCGCCCCCGCGCTGGCCGCCGCCCTCGACGCCCTGCCCCCGGACGGCGCCTGGCCCCTGACGGCCTTCCGCGAACCGGGCGCGGCGGAGCACGCGGCACGCGCCGTCCGCGACCGCCTCCGCCCCGGCGACCGCGTCCTGACCCGCCGGCCGCCCGTACTGACCAGTGCGGCGAACGACGTGTACGCGCTGCCCCAACTCACCTTGCTTGCGCGCCACTTCACGCACAGCACCCCTTCCCATCCGCTGATCGGCCACGAGGTCTCCTTCCCCTCCGCCGCCGTCCTGAGCGCCTCCCCCGAGGCCGTGCGGGCCATCACCGCCGCCTCCCTGTTCGTGTACCGCCCGGTGAAGCGAGGCCCCGTATGACCACCGCCTTCGGCACCCTGTCCGACACGCTGCGCGAGCGCGTCCCCGAGCTCGGAGTGGACCTCGACACGTGGACGCGCCGCATGATGCGCTGGCACTTCGCCCCGGAGACCGGCAGCCCCTTCTGGGTCACGCGGCGCGGCAAGCTCGGCTTCGACCCGGTCGAGGACATCGGCGGCTTCGCCGACCTGACGCGCTTCGGCCTCTTCGACAAGGCCGAGCTGCGCGCCGCGCACGCCCGCGACCTGCGGCCGCGCGGCTACCGCGACCGCCCCTTCCGGGTCTTTGAGACCGGTGGCAGTACGGGCGCTCCCTGCCGGATCGTCAACGTCACGCGCCTCGCGTACGACGTGGAGGTCTACCGGACCGTCCTGGAGGCGCGCGGCGTGGCCGGCGGGGACGTGCTCGCGATGACGCCGAGCGGGCCGCACGCCTACGGGCACTTCGTGGAGGGTCTGGCCGACAGCTGGCGGGGTGCCGTGCACGCCATCGACTTCGATCCGCGCTGGGTGAAGGCCGCCCTGCGCTCGGGCGGCGAGGCCGGCGCCTACACCGCGCACCTGATCGACCAGACGCTCGCCCTGCTGGCCGCCGAACGCCCCGCGCTGCTCTTCACGACCTCGCGGCTGCTCGTCGAGCTTGCGATGCGGCTGCCCCGCCCCCTGCACACGTACGGCATTCGTGCCGTGTGCACCGGGGGCACCTCGTGCAGCGCCGCCGAGGCCGAGTTCCTGCGCGAGGAGCATCTGCCGGGGGTGCAGTGGATCGACACCTACGGCAACACGCTGGTCGGCCACGCGCTCCAGGCCGACGCGGCGGCGGGCGCGGTGGCGGGCGCGCCGGACGTGCCGGGCGGCACCGGGCACTCCTACCATCTGCCGCCGCCCTTCGCCGTGCTGACGGTCGTCGACCCGGCCGACCCGTGGCGCGAGGTCGAGGTCGGACAGCGGGGCCGCGTACGCGCCACGACGCTCCTGGAGGACCTTTTCCTGCCCAATCTCCTGGAGCGGGACAGCGCGGTCAGGACGGGGCCGCACCCGTGGTTCCCCTGGGACGGGGTCGCCGCCGTGCGGCCCTTCCGCGAGGCCGGGGCCGCCGACGAGGCGGTGGAAGGCGTCTACTGACCGGTCCACCGGCCGGTCACCGACCGAGGGATCGAGGGACACGCATCGTGAACCTGTCGTCGAACGGCGTACCCATACCCTTCACGCCGGAGCTCTTCGGCCCCCTGCGCCCCAGCGCGGACCTGCTGGCGCCGAGGGACCCCGGCGCGCTGCGGGAACGGCTGCACGCGGACGGCTATCTGTATCTGCCCGGTCTGCTCGACCGTGCGGAGGTGCTGCGGCTGCGGGGCGCGTACTTCTCGCACTTCCCGCCGGGCCTCCTCGCACCGGGCAGCGGCGCCGAGGACGGGGTGTTCTCCGGGCGGGTGCCCGAGGGCGTTCCGGAGTACGGGGTGGCGGGGCACCCGGCGTACGCGTTCGTGCGCTCCCCTCACTTCGACCGCTTCGTCGCCGACCCCGTCCTCTCCGCCCTCGCCGCCCAACTCCTCGACGCCGACGCGGAGATGCTGCCGCGCCGCATCCTGCGCCACTTCCACCGGGGCACGCGGCGCGCCTCCCGCGCCCACGTCGACTTCGACTACATGGACCAGGGCTCCCCGCGCGTCGTCACCTGCTGGATCCCCGTCGGCGACTGCCCGCCGCGCACCGGCGCCCTGGTCTACCTGGAGGGTTCCCACCGGCTGCCGCCCGAGGAGTACGCCCCGCTGCGCGACGTGACCGACCGGCCCGGTGACCGCCGGCAGATCTGCCACGACCTGGAGCTGACCGCCCGCACGCTCGGCCGCCGCTGGCTGTGGGCCGATTTCGCGGCGGGCGACGTCATGGTGCACCTGCCGCGCGTCATCCACGCGTCCCTGGACACGGCGACGGACGCCATGCGCCTCTCCGTCGACGTCCGTTTCGTACGCTCCGGCGACACTCCCGACCCGCGCTGGCTCCGCCCTTGGTCGGCGGACGACGGGGCGTGAGAGCCTGTCTTTGAACCCCCGTCGTTCGCGCGGAGCGCGGGCGCAGCGGCGTTCGGTGCGTGCGATCGGCGTGCGGCGTCTCCGGTCATGTGGCGGAGCCACCTGTCCTGGGGCGCCGTGCGGCATGGGGGTCCCCCCTGCTCGAGCGCAGCCGAGAGCTTGGGGGAGGGCGTGCCGG
>NZ_JBFAHP010000065.1:0-23873 GCF_040654255.1 Streptomyces sp. NPDC050732
GCTGAGCCAGATCGCGGGGTGGCCGGCCTCGCGGACCGCTTCCACCAGGCGGGGCAGGCGCTCGGTGACCTGGTCCGCGCCCATCCGGGCGATCAATGTGAGCCGGCCCGGGTCGCGCCAGGGGTCCAGCTTCTCGCACAGCGCCAGCAGTTCGTCGGCCTCCATGGCGGGTCCGACCTTGCAGGCCACCGGGTTGCTCACCTCGGCGAGCAGCGCCACGTGGGCGCCCTCGACCTGCCGGGTGCGCTCGCCGATCCAGGGCCAGTGGGTGGAGCCCAGAAAGAGGCGGCCCTTGTCGTCGGTGCGCAGCATGGGCATCTCGTAGTCCAGGAGCAGCGCCTCGTGGCTCGTCCACACCAGGGGTTCGACGACGTCGCGTCCGGCGGCCCGTTCGCGCCAGCCGAGGTGTTCGAGGATGTCGCCGGCGGCCATGTAGCCGGTGAGGATCCTGAGCGGGTCGGGGCGGCGGCTTTCGGCGTCGGGTTCGGGGCCGTTGACCATGTGGCCGCGGAAGACGGGCAGTTCGAGGCCGTCGATGATTTCGGTGGGCTTGGAGCGGGGCTTGGCGAACTGGCCCGCGATGCGTCCCACGCGCAGGACGGGCTTGCCGGTGATCAGGCCGAGCTGGCCGGCCAGCAGGTCGAGCAGGGCGGCCTTGCGGGCCACGTGGCGGGGGGTGCATTCCTGGGGGTCCTCGGCGCAGTCGCCGGACTGCAGGACCATGGCCTGGCCGCGGGCGACCTTGCCGAGCAGGGTGCGCAGGGTGGCCAGGTCGTCGCTCTGGACGAGGGGCGGGCGGGCGGAAAGGGCCTCGCCCACCCGGTTCAGCTGGGAAAGGTCGCTCCAGTCGGGTTGCTGCAGTGCCCCGCGGATACGAATCTCCCGTATAACGTCTTCCATGACGTACTCCGATCCAGCGGTGAAGTGATTCTCAGGTGGGAATTCCGGTGCGCTTGATCTCGGGGACTGGAATGCCGAGCGCGCGCAGCTGCTGGAACGGGTTCATGAATTCGCGATTGCGCTTGATCTTTCCGTTGTCCAGTTCGAAGGAATGCAGGAAGTGGTTTTCGTAGTAGCCCTCGGGGTAATCGCCGAAGCAGATCTTTCCGCGTCCGTCGCATTCCACCCAGATGTGGTTGGGGTCCTGGGTCTCGAAAATCTGGATGTTGTACCACTCCCAGTCGGGGAAGCACTTGAGGGACCACACGGCGTGCTCGGCCAGGCGGTCGCGGCCCACCGTCTCCACCGGGGAGCCGGTGTCGGTGGTCCACAGGCCGCCGCGGCCGTCCTCGGTGAACAGCTCGTGCCGGCGCAGCCGGTCCTGGCCGCGGGTGTGCATGTACTGCTCGACGGTGGCGCGGTTGCGGCGGCGCAGTTCGGCCGCGTCGGTGAATTCCTGACCCGTGGCGGAATCAGACATGGGTGTCCCCTTCTGTGTTTGGTGAAGGTTTGGTGAAGCGAATTGGGGGGACACGCGGCAGGCGTAGTGATCCCCCCTGTCGGCCTTGAGTGATCTTGCCTGATTCAACAGAGCAAATCAACACCGTTTTGACGTTACACCAATGGATCGGTGTAACGTTCAACTTTAATATGGGCATGGTGGGGCATGCACCGGTGGCAGCACTGCGGAATGCCCCCTGGGGCGGTTAGGGGGCGGGCCGCAAAGAAAGGGCCCGAGCCGGACGCGGTCCGGGCTCAGGCACTTCACGAGTGGCGGGGCGTCATATTTCTTTGTTGTGGACCGCGCTGATCACTTTCCGCATCAGCGGGGAGAGCTGGTAGTAGGGGCCGAGGTTGAGGTAGTGGCCCTCGGGCGCCCACTTGACGGCCGCGATCACGATGGGCTCGCCCTCGTAGGCGCGCGGGGCGCCGTCCACGAACGCCTGCACCTGCGCGGTGACGGGGGCGGGCAGGGCCGCGGGGTCCCAGCCGCGGGCGGGCGGCGGGGCGTAGCAGATCCGCTCGATGCCGGCGCTGTCCCAGCTGAGGGTGGTGTAGATCCTGAACGAGCGGCGGGCGAAGGCCAGCATCGGCTGTCCGGGGGCGGGCAGGCCGATCTCGCGGTGCAGGGACAGGAGGGTCTGCGGGGCCCGGCACTGCTCGGAGAGCTGGGTGAAGTACAGGTTGAGGGTGCGGCGCGGGTAGTCGATGCCGATCATCGCGACGTCGCTCAGGCCGTGCCGTTCCAGCAGCCCGGCGCACCGGGCCAGGGCGGGCGGCATGCCGGGCAGCTCCGCGAGGCGGGAGATCTTCTGCACGTCCTGCGGGAAGTGCGCGTAGATCTTGTTGAAGCCGCCCACGACGCCGCCGTCGATGAGGTACTCGCTGATCTCGCACCGGCTTTGCAGGTGCGAGAGCAGCGTGTGGACCGGATGGCCGTCGGGGACGATGAAGCCGTGCCGCACCGCGGTGGCGTACGGGTCCGGGCCGGCGGCCGGCACGGTGACGGTGTAGTCGAGCTCGGCCGGGGGGCTCTGGCTGGTGGAGATGCTGTAGACGACCCCGGCCCGGTCCAGGCCGTCGGCGTACGCGCTCAGGATGGGGTGGACCTTCTCGCGCGCGCAGGGCACTGACGCCAGCCGGGCCGCCGCGGCGATGGCCGCGTACACCTCTTGGATGCCGGTTTCTGGGGACATCTCTCCTCCATGTGCGCTCGGCGCGTGTTCGCAGCAGGGCCCGGTGCGGGCAGGGACGGGTGCCGTGCGGGTGCCGGTCAGCCGGTCAGCCGGTCAGATCTTGGTGGCGCACAGGATGGCCTGGACGGGGATGACGTCGCGGGGCACCTCGGCGGGGTCCTTGGTGAGGGCCTTGGTGACCTTGAAGCCGCACTCCTCCAGCCAGCTCTGGTAGGTCGACATCTTCTGCGGGCCGCCCTGGCCCATGGTGCAGCCGATGAAGAAGGCCGGGAAGAAGTCGACGTTGTAGTTGTCGGTGTCCCGGATGTCCTCGGGGTAGACCGGCACCATGATGTGGACCTGGCCGCCCGGCTCCAGGGAGCGGTGCACGCCCTTGAGGATGGTGAAGACGTCGTCCTTGTCGAACATGTCCAGGAAGTGCTTGATCAGGACGGTGTCGAAGCCCCTGGGGATCTCGTCGAAGACGTTGCCGCCGATGAAGGAGCAGTGCTCGGCCACCCCGTGCTTCTCGAAGTTCTCCAGGCAGGTGCGCTCCTTCTCCGGCAGGTCGAAGGTGGTCACCTTCAGCCCCTCGGAGGCCTTGTGCCGGTAGGTGTGGATCGCGCCGAGGCCGGTGTTGCCGGCCACGTCCAGGACCTGGGCGCCGGCCGGGACGTCGATGTTGGCGAAGAACCAGGGGTCGATGTTGGCGGTGACGTTGTTCATCAGCGTCAGCCAGGCGTCGTTGAGGTCGCTGTGGTCGGCGACGATGTCGTACAGGGTGCCCTCGCCGGCGCCGTAGAGCTCCTTGAGGCCGACGATGGTGCCGCTGCGCACGCTGTCGGTGAGGTAGAAGAGCTGCCGCAGCGCCACCACCTTGATCATGTTCATGTAGGTGAGGGCGCGCTTGAGGTCGCTCTCGGCGACCTCGGCGAGCGCGTCCAGGCGGTAGCCGCCCGTCTCCTCGTCCTGGGCGACGAAGCCTTCCTTGACCATCAGGAACAGGAGCTGTTCGACCGCGTCGGGCTTGGCGCCGACGGCCTCGCCGAGCTCGGCGGCGCTCAGGCCGGGCCGCTCGCGCAGCCGGTCGACGAGGCCGAGCTCGAAGACGGACAGCAGGCTCATGAACCGCGAGGGGCCCACCATGTATTCGCGAAAGCGCGCGAGGGTGGCTTCAGTTGTCATTGCGGCTGGTCCCTTTCGAAGTGGTGGTGCCGGGCTGGGCGCGGTGGTGTGCGGGTCAGGAACGGCCGCCGATGTACGAAAGGTTCAGCCGGCTGTCGGTGCGCCACTGGTAGTAGGACTGGAGCTTGTAGTACTCCTCGCCGCCGGCGGTGACCGCGGCGTAGACCATCTTGGGGGTGTCGATGCCGTAGGGGACGCTCTTGAGGAACTGCTCGACCTTGGCGCCGAGGCGGGCGGAGAGCTCCAGCGGGTCCTCGGTCTTGACGCTGTAGGCGATCCGCTCGACCTTGGCGGACTCCCAGTTCAAGGTGGTGTAGACGCCGAAGGCCCGGCTGCAGAAGTCGAGCATCTGCTCGCTGGGGTCGGGCAGGCCGATCTCGCGGTGCATGGCCAGGACGGTCGGGGCGGAGACGACCTCGGGCGAGGCGGCGAAGTACACGTTCATCGTCTTGCTGGCGTAGTCGATGCCGATCAGGTCCACCTGGTCGGCCAGGCCGTAGCGGGCGAAGAAGTTCTCGGTGGCGGCCAGGCTGGGCGGCATGGAGGGGATCTCGCCGAGGTGGGCGAGGCTCTCGTGCCGGCCGCCGGGGAAGTACACCCAGATCTTCTTGAAGCCGCCGACGACGCCGAAGTCGACGCCGTAGCTGTCGACCGCGCAGTGCTGTTGCACGTCGGCGAGCAGCGTCTCGATGGGGTGGCCGCTGCGGCCGGTCAGGCCCTTGTCCAGGGCGACGGCGTAGGGGTCGATGCTGCCGGGCACGGTGAAGCGGCAGTCGAACTCGCCCTCGTGGCGGGCGTTGGTGGCCACCCGGAAGGCGATCACGGCGGTGGGCAGCACGTCCTCGAAGGCGGCCAGGATGGGCCATACCTTCTCGCGCGCGCAGGTCACGTCCAGCAGCCCGGCGGATTCCTCAACGGCAGCGTAGACACCTGCCAGATCGGCGTTTCCCGACATCATTCCTCCATAGGTGAATTCTTCGGCGCCCGGGTGAGCGGCGGCACGGGTATCGGCGGCGCACCGGGGGCCCCGCCCAAGGCGGCTGCGGCCCGGGCGCCGGGCGGTGGTCGTCCTGTTCGGACGGCGTGCGCGGGCCGCGGCGGGCCGCGCGGACGCGGTGGGGCTGGGGGCGGGAGGCGCCGGGTCGGGGCGGGCGCGAAAGGGGTCCTGCACCGGGCCGCGAAGGCACCGCGCGGCGGCGGGCACACGGCGGCATCGGCCGGTGTCCCCGCAGAGGGGTGCCAGAGGGGGGCGCGGGCCCGTCACCGGTCAGCTCCCGGCGGGAAGCTCCCGGCGGGAAGCTCCCGGCGGGGACCTCTTGGCCGGGATCTCTTGGCTGGGAGAAGGTCTCGGGGCCCGTGCGGCGCGACAACTCCCCGGCGGCCAGGGGCTCCTCACTCCGACACGGAGGGGGCACGGCTTTTGGGCAGGGGAGGTCTGCAGAAATAGTGACACGGGCCGGGCCCCACACCAAGGCCCCTACAAAGTGACGTGGGTCACTCCAAACGGAGGCGCATGCACCCCGCTCCCCGCACCCCGGCCCCCCGGCCCCGACGCCGGTCGCGGGCGGGGCGGGAAGGGGGCGGGGGCGGGGCCCATCGGCAATGCGGAGCGGGGGCAACTGCCCTTGCGGGGCGCCTGGTTGGCGGGCGACCCGGCCCCGGGGGGGCCGGGTCGGGTGCCCGGGAGCCCCCCAGGGGCGTGTCGGGGGTGGGGCGCGGCCGGAGCGGGGTGGGGGCCGCTTGCGCTGCCGGAGGCGGGGTGGAGCGGGCGCCCCTTGTGGGCGGCGGTCAACTCGCCCTGTGGGGTTGGCGGGTTGGCGGCTGCTCAGGAGGTGCGGGGATTCGGGCGGCGGCGGCAGGAGCAGGGTGGGGTCGAGCACGAGGCAGAGGGGGCCACTCTGGGGCCGGGGCCGGGGCCGGGGGCGGGGGCGGGGGCATCTTGTGGTGCGGGGTGGGTCAACTCGCCGCGGGAGGGAGTTGGTTGGTGGCCGCCCAGGGAGCGCGGCAGGCTCGGGCGGCAGGGCCCGGGGTGGGGGCGAGCGCGGGGTGGGGGCCGCTCGTGGGCTGGGGCCGGGGTGGGCGCTCCGGTGAGGCGGGCGGGGCCAACGCTCCCGGCCGGGCTGCCGGTTGGCGGTCGTCCGGGGGTGGTGGCGGGTTCGGGCGGCAGGGGCGGGGCCGGTTTGCGCACGGGGCGGGGCGCTCGGGGATGGGGCCGAGGGCGGGTGGTTCGGTGTGTCGGTGGTGTGGGGGGCTCGGCTGGGGCGGGGTGATGTCGCCCGGCGGGAGGTGGTCGGCGGGAGGTGGTCGGTGGGTGTCGGCGTCCGGTGGATGCCGGTCCGGTGGATGCCGGTCCGGTGGGTGCTGGTCCCGACGGTGGGGCTCGGCCCGGGGGGCCGTGAGGGCTGGTGGGGTGGGGGGCCGCTCATCCGCGTGGCGGGGTGCATGGGGGCGGCGCGGGTGACCCGTCCCCTGGTCGCCCGCGCCGCTGTCTGTGGTCCGGCCGTGTGGCCGCCGGGTCAGTGCAGTTGCTGCTGGTCGGGGTCGCGCTCCTGCACGGCGTCGGGCTGGGGCGAGTAGCCGTTGGAGGAAGCGGGGTCGAGGTGTTCCAGGGCCTGCTGCATCTCCTGCGGGGTGGGGTTGGCCAGCTGCCCGTCGGACAGCCAGCGGCTGAGCTTGTGGCGCAGCAGGTCCTTGCGCGAGCGCGGGTTGGGCACGCCGTCGCGGTCCTCGCGCACCGGGGCGGGCAGCGCCCGGGGCACCTCGCGCGAGAGCAGCATGTACTCCTGTCCGCGGTCCAGGCGCTCGTGGACCTCGATGAACTCGCCGTGCGGCAGCCGCTTGATGCGGCCGGTCTCGCGGCCGTGCAGGAGCTTGTCGCGGTCGCGCAGCTGCAGGCCGATGCAGATCCGCTTGGTGATGACGTAGGTCGCGGCGGGGACGACGAACACCCCGATGCGTACCGCCCAGGTGATCGCGTTCATGGACAGGTGGAAGCGTTCGGCGAGGATGTCGTTGGCGCCGCCGAAGAACAGCACCAGGTAGAAGGCGGCCAGGGAGCAGACGAACGCGGTGCGGGTGGGCTGCTCGCGGGGCCGGTCCAGCAGGTGGTGCTCGCGCTTGTCGCCGGTGATCCAGGCCTCGATGAACGGCCACAGGCAGGCGATGCCGATCAGCAGGGTGGGCAGGACGACGGCCGGGATCAGCACACCCATGTTGACGGTGTAGCCGGCGACGGCGAACTCCCAGGCGGGGAAGGCGCGCAGGGCTCCTTCGAGGAAGCCCATGTACCAGTCGGGCTGGGAGCCCTGGGAGATCTGGTCGGGCCGGTAGGGCCCGTACACCCATACGGCGTTGATCTGGGCGATGCCGGCCATCAGGCACAGGACGCCGGAGACCAGGAAGAAGAAGCCGCCGGCCTTGGCCGCGTAGTGCGGCATCAGGGGCTGGCCCACGACGTTCTTCTCGGTGCGGGCCGGGCCGCGGAACTGGGTGTGCTTCTGGTAGACGACCAGGATCAGGTGGAGGGTGACCAGGGCCAGCATGATGCCGGGCAGCAGCAGGATGTGCAGGCTGTAGAAGCGGGGGATGACGTCGGTGGCGGGGAATTCGCCGCCGAACAGGAACATCGTCAGGTAGGTGCCGACCAGCGGGATGGCCAGGGTGACGCCCTCGGCGATGCGCAGGCCGGTGCCCGACAGGAGGTCGTCGGGCAGCGAGTAGCCCAGGAAGCCCTCCAGGGTGACCAGGACCAGCAGGACCACGCCGATCAGCCAGTTCAGCTCGCGCGGCTTGCGGAAGGAGCCGGTCAGGAAGTGGCGCAGGGTGTGCGCCATCGTCGCGGCGATCATGGTCAGGGCCGCCCAGTGGTGCAGCTGGCGGATGAACAGGCCGCCGCGCACCTCGAAGCTGATGCGCAGGGTGGAGGCGTAGGCCTCCGACATCTGCACGCCCTGCAGCGGGACGTGCGGGCCCTCGTAGACGGTGTGGGCCATGCTCGGGTTGAAGAACATGGTCAGGTACAGGCCGGTGAGGATCAGGATGATGAAGCTGTAGAGCGCGATCTCGCCGAACATGAAGGACCAGTGTTCGGGGAAGACCTTGCGCATCAGGGTGCGCCATTGGTAGATCCCGAGCCGGCCGTCCGCCCAGTCGGCGATGCGTTCGCCCTGCGGCGCCTTGGTCCGCTCCCGCTGCGGCGCATCTTCGGTGATGCTCATGCCCGTGCGCCCTCCCCTCGCCGCTCAGTGGTCACAGGCACACCCGCGCCGGCCGGTGGACGGCCGGTGGTGGGGGCGGCCTGCAGCGGCGCAAACGGGCCCGTGCCCTGAAGCGGGTCGAACGCTATCGACACCCGTGGCGGCCGGACAACCGAGCTTGAGCCGGAACCCGGTCCCAACTCCACCGGTTCTTGAGCGAGTTTCGAGTCGTGCCGCCGCCCGGTGGTCCCGGGCGCGCCCAACAGGGCGCAGGGGCGGCTGGAGTTGGGGTGGCGCGCCTCCCTGGGGCCGCTCAAGTCGGCGTTGACAGCGGGTAGTTGCTGCGCTGTTGTCATGCCCGAAGCCTATGTCGGCGTCCTGGGGCGCCTGCGGCCGCCTCCCGGGTTCAGGGGTGGCGGCCCTCGCCGGCCGGGGCGGGGGCGGGCCACTGCGCCGAGGAGCCGGCCGGGTGCAGCCGGGCGGAGCCGGTGGCGATGCCGATGGCGGGCGGGGCGGCCGGGGCGGGGGCGGTGCGGCGGCGGGCGTGGGCGCCGTGGGTGATGCTGGGCGGCGCCGGCCAGCCGGGCGCGGGCGGCGCCGGGGCGGCGGTGCGCGGCGGGCGGGGGCGGGGTACGGCGGCCAGCGGGCCGGCCGCCTGCAGGCGGGCCAGCAGCCGGGTCGCGGCGTGCGGGTCGGTGGCCGCCCGGGCGGCCAGGCGGGCGGTGTAGCGCATCGCCAGGCGGGCGCGCAGGCCGCGCGGCGGGCCGGGGGCGGTGCTGGTGCGCAGGTGGCGGGTGCTGGCCTGCCAGGCGGGGGCCAGGCGGTGGGCCAGCGCGCGGCGCAGCCGGTAGGCCAGGCCGACGGTGGTGCCGTGGCCGGCCAGGACGTGGTCCAGGACCAGGGCGCCCTGCACGGCCAGGGTCATGCCCTGGCCGTGGGCGGGGTCCACGGCTGCCAGGGCGTCGCCGATGACGAGGAACTGGTCGGGCCAGCGGCGCTGTTTCTCGTAGTGGCGCCAGCGGTTGTCGGTGCCGGTGCCGGCGTAGACGGGGCCCAGCGGGGTGGCGGTCCGCAGGAGGTCGTGCAGCAGCGGGTGGCGCAGCCGGCCCGCGGCGCGCAGCAGGCCCGCGTGGTCGGCGGGCGGCCGTTCGCCCTGGGCCAGGGTGAGCGTCACCGACCAGCGGCCGCCCTCGATGGGGGTGAGGGTGCCCTGGCGGGGGTTGTCGGGGCCGGCCATGAGCAGCAGGCTCTGCCAGTCGGCGACGTGGCCGACGGGCGGGGCGAACACGCTGGAGACGTACGTGGTGCCGGTGGCGGCCACCGTCTCGGCCGGCGCCTCGTAGCCCAGTGCGGCCAGCCAGTGCGGGGCGCGGGAGTGGCGTCCGGAGGCGTCCACCACGAAGTCGGCGGATATCAGGTGTTCGGTGTCCCAGCCGCCGGGGCGGCGGCGGTTGCGGGCGCGCACCCACACGCCGGTGACGGTGTCGTGGCGGTCGGGCTGCAGGGCCAGCACCTCGTGGCCGGGCAGGAAGTGCACCGCGGGTTGGGTGCGCAGCCGCTCGCGCAGCACCGCGTCGATCAGGTCGCGGCCGGCGCTGAGCATCGTCAGGCCCGAGGTGAAGCGGGGCAGCCAGCCGGCCGGGCCCAGCACCAGGGCGTCCTCCGGCAGGCGGACCTCGACGGCGCCGGCGCGCCGCAGGTCGCCGCCGATGCCGGGGAAGAGCTGTTCCAGGCCCTGCTGGGCGGCGGTGGTCAGGGTGTGGGTGTGCCGGGCCTGGGCCAGGCCCGGGCGCCGGGCGGCGCCGGGCGGCAGCGGGTCGCGTTCGATCACGGTGACCCGGTCCACGGAGTTGGCCAGGGCCCGGGCCGCGGTGAGCCCGGCGAAGCCCGAACCGATCACCACGGCGTGGCCGCGGCCGCCGCTCGCGTCGACCCCGTGTGCGTCCGAACTCATCTTGGCCGCCCTTCCGGTGCGCTTGTGGTTGCATCATGCGGGGCGGGGCCGCCCGTGCGGCACTCTTCGCCCAACTGCCCGCCCCCGCCCGGCCGCTGCCGCCCCCGCCCGCGGGCCGGTCGCCGGCCGGCCCGAACTGCCCCGCCCGGGGCCCGACTTGCCTGGTGGGGCCCCTGTCCCGGCCCTTCGTGACGGCCCTGTCCCGCGGCGCACGGGCACCTGGGGCGGCCGCCTGCTTCAAGCGCTCCTCAAGGCGCCCACGACGATCCCTCCGCCGCGCATCGAGCACCCCCGCCCGCCACCGCCCCGCGCCCGCCGACCGCTCCCCCGCATCGGCCACCCGGAGCCCCCGGTGCCCCCCGGCGCTGGGTGGCGGCGCATCCGCCGCGGTGAGCTCTCCCAAAGACACCCGCGGCAGACACGCCGCGCCGAACTGTACGCCGCCGGGCGGCAGTTGGCCGGAATCGGGTGGGGGGGAGGGTGGCGGGGTGGCGGCGTGGCCGGGTGGCGGGTCTTGGAGTTGCGGGTGCGCCGGGGGCGGCCGGGGCTCGCCCCGCCTTCGGTGCGTACCGGGGCGGGGCGGGGCTGGTCCACGCCCGGTGCGGCCGGGCTGGGACTGCGGGCGTACGGGGGCTACTGGGGGCCCGCCCCGCCTCCCGTGCGTACCGGGCGCAAAGCTGGGCCGGTCCGCGCCCGGTGCGGCCGGCTTCCCCCGAGGGGGCGGCCAGGGGTCCGCCCTCCGGGGCGTGCGGGCGCGATGGCGGGCAGCCGGGCTGGGGCTGCGGGCGCGCCGGGAGCGCCTGGGGCCCCGCCCCGCCTCCGGGGCGTACCGGGGGCGGGATGGGCCGGTCCGCGCCCGGTGGCGGCCGGTTTCCCCCGAGGGGGCGGCCAGGGGGCGCCCCCTCGGGGGCGTGCGGGCGGGGGCGGCAGTGCGGCCGGGCTGGGACTGCGGCCGCGCCGGAGCTGCCAGAGGCCCGCCCCGCCTCCTGTCCGTACCGGGGACAGGGCGGGGCCGGCCCGCGCCCGGTGCGGCCGGGCTGGGACTGCGGGTGCGCCGGCGGCCGGGGCCCGCGCCTCCTGTGCGTACCGGGGGCAGAGCTGGGGCGGTCCGCGCCCGGTGCGGCCGGTGGCGGCCGGTTTCCCCCGAGGAGGCGGCCAGGGGGCGCCCCTCCGGGGCGTGCGGGCGGGGGCGGCAGTGCGGCCGGGCTGGGACTGCGGGCGCGCCGGGAGCGCCTGGGCCCCGCCCCGCCTCCGGGGCGTACCGGGGGCAGGGCGGGGCCGGTCCGCGCCCGGTTTTCCCCCCCGAGGGGGCGGCCGGGGCCGGCCCCTCGGGGCGTGCGGGCGGGGCGGTGGGGTCAGGTGGTGCGGTAGGCGGCCTGGGTGGCCATGGTGGTCAGTTCGGTGCGCCAGACCGGGTCGATGGGGACGTCGGCGATGGCCTCGCAGCCCTGTTCGACGAGGCCGGCGATGTGCTTTTCGACGTCGTCGGGGACCCCGGTGTCCGCGAGGCGGCGGCGCACCTCGTCGGGGGTGTGGCCGGGTTCGGTGATCAGGCTGTGGATGCGGGCGTCGCGCTGCATCGCCCAGCTCAGCAGCAGGGTCATCTTGTGCTGGCTGAAGTCGAGGCCGGCGGGCTTGCCGGTGTCGGCGAAGTCCCCGAAGGCGTCCAGCAGGTCGTCGCGGAGCTGGAAGGCCTCGCCGACCGCTTCGCCGTACTTTTCGAAGGCGGGGGCCAGATCGGCCCGCCCGGCCGCGCTCGCCCCCACCACCAGGGGGCGGTGGATGGTGTAGTGGCCGGACTTGGCCAGGGCGATCCAGCGGGAGAGGCGGGGGTCGACCAGGAACTCGGCGGCCGCGGTCATGTCCATGTACTGGCCGATCATCAGCTCCGAGCGCAGGGTGCTCCACACCGGCAGGACCGCGGGGGGCGCCGCGGCCATCAGCTGCTCGGAGTAGACCAGCGCCAGGTCGCCGACGAGGATGGCCACGCCCTCGCCGTAGCGGCGGGACTCGCCCTGCCAGCCGTTGCGGCCGTGCAGCGCGGAGTGCCGGGCGTGCACGGTGGGCAGGCCGCGCCGGTGGCTGGAGGCGTCGATGACGTCGTCGTGGATGAGGGCCGAGGCGTGCAGCATCTCCAGGGCGGCGGCGGCCGCCACCACCGCGGGATCGTCCGGGTCGCCGCCGGCGGCGAGGTAGCCGGCGATGCAGAAGGCGGGCCGGATGCGTTTGCCGCCCGCCGCGACCAGGTCGGTGAGCGCCGCGACGGCGCCGACCGCCCGTTCGTTCACCTCCGCCCATAAGGCGTGCTCGGCGCGGAGGAAGGCCCGCAAACGGCCCTCCATCCGTTCCAGCAGTTGTTCACGGGTGCGGCGCGCCGAGGCGGCCAATTCCTGGTCACTACCGATACAGGCCATTTCCATAGCCACAGCTTTTCCCTTGCGTAGAAGTCGAACACGGGGGTGGGCGGTAACAGCGGCGGGGGCCGGCGGGCCGCCGCCGCTGCCGCTCCGGGCCCGGCGCCCGCCCTGCTCCGGGAGCGGGGCGGGCAGCGGGGGCCGGGCGGCCTGAAGAACCCCTGGAGTTTCCCTCCAGAAAAGAGGAATCTAGAGTTCCCCTTTAGGGCAGATCGATTACGAAATGAAAAATTTACACACCGCCGGATTACCGCTCTCTTCCCGGCGGGGCGCACGTTGACACTCCCCGACCGCTCATGGAACTCTCCGAGTGCACCCATGGCTGCGGCTAGGCGGCCGTGGGATTCGGGGCAACAACGGGGGGACGGAAGGCGCATGACGGCCGTATCCAGAGAGCACATCGGGGCCTGCACTCGGCGGGCCGGTTCCATCTCGTACGCCGGAATTTCCTAAAAGACCGTCCCGCGCATCGCGGCGTCTTTCAGCGGCCCATTTTCTGGGGCTCCGGCCATGCCCCCTCTCCCCCGGGGGCCATCGATCCAGCATTCACTACAGCATCCGGCACGGAGCCCTGCGCTCCGGGCCGGGTGCGGGGCGCGTCCGCTCATGAAGGAGATTCAATGGAGTTTCACTCATGCCCCAGGAACCATGCTCAGGAAGTCCCCGCCGTCGCCGGTTCCGTCCTCTGCACCCCCTGCACCGAGCAGCTGGAACGTAACCTGCGCACCCTTCCCGGTCTCCACCAGGAAGGACTGCACCACATTCTTCCGACGTCCCGGCGGCGGAATCCGACAAAGGTGTCGGGAAGCCGCAGGCGGGATCACCTGAATATTTCCGCACTCGATGCCAGGAACAATATTTCCGGGATCCTTGAGTCGTGGTCATGCTTCGTTGCGGAAAAGCTCGGGGCCGTCTCCCCCGGCCGTTCCGTTCCGCATCTCGCGTGCTTTTTGATCAGCCATCTCGATTGGCTCACCACTCAGCCGCCGGCGGCTGAATTCGCCGATGAAGTCGAGAGCCTCCAGATGGAATCGCTGCGCGCCATCGACCCGGAATCCGAGGAGCACGAGGTGCCCGTCATCGGGTGCGTCGTGGACGGCTGCCCGGGAACGATCAACACCTCGCCGCGGCACGCAAAGGCCGTCCGCGGCCGTATCGGCTGTACGTCAGGACATTCATGGGAAATGCGCGAACTGCTCACCATTCGACACCTCATGGACCGGCAACGGAAGGACGCCGCATGAACCGCCCCCCGCGCCACCGGCTCGTGCCCACGAATGTGGCCGCTCTGGCCACGGGTGTGTCCGAAGCGACCATCCGCAAGTGGGTGAGCCGGGGCAAGATAACCCGCTACGGCACCCCAGGGCGCTCGGAATTCGACATAGAAGAGCTCACTGAGATCGCTCTCCAGCGCCAGCGCTGACCGCCCCGGACCCAGACCCGGCCCCGGGCCGGCCCGTCCCGGCCGTACGCACCCGTTGCGTCCGTGTCCGTGTCCGTGCCTGTGCCTGTGCCTGTGTCCGCCGTGGCTGTGCCGTGGGCCGGTGGCCCGGGGTGGCCGCCGCCGCGCTCACCTGTGGTGGTCGCCGGCGGCGGCCGCCGGGCCTGCGGGCTCCTGGCCCGCGGCAAGCGGTGCGCGGGACAGGGCGCGCTCGGTCAGCGCGGCCGCGGCCCCGGTGTAGGCCTGGGGGGCGAACAGGTCGGTACGGGGGGCGCCGCTCAGGGCGGCCGCCGCCCGCTCGTCGCGGTCCAGGACCTCGGCCAGCGGCCGGCCGGTGTGTGCCGCCCGGGCGGAGGCCGCGTTCAGCACCTCGCGCGCGGCGGCCTTGCCCAGCAGCGGGGCCAGCGCGGCGGCGATCCGCTCGGAGACGATCTGCCCCGCGGTCAGGTCGGTGTTGGCGCGCATCCGCCCGGCGTCCACCGACAGGTGGCAGACCAGCTCCACCGCCTGGTGCGCCGCTCCCCCGGCCAGCCGCAGCAGGGCGCGCAGCGGCTCCCATTCGGCGTGCCAGGCACCGGCGGAGCGCTCGTCCTCGCTCAGCATGCAGCCCAGCACGCCCGCCGCCAGCTGCGGTGCCTGCAGGGCGGCGGAGCGGATGGCGGTGGCCAGCACCGGATTGCGTTTGTGCGGCATCGCCGAGGACGCGCCGCGCCCGGCGGGAGCCGGCTCGTGGACCTCGCCGACCTCGGTGCGGGTCAGCGACAGCACATCCACCGCGATCTTGCCCAGGGCGGTGCAGGTGAACGCGGCCCCGTGGGCCAGCTCCACCACGGGGGTACGCAGCACATGCCAGGGCAACAGCGGGGCGCACAGCCCCAGTTCGTCCGCGAACGCCTCGGTGAGGGCCGCGGTGTAGGCGCCCGGGTCGGCGCCCGGGGCGTGTTCGAGGTAGCCGGCCAGGGTGCCGGCGGCCCCGCCGAGCTGGACCGGCCCGCGCGCGCTGAGCGCGGTGAGCTGGTCCGCCGCGTCCAGAACGAGATGGCGCCAGCCCGCCGCCTTGCAGCCGAAGGTCGTGGGCACCGCGTGCAGGGCCAGGGTGCGGCCCGCCATCAGGGTGTCGCGGTGGGTGCGGGCCAGGACGGCCAGCTCCTGCTGGATGCGGTGCAGGTCGGCGCGGATCAGGCGCAGCGCCCGGTGGGCGACCAGGACGGCCGCGGTGTCGAAGATGTCCTGGCTGGTGGAGCCGCGGTGCACATAGGCGGCCGCGTCCGGGTCCTGGGCGGCCACCAGCGCGGTGAACTCCCGTACCAGGGCGACCACCGGGTTGGCGGACTGGCGGGCCTCGGCGGCCAGCGCGGCCAGGTCCAGGCGCTCGGCGCGGGCGGCGGCGGTGATCGCCTGGGCGGCGGCCGCGGGCACCGTGCCCAGGCGGGCCTGGGCCCGGCTCAGGGCCGCCTCGGCATCCAGCATGGCCTGCAGCCACGCGCCGTCGGACACCGCATCCGCCACGGGGGCGTCCGCCCAGACCGGCCCCAGCAGGCCGGAGTCCAGCCGCGCTGACCGCACGGGGGGTGCCGCCTGCATGGCCGGTGCCGCCCGCACGGGGGGTGCTTTGGCCGGTGGTGCCTCGGCGGGGGCTGTCTCGGCGGGGGGTGCCGTCGGCATGGCGGGTGCCGCCTCGACGTTGGGCGCCGCCTTGGCGGTGGGCGCCGCCTCGGCGATGGGCACCGCGTGTATGGCAGGTGCCGCCTTGGCCGTGGGCGCCTCGGCGGGGGGTATCGCCTCAGCGATGGGGGGCGCCTTGGCGGTGAGCGTCGCCGGCATGGCGGGGGCTGCCTTGGCTATGGGCGCCTCGGCGGGTGCTGCCTTGGCTGTGGGCGCCTTGGCGGTGGGTGCCGCCTTGGTGGGAGGCGGGGGGTCAGTGGGCATGGGTGGCTCCTTGCTCTGCTTGCCGGGCCGGTGCCAGTGCCGGGGGCGGTGCTGGTGACGGTGACAGGGCCTGTGCTGGGTCCGGTGACAGGGCCTGTGCCGGGGGCGGTGCGTCGGGGTGGGGCGGGGGCGGTGTGGTGGTCAGGGCGGCGCGGGCGATGGCGTCGGCGTCGGTGAGGGTCACCGAGTTGACGCCGGGGCGGATGCCCGCGGCCGTCACCCAGTGCACCGACTCGGTGGGCACGCCGAAGGCGAAGCGGCGCGGGTGGGCCCGCCCGGCCGCGTCGATCAGGTGGAACGGGCGCCGGGTGACGGCCACTCCCTCGCTCACGTAGGGGTCCCGGCCGCGGGCGGGGATGCGGTGGGCGGTGCACTGGCCGCTGTCGCGCAGCTGCCGCAGCAGCCGGTCGCCGGTGCGGCGCAGCGTGATCGCGGGCAGCCGTGCCTCGACGAGGGCCTCCACGTGCAGCGCCGAGCCGGGCACCAGCGGGGAGTGGACGGCGTAGCGGCCCTGGTGGATGTCGACGCGCAGGCCGGGGCCGACGACCTGCAGCACGCCGGCCTCGATCAGCGCGATCATCTCCTCGACGCGGCGGGCCGGCGGGCCGATCGAGAGGTGCGCGTTCAGCGGCGTGTACCAGGCGTCCAGGTCGGTGCGGTGGGAGTCGCCGTGCAGGCCGTTGTGGTCGACCGCCAGGCGGATCTCGTTGCGCAGGTCCCTGAGGACGTCCAGGGCCGCCTTGAGGGGGCCGTTGACGTTGCCGGAGCGGGCCTCGGCGACGTCCTGGCGCAGGTGGTCCAGGAGCCAGCCGGTGAAGTCGTGCGGGCCGGTGAACTGCCGGTGGCGGTAGGGGCGGGCCAGCAGGTCCCAGTCGAAGCGGTCCTTGTCGCCGATGCCGTAGCCCTCCAGGACGGCGTCGGTCTGCTCCTGCCCGGCCGCGGCGGCCAGGTAGTCGTCCTGGAAGCGGGCCGCCCGGCCGGCGTCCCCGCGCGAGCGGAGCAGGCTCGTGTAGTAGACGGTCTCGGCCTCCCGGGAGATCAGCGGCCACAGGTCGGCCCGGAAGTCCAGGCCGTGCGGGTGGGCGGCGCGCAGTTCCCGGATGCGCCGGGGGGTGAGCAGCAGCGGTTCGTGGCGGCCGTGGGGGCCCTTCTCGTTCTCGCCGCGGGCCTGGTAGGGGATGCCGCGCCGGGAGCCGGCCCACAGCCGGGGCTCCTGGCCGGAGGCCAGGTACAGGAGGCGGCCGCCGGCGCGGGTGAAGGTGCCGCCGCGGCCGGCGGTGAGCTGGGCCAGGTAGTCGAAGAAGTTCAGCCCCAGCCCGCGCAGCAGCACGGTGCTGCCCGGGGCCAGCACGTCCAGGTCGACGTCGGCGGGGTTGGCCGGCGCGATGTGGCGCAGCCCCGCGGTGCGGGCCCGGGCGGCGAAGTCCCGCTCGGTCCGGTCGGCCAGGGCCGGCAGATGGCCCTGGCACAGGATGACCGCGTCCAGGCCCCGCAGCACGGTGCCATCGCCCAGGGTCACGCGCTGGCGGCCGGGGCCGGGGGTGTCCTTTGCACCCGGGGCGGCGATGTCCTCCGCGCCCAGGCCGGTGACGTCGCCCGTGCCCGGGGCGGTGGCGTTCTCCGCGCTCGGGGCGGCGGTCTTCTGCGCCCCCGGGGCGGTGATGCCCTCCTCTCCCAGGACGGTGACGCCCTCCGCACTCAGGACCGCGGCGTCCTCCTTGCGCAGGGCGGCGGTGCCCTCCTCGCTCAGGACGGTGGTGTCCTTCGCGCCCAGGGTGGTGATGCCCTCCGCGCCGAGGACGGCGGTCTCCCCCGCGCCCAAGGCCGTGGTCTCCTCCTCACCCAGGCCGGTGATGTCCCCCGTGCCCGGGGCGGTGACGCCCTGCGCGCCCGGGGCCATGGTGTCGTCCTCGTCCAGGGCGGTGGCCAGGGCGCGGTGGACGGTGACCTGCACGGTGGCGGGTGCGGCGGCCACGATGCGGTCGTAGGCCCAGCGCAGGTAGTGGCCGTAGAAGGCGCGGGTGGGGTAGGTGTCGGGGCCCAGCGTGCGGGCCTGCTCGCGCACTTCGGCGGGGTGGGCGCCGTCGATCTCGCCGGCGGCCAGCGCGCGGGCCCACTCGTGCAGGCTCGGCCCCGGCTCCAGGGGCCCGCGCAGGTCGACGCTGGCGTCGGTGAACACCGATATCTGGCCGGCCACGGTGTTCATGAGCAGGTGCGGGGACTGGTCGGTGCGCCACACCTTGCCGGGCCCGGGCGGGTAGGGGTCGATCACATGGATGTGGACGGTGTGGTGCGGGGGCTGCGAGCGGGCGTTGGCGCACAGGCGCTCCAGTACGGACAGTCCACGCGGTCCGGCACCTACCACGCACACCGTGCGATGTGTCGCTGTCATGTCTACCGTTTCTGCTGGTCACGCAACGGGGCGGGACCGGGTGGGCGGCAGGCCGCGGGGCGCGGCGCCGGCTGCCTCCGGTCGGGGAGCACCGTCTCGGGCGGGATGCCTAGGATGCTCCGGGCGCATGCCCCGCCGGCCCGGGAGGGTCATCGGCCGGGCGGCGGCCGGCCCGGGGCGCGCCGGGAGGCGCGGCCGGGCGGGCGCGGGGCGGGTGCGCGCAGGGTGAGCGGGCGGACGGCGGGGCCGGCGGCGGCCGGTGTGATCCGGTACGCGGGCCTCACGCGTGTCCCTCGTGCGCCGGCCGTCATCCGCTGTCGCGGGGCGGGCGGTAGCCGTTCACCATGCGAGCAGGGCCGGGCCCGCGGCCATGCCGCCTCCTTGCCGGCCCGCCGCCGGCAGCAGACCGCCGCGGCACGGGATGCCCTTGCGCGGGATGCCGTTGCGCGGGGTGCCCTTGCGCGGGATGCCGTTGCGCGGGGTGCCGTTGCGCGGGGTGCCGTTGCGTACGGCGCTGTCCCCGGTGCGGGGGCGGGGCGCCGCGCCGGTGGTGCCGTCATCCCCCGGGTTTCGGTGGGACGGCACACGGGCGCCCGTGCCGGGTGCTGCGATGCCGCTCATGTGCCTGCTCCTCTCGGGTGTGCGGATGGATGGATGGGTGTGCGGGCAGCGGGTGCACGGGCAGCCGGGTGTGCCGGAGCCCGCGAAGAACCCGGCGCCGGGCGGGCACGCCGGGTACAGGACGAGGACGTACGGCGGGGCCCGCGCAAGCCTCCGCGCCCTGCACGCATATCGGTGCAGAGCCGGGACATGCGGCGGGCCCGTAAAGACCCCCCGTGCCGGGCGGGCGCGCCGGTTCAGGATCAGGGCGCGCCGCCTTCGCGCCCTGCACGCGCATCAGTTCAGAAGCGGGGTGTGCCCGCAGGCCGGCCCGCGGAGCAGCCCGCGCCCTACGCGGCCCTGCATCGGCTCAGAGCCAGGGGCGTGCCGTACGAGCCCGCCAAAGCCTCCGTGCCCTGCACCGCACCCCGCTGCAGGACCGGGGCGTGCGCCGCAGGTCCGTGAAGAACCCGGCGCCGGGCGGGTGTGCCGGTTCAGGGCCGGGGACCTGCGCGAGGCCCGCCAAAGCCTCCGCGCCCTGTACGCGCAGCGGTTCAGGGCCGGGGCGTGCCGTGGCCGGTGCGTGCCTTCAGGGGCAGGACCCAGGTCTGGACGGCGCCGGCGGCGTGCAGTTGCTGGGTGACGGCGCTGGCCTGTTCCGGAGGGGTCAGTGCGATGAGGCAGCCGCCCAGGCCGCCTCCGGTGATCTTGGCGCCGAGGCTGCCGGCCGCCAGGGCCGCCCGGACCAGGGCGTCGATGCGCGGTGTGCTCAACCCGGCGTCGTGCAGCAGCTGGTGATAGGCGGTCAGCAGCGGGCCCAGGCGTTCCAGGGTGCCGGTGCGCAGGGCGCGGGCCCCCCGGCCGGTCAGGTGTGCGGCGCGGTCGGTGAAGCGCCGCTGGGCGCCGGGGTGCTGCTGGAAGCCGGCGCGCAGCACGGCGACGGCGTCCTTGGTGCGGCCCACTTCGCCGCTGTCGGCGACGATGAACAATCCCTCGCCGCCGATGGGCAGTTCCTCACCGCGGCCCTGCTGGAACAGCAGCGGGCCACGGGCGCCGACGGCGATGGCATCCACGCCGCTGGCGCGGCCGTGGGCCACGTTCTCGGCGCTCTGCACCAGGTCGAAGGCCAGCTGCCGGCCCAGGTCGCGGCCGAAGAGGTCGGCCAGCGCCAGGACCACGGCCCGCGCGCACGCGGCGCTGGAGCCCAGTCCGCGGCCGGGCGGGATGGCGCAGTCCAGGATCACCTCAAGGTGCACGTCGCGGGAGATGTTCATGGCGGTGCGGAACTCGGCGGCCAGCCGGCGCAGTCCCTCGGAGGCCTGGGTGGCCACCGGCCGGGAGGGGGAGCCGGTCATCGTCAAGGAGACCTCGCCGGCGCCGTGCGGGCCGGGCGCGGACCAGCCGGCGCTGGCCGTGACGGCCAGCTGCGGCACCGGCAGCGCCAGGGCGGGCGCGCCGTAGACCACGGCGTGCTCCCCCAGCAGGATGGTCTTGGCGTGGGCGCGGCCGACGCCGACGGTGCCGGCCCGGCGCACAGGGGCCGCCGCCCGGACCGCCGCCCGGACCGGGGCCGAAGCCGGGGCCGGTGCCGGTGGTGTCGGCGCAGTCGGCTCCCCTGGTCTTTTCTGCATGGAGATCGCATCATCCAGACGTGTCGGACGGAATGAGGCAGGACAGGACACCGCGGCGAAGGCGCCGTGGAGTTCGGGCGGGACCCGTTTCCCGGTGCACGGCACCGGCTGAATGCCGTCGGCTGCATTCCGTCGGCTGAAGTCCGTTGGGGGAATGCCCCGGGGGTAATGACGCCGGGGCTTGCCGGGCGGACGCGGGGAGGGGAAACGAAAGACGTGGGCGCGCGGGGTGAAATACCGGCCCGCGCTTCCTGTCAGGCGAGGCAGGGCGGGGCGGGGGCGTATTCACAGGCTCCCGGGGTGCGGGAATCGTCTCACCGTACGGGAAGGGGGGCGCCCTGCGGCTCTGGGATCTCAATCCCCCGCCGCTGTCATGCTTTTGGGCAGGGTGGATGCCCTGGAATAGTGACACGCGGGGCGACGCCGCGCCTAGGGCGCCTCGAAGTGGTGTGGGTCACTCGCCCGCAAAGGCCGTGAAAAGGGGCCCGACAGGCTCCCGACAGACCTCCGGGGCAGGCGGGATGACAGGCCGTCAGCGATACCAGGAACGGCACAGCACCGCCCCCGGGGCAGGACCCGGGGGCGGTGCGGCAAGCCGGCTCGGGGGTGGCCGGCAGCTCTCAGACGCCGGTGGCGGTGGGCTGGGCCACCGCCTCCTCGTCGGGGTCGGCGTCGGCCTCGGCCAGGACGTTGCGCGGGGTGGCGTCCACCTTCTGCATCAGCAGGATGACCATGACGGCGGCGATGGCCACCAGGACGGCGCCCACCTGGAAGGCCCGCGCGGTTCCGTCGGACTGGGCGACGGTGGGCAGGACGCCCTCGCCGACGTGGTCGGTGGTGTAGCGGATGGCGAGCGGGACCAGGGTGGCCAGGCCGAGCGCGCCGCCGATCTGCTGCATGGCGGTCTGCACGCCGGAGGCCAGGCCGGAGTCCTTGCCGGTGACCTGGTAGAGGGCGCCGTTGACCAGGGCCGGGTAGCACATGGCGCTGAACAGGCCGAACACGATCATGCCGGGCAGGACGCCGTTGAGGTAGGTGGAGTCGGACTCCAGGGTGGAGGCGACGACCAGGCCCGCGGCGGCGCCGAAGAAGCCGATGGCCAGGACCGCCTTGACGCCGATGCGGGGCATCAGGGCGGAGGCCACGCCCATGCCGGCGCCCATCGCGAAGGCCAGCGGCACCACGGCCATGCCCGACTTGATCGGGGAGTACTCGAGCACGTCCTGCATGTACATGATCAGCAGGAAGGCGTAGCAGTGGAAGCTGGCCAGCAGGGCCAGGGTCACGACGTTGGAGGTGACCCGGGTGCGGTTGGTGAAGAAGCGGATGGGCACCATCGGGTCGGGGGTGCGCGTCTCCCACAGGGCCGCCAGGAGCAGCACGCCGATGCCGCCGAGCAGCGGGAGGAGCACGGTGGAGGAGCCCCATTCGTGGTCGGCGGCCTTGATCAGGCCGTACACGACCGCGACGAGGCCGCCGGTGATGGCGACCGCGCCGACGAAGTCGACGCTGCGGCCCTCGCGCTCCATGCGGCTTTCCGGCATGACCTTGGGCACCAGGATCAGCGCGGCGATCGCGATGGGGATGTTGATGTAGAAGATCCAGCGCCAGTCGACGTACTCGGTCAGCGCGCCGGAGACGACCGAGCCGATCACGCCGCCCAGGGCCGCGGTGCCGCCCCACACGCCCAGGGCCTTCATCCGCTCCTTGGCGTCGGGGAACAGCACGGGGATCATGCCGAGCGCGGCCGGGCCGCACAGCGCCTCGCCCAGGCCCTGGACGAAGCGGCTGGAGACCAGCATCCCGGAGGACATCGCCGCGCCGCAGGTGGCCGAGGCGACACCGAAGAAGATCACACCGACCATGAAGATCTTGCGGCGGCCGTACATGTCGGCCAGCCGGCCGCCCAGCAGCAGGAAGCCGCCGGCCATCAGCACATAGCCGTTGATCACCCAGGCGAGATCGCCCTCGGTGGAGAAGGTCAGATCGCTCCTGATCTCGGGAAGAGCGACGAGCACGATCGTGACATCCATGACGAGCATGAACTGAATCGCCGCCAAAATGGCCAGCGCTTTCCATCGCCGCGGGTCGGCAGCGGGGGCTTCCGCCCCGCCCGTGGACTCTTTGTCGAGAGTACTCATGGCCTGATTACTTCCTCCGAATAAAGTGCGACCCAAGAAAAGCGTCCGCGCGGACATTCCGGCCCGTGCCGGTGGGTGGTCCGCCCCGCCCGTCCGCGGGCTGGCGTCCGTCTCCACCGGTACGACGAAACAGCGCCGCCGAATGTGAGGGGGGCGGCCGCACTTCTTGCATCGCGCGGCGGGACGGGGCTGGCGCGGGGGTCCTCAGCCCGTCAGGTAGCGCTGGATGGTGGGCGAGATGAGGGCGACGACCTCGTCGACCGTGGCGGAGGCGATCGGCTCCAGCTTCACGACGTAGCGCAGCACGGCCACGCCCCACACCTGGGCCTGTGCGGCGTTGATGTTCATGGGCGGTACGCCGAGTGCCGCGGCGACCTGCGCGAAGTCCTTGGGCGGCTCGTCGAGGGAGGCGGCCAGCTGCCGGAAGATCTGCTGGGACATGAAGTCGCGCATCTGGGCGGCGCCTTCCTCCCCGGCGAACACGGCGCTGAAGGCGGCCAGGAGCTGCGGCCGGGCGGCGGGGTCCTCCCATTTGGACAGGGCCGCCCGCAGCAAACCCTCGGCCAGCTGGGCGCGTTCGCCGGTCAGCGAGGCCGCGCCGGCCCGGGCCAGGGCGTCGCCGATGTCACTCAGGGCGGTGGGGCCTTCTGCGGCTGTGGGCATCGCTCCTCCTTCGTGGGGACGCGGCCGGCGGGTGGGGCGGCGGGCCGCGTCGGACGTGGTGCGGGCGGGCTCGGCCCCGGGCAACGCCCCGGCACAGCACGGTGCGGTGCGGTGCGGTGGGGTGGCGGGCCAAGGGCGGTGGCGGGGCCGGGAGTTGGGGTGCAGGCGCCATGGTGGCCCCTCCCCCGCCCCGGCCGCTCGGCGGACGCTTGACGCGCGCTCGAACCGGCCCGCCCCGCCCCGGCCGGGCGGGCCGAGAGGGGTGCGGTCACCCGGGGGCGGCGGCCGGGGGGGGTGCGGGGTGGCCGGGGGGGCAGCCCTCCCCCGCCCCCTTTCCCCTCCCCCCGGCGGGCGGGTCGGTCGATGCCGCGCACGCCGTGGGGCTCCCCCGGTCTCGTCCGCGTCGATGCCCGGGCGGGGCGGCGGGGTGCGGGGGCGGCCGGTGGTCCTCCTCTGCCGGGTCGTGCACGGCTCCTCCCGCCCGGCGGGCGGGCGGGCGGGAGGCGGTGGGCGGTCAGTAGCGGTAGTGGTCGGGCTTGAAGGGGCCCTGGGCGTCGATGCCGAGGTAGGCGGCCTGCTCCGGGCGCAGCGTCGTCAGCTTCACACCGAGGGCGTCCAGGTGGAGGCGGGCGACCTTCTCGTCCAGGTGCTTGGGCAGCACGTAGACGCCGGTGGGGTACTGCTCCTGCTTGGTGAACAGCTCGATCTGGGC
>NZ_JBFAHP010000066.1:0-22845 GCF_040654255.1 Streptomyces sp. NPDC050732
GGTGGGTGGGTGGGAGACATCCGCCGCGAAGCGGCGGGCTAGTTGCCCCTACCCCCGCAGGACGTCGCGGGGCAAACGGGTGGGTGGGTGGGAGACATCCGCCGCGAAGCGGCGGGCTAGTTGCCCCTACCCCGGCAGGGCGGCACAGGGCGGCGCAGGACACCCCCGGGCCCCGCCCCCGCCCCCGCGGGACAGCGCAGGGCAACAAGACAACCGCCCCGCCACCCCCCACCACCCCCCTCCCGAAGGAAAGTTGACCGGAGCGTGCCCCCTTGCGGCAGCCCCCCACCCTCCCTACCGTTTGAGGTCAAACAAAAAACCCGCGCATCGCACCCCAGAAAGGCTGGGCCACGGGTGAGTGAAGCGAGCGCACCATCCCAAGGTGGGGGGACCCCCGTCGCGAAAACCGTCGAGGCCCTCCGCACGGCCGGCACCGACATCGTCCGCATCATCTACCCCGACCTCCTCGGAGCGGACCGCGGACGCGACGTCCTCGTCGGGCAGTTGCCGGCCGCCTGCGGGCACGGGCTCACCTTCTGCCGCGCCGTCTACCACACCACCCCCAGGGGCGACGTCGTCCCCGTCGCGGGGGGACTCGACGCGGGGCTCCCCGACATCTGCGTACGACCGGATCTGCGGACGCTCAAACCGCTGCCGTGGGAGCCGGGGGTCGCCTGGTGTCTGGGCGACAGTCTCGATCCGCTCACGGGAGCGCCCGTCGCCGAGTCGCCCCGCGCCCTGCTGCGGCGGGTCCTCGACCGGGCGGGTGAGTACGTGGGCGACGACGGGATCTCCGTCGTCGTCGGCCCCGAGCTGGAGTACTTCCTGTGCGACGCCTCGCCCGCCGCCGCGTCGGGCTGGGTCCCCTACGGCGGCGCCACGGGGAACGTGTACAGCGCCGGGCGGCGCGGCGACCCGGACGGTCATCTGCTGCGTACGCTGCGGCTGTTGGGCGAGCTCGGCATCGGCGTCATCGCGGGGAACCACGAGTTCGACGGCGGGCAGTTCGAGATCAATCTCGATCACTCCGAGGCCCTGGACGCCGCCGACCGCGCCTTCTTCTTCAAGGCCGCCGTCAAAGAGGCCGCCCGCCACGAGGGGCGGCTCGCGACCTTCATGGCCAAGCCCTTCAACGGGCTCGGCGGGTCCGGGTTCCACGCACATCTGTCACTGGTCGACGCCGACGGGCGGAACGTCTTCGACGATCCGCGGGCCGGCGGCGGGCTCTCCGCCACCGCCCGGCACGCCGTCGGCGGCGTCCTGCGGCACGCGCCGGCGCTCACCGCCCTGCTGAATCCGACCGTCAACTCCTACAAGCGCTTCGGGCCCGACACCCTCGCCCCCTGGCTGATCGACTGGGGTTTCGACAACCGCAGCGCCATGGTCCGCATACCGCCCGAGCGCGGCGCGGGGACCCGGCTGGAGCTGCGTCTCGGCGACGCGTCCGCCAACCCCTATCTCCTGGTGGCGGGCACCGTCGCCGCCGTGCTGCTCGGGGTGCGCGACAAGACCGAACCGCCCGCCGCGCTGGAGGGTTACGGATACGACGAGACCTCGGCGGCCCGGCTGCCCGCGACCCTCCCCGCCGCCCTCGACGCCCTGGAAGCCGACGAGGCGCTCACCGGGCTGCTCGGCGACGGCTTCGTCCGCGCCTTCCTGACGTACAAGCGCAATGAGGTCGAGCGGTATCAACTGGCCGTCACTGATTGGGAGTTCGGTGAGTATGCGTTCCTCATATGAGCGGGTCGGCCGGGCTCCGGGCGGGGTCCTTTCCCTCGCCGATGTCGACCTCGCCGACAACGACCGGTTCACCGACCGGGAGCTGCCCTGGCGGATGTTCGACGTGCTGCGTCGCGAGGATCCCGTCCACTGGCAGCCCGAGCCTCCGCCCAACTCCGGTTTCTGGGCGGTCACCCGGCACGCCGACATCGTGCGGGTCGACCGCGACCCCGAGACCTTCACCTCCGAGAGGTTCACCAACCTGGAGGAGGTGGACGAGGACTACATCGCCCTGCGCCGTTCGCTGTTGGAGACCGACGGGCTGCGGCACCGGGCCATGCGGCTCATCCTGCAGAAGCGGTTCACGCCGCGGGCCGTCGCGACGTACGAGACGTTCCTGCGCGGGCTCACGGCGCGCACGCTCGACGCCGCCCTGCCCAAGGGGACGTTCGACTTCGTGCGGGAGGTGTCCGCCGACTTTCCCATCAATGTGCTCGCCCGCATGCTCGACGTGCCCGCGGAGGACACGCAGCGGCTCATCGACTGGGGCAACCGCATCATCGGCAACACCGACCCCGATTACGCCGATGTGCTGCTGGAGAGCGAGGAGAGCGGGAAGTATCGGAATCTTCCCTTTCGGTCGCCTGCCGCTCTTGAAGTCTTCGCGTACGGGAGGGAGTTGGCCGCCCGGCGGCGGGGCGGGAGCGGGGACGACCTCGTGAGCGCCCTGGTGAACAGCTCGCCCCGGGACGGCGTACCGCTCTCCGCCACCGACTTCGACAACTACTTCCTGCTGCTCGTCGTCGCAGGGAACGAGACCACCCGGCACGCCATCTCGCACTCCATGCTCGCCCTCATCGAGCATCCGGCGGAGCGCGCGCGGCTCGTCCGCGATCCCTCGCTCATACCGGGCGCCGTCGAGGAGTGCCTGCGGTGGGCCTCACCCGTCTACCACTTCCGGCGGACGGCGACCCGGGACGTCGAGCTCGGCGGCAAGCGGATCAGGGCGGGCGACAAGGTCGTGCTGTGGTTCGCCTCCGGCAACCGCGACGAGGACGTCTTCCCCGATCCGTACCGCTTCGACGTCACCCGCGAGAACAACGACCACGTCACCTTCGGCAAGGGCAGCCCGCACTTCTGCCTCGGCAACTCCCTCGCCCGCCTGGAGATGCGGGTCATGTTCGAGGAGCTGCTGCCGCGGCTCGCGGACATCCGGGTCGCCGGGGAGGTGCGGCGCGTGCGGTCCAACTTCGTCAACGGGATCAAGGAGCTGCCCGTGACCGTGACGCTCGCCTAGGGCGTGGCCGGCTTCTGTCGGAAAGTGCTGGTCAGCCGCCCGACGTGTCCAGTTCCGCTTCCTCGCCGACGCCCGCGCAGTCGTAGGGGTCCTTCAGCCAGCCGTCCGGCAGCACCACGCGGTTGTTGCCGGACGTGCGGCCGCGCGGGCCGTCCGCGCCCGCCGGCCACTCCTGGTCGAGGTCCAACTCGGCGAGCCCGTCCTCCAGTTCGGCGAGCGACGACGTGATGGCGAGGCGCTTGCGCATCTCCGAGCCGACCGCGAAGCCCTTCAGGTACCACGCCACGTGCTTGCGGAAGTCGATGACGCCGCGCGCCTCGTCGCCGATCCACTCGCCGAGGAGCGTGGCGTGGCGCAGCATGACGGCCGAGACCTCGCGCAGGTTCGGCGCCTTGGGCGCGCCCGTGCCCTCGAAGGCGGCGACCAGGTCGCCGAAGAGCCAGGGGCGGCCCAGGCAGCCGCGGCCCACGACGACGCCGTCGCAGCCGGTCTCGTTCATCATGCGGACCGCGTCGGCGGCCGACCAGATGTCGCCGTTGCCGAGCACGGGGATCTCGGGGACGTGCTCCTTGAGGCGGGCGATGGCGTCCCAGTCGGCCGTGCCGCCGTAGTGCTGGGCGGCCGTCCTGCCGTGCAGCGCGATGGCCGTCACGCCCTCCTCGACCGCGATGCGGCCCGCGTCCAGGAAGGTGATGTGGTCGTCGTCGATGCCCTTGCGCATCTTCATGGTGACGGGGAGGTCCCCGGCGCCGCTGACGGCCTCGCGGAGGATGGCGCGGAGCAGCGGGCGCTTGTACGGGAGTGCGGAGCCGCCGCCCTTGCGGGTGACCTTGGGGACGGGGCAGCCGAAGTTCAGGTCGATGTGGTCGGCCAGGTCCTCTTCCGCGATCATGCGGACGGCCTTGCCGACGGTCGCCGGGTCGACGCCGTACAGCTGGATCGAGCGGGGCTTCTCCGTCTCGTCGAAGTGGATCAGCTGCATCGTCTTCTCGTTGCGCTCCACCAGGGCGCGCGTGGTGATCATCTCGCTGACGAAGAGGCCCTTGCCGCCGCTGAACTCCCGGCAGAGCGTCCGGAACGGCGCGTTCGTGATGCCCGCCATGGGGGCGAGCACGACGGGCGGCTGCACGGTGTGCGGGCCGATCGACAGGGGCTGCGGCTGGGACGGCATCGATGATCTCCGGGACGGACGACGGGACCCTCTATTGTCCCTCACTCCTCAGGCGGCCGGCGCCCGCGTCTTTCAGGCCTCCGCGGAGAGCTCCGCAAGGCGCTCCAGGCGTTCCAGGCGCTCTTCCGTCTCGTCGTCGGCGGGGACGTACGCGATCAGGCGGTACGCCTGCATGAGCGGGGCCATCCACAGCATGCGGTGCTCCAGGCGGAGCAGGCCGACCCGCGGGTGCTGATAGCGCTTGACGTGCGGCGCCATGGTCGCCACCTCGTGCCGCTCCCACAGCTCGCGGAACTCGGCGGACGCCCCGGCCAGCCGGTCGCGCAGCTCCTTCCAGGCGGGTTCAGCCCCGTGCTCGGCCATGGAGCCGCGGAACTTGGCGACCAGGTCGCGCAGCATCTCGTCCCGGTCGAGGAAGGTCTCCCGCCAGCTCCGGCTGGTGGCGAGGAGCCACAGGCAGTTGCGGTCGCGCGGCTCCATCGCGTCGAAGTCGCCGAAGACGTGGGTCCAGGAGCGGTTGTACGCGAGGACGTCGTAGCGGCCGTTCTGCACGGTGGCCGGGTAGGGGCCGAGGCGGCGCATCAGCCGGCGTACCTCGGCGGAGAGCGCCGTGCACTCCGCCTCCGGGCGCGGGTCGACGGCTCCGGCGAGCGCGAAGAGGTGGGCGCGCTCGCTGGGGTCCATCAGGAGGGCCCGTGCGATCGCGTCGATGACCTGCGCGGACACCTTGATGGAGCGCGCCTGCTCCAGCCACGTGTACCAGGTGACGCCCACGCAGGCCAGCTGCGCGACCTCCTCGCGGCGCAGGCCCGGCGTGCGGCGGCGGGCGCCGCGGGGCAGGCCGACCTGCTCGGGCGTGACGCGTTCGCGGCGACTGCGGAGGAAGGCGGCGAGCTCCTGGCGGCGGATGTCGGCGGCGGCGGGTGCGGTGGCGGGAGCGGCTGTGGTGGCGGGTCCGGCTGCGGTGGCGGTCACCCATCCAGGCTGCGGCATCGCGCAGCCTGTTTCCAGGTTCGCCTGGTACCAGGATAAGGACACTCTGGTACCCCTCTGAGGGCCGGAACATCGTCGTATCCGTGACTTTCACGACCAACACCAACACCAACACCAACAACACCGACACCGACACCGACACCAGCACGTTCCGCGCCACCGGCGCCGCCGCTCCCCCCGCCCCCTCTCCCCTGACCTCCCTCGGCCTCCTCACCGTCCTCCTCGGCGCTTCCCTCTCCAGCATCGACTTCTTCATCGTCAACATCGCCCTGCCCAGCATCGAACGCGACCTGCACGCCTCCCCCGCCACGCTGGAGATGGTCGTCGCGGGTTACGCGGTGGCGTACGCCGTACTGCTCGTCCTCGGCGGCCGGCTCGGCGACACGTACGGGCGCAGGAAACTCTTCCTGTGGGGCGTGGCCGCCTTCGGCCTGACCTCGCTGGCCTGCGGACTCGCGCCCGGCGCGTGGTGGCTGGTGGGGGCGCGCGTGGCGCAGGGCGCCGCGTCCGCGCTGATGCTGCCGCAGGTCCTCGGCACGATCCACGCGACGACGCGGGGCGAGCGGCGGGCCAGGACCGTCGCGCTGTACGGCGCCGTGAGCGGTGTCGCGGGTCTGCTCGGGCAGGCCCTCGGCGGTGCCCTGGTCGCCGCGGACCTGGGCGGCACGGGCTGGCGCGCGGTGTTCCTCGTCAACGTGCCGATCGCGGTGGTGGCTCTGCTCGTCGGGGTGCGGGCGGTGCCGGACAGCCGCGCCGAGCGGCCCGTACGGGGCGACGTCCTCGGCACCGTCCTGTTCGCCGGCGCGCTGACCGCGCTCCTGCTGCCCCTGACGGAGGGCCGCGCGACGGGCTGGCCGCTGTGGTCCGTACTCCTGCTGGTCGCCGCGCCGCTGCTCGGCTGGGCGTTCGGGGCCGTGGAGAGCCGCGCCGAGCACACCGGCGGCAGCCCGCTGCTGCCGCCGTCGCTGCTGCGCGAGCCGGCCGTGCGCAAGAGTCTCGTCCTCGGCCTGCCGATCTTCCTCGGCTTCAGCGGCTTCATGTTCGGCTTCGCGATCGTCCTCCAGCAGGGGCTGGGTTACGGGGCGCTGAAGGCGGGCCTGACCGTGATCCCGATGGGCCTCACGCAGATCCCGGCGTCGATGCTCGTGCCGCGCCTGGTCCGCCGCTGGGGCACCCGCGCGATGACCCGGGCCGCCCTGGTCCACGCCACGGGCCTCGCGGTGCTCGCGGCGACGGTGCTGTGGGCTCCGTGGCCCGGCCTGAACCCGTTGGCCCTCGCTCCCGGCCTGCTCCTGTGCGGCGCCGGCCAGGGCATCCAGCTCGCCCTCTACTACCGCGTCGCACTCGCGGCCGTACCCGCCGCACGGGCGGGCGCGGGCAGCGGCCTCGCCGCGACGGTCCAGCAGTCGTGCCTGGCGGTGGGGGTGGCGACGATCGGCTCGCTCTTCCTGGCGCTGATCCCCGACATCGGCATACGGAACGCGTTCGTGACGGCCCTCGGGGTGCAGTTGGCGGGGCTGCTCGGGCTGGCGCTGCTCAGCCTGCGGTTGCCGCGGCGGCTGGCCTGACGGCCGGGGGCGGCTGACCTGACGGCTGGGTCGGCTGGCCGGGGCGACCCGGTGCCCCCTCGTCGTACCGCCCTGCCGCCCCGCTGCCGCACCGCCGTACCGTCCCGCCGCCGTACCGCCCCGCTGCCGCACCGCCGTACCGTCCCGCCGCCGTACCGCCCCGCTGCCGCACCGACCGCCGTACCGTCGAAAGATGCCCGATGAACTCACCCGCGGCCATCACGATGAGCACCCCCACCGCCATCGCGATGAGCTCCCCCACCGCCGGCGCATGCTCGTCCTCGCGATCTGCTGCACGAGCCTGCTCATCGTCACCCTCGACAACACGGTCCTGAACGTCGCGCTGCCCACCCTGCAGAAGGAGTTCGACGCGAGCGTCTCGGGCATGCAGTGGACGGTCGACGCGTACACGCTCGTCCTCGCCTCGCTCCTCATGCTGGCGGGCTCGACCGCCGACCGGATCGGCCGCCGCAAGGTCTTCGTGACGGGCCTGGTCGTCTTCACCCTCGGCTCGGCGCTCTGCTCGCTGGCGCCCAGCCTCGAACTCCTCGTGGTCTTCCGCATGGTGCAGGCGGTCGGCGGGTCCATGCTGAACCCGGTCGCGATGTCGATCATCACCAATACGTTCACCGACCCGCGCGAGCGGGCCCGCGCCATCGGTGTCTGGGGCGGCGTCGCGGGCATCTCCATGGCGGCGGGCCCGCTGGTCGGCGGGGTGCTCGTGGACACGGTCGGCTGGCGCTCGATCTTCCTGGTCAACCTGCCGGTGGGCCTCGCCGCGCTCCTCCTCACCCTGCGGTACGTCCCCGAGTCGCGCGCCCCGAAGCCGCGCCGCCCGGACCCCGTCGGGCAGCTCCTCGTGATCACGCTGCTCGGCGCGCTGACGTTCGCGATCATCGAGGCGCCGCGCGCCGGCTGGACGTCACCGCTGATTCTCGGCTCCGCGGCCGTCGCGGCGGCCGGCCTCGCCGGACTGCTCCGGTACGAGCCGCGCCGCGCCCAGCCCCTCATCGACCTGCGCTTCTTCCGGTCGGCGCCGTTCAGCGGCGCGACGGTCATCGCGGTCTGCGCCTTCGCCTCCCTCAGCGGCTTCCTCTTCCTCTCGACGCTCTACCTCCAGGACGTACGTGGTCTCGACGCGCTGCACGCCGGGTTGTGGATGCTGCCGATCGCGGCCATGGCGCTGGTCTGCGGTCCGCTGTCGGGCCGCCTGGTGGGCAGCCGCGGCCCGCGCGTCCCGCTGCTGATCGCGGGCGTGACGATGACGGCGTCGGGGATCCTCTTCGCCGCGTTCGAGGCGGAGTCCACGGGCGGGGCGCGGCTGCTCGGCTACCTCCTCTTCGGCCTCGGCTTCGGCTTCGTGAACGCGCCGATCACCAACACGGCCGTCTCCGGGATGCCGCGCGCCCAGGCGGGCGTCGCGGCGGCGGTCGCCTCCACGAGCCGCCAGATCGGCACGACCCTCGGCGTAGCGGTGATCGGCGCGGTCCTGGCGTCGGGCATCACGTCGTCCTCGTACGCGAAGGACTTCACGGAGGCGAGCCGCCCGGCCTGGTGGATCATCGCGGGCTGCGGCCTCGCGGTGCTGGTGCTGGGGGCGGTGACGAGCGGGCGGTGGGCGCGGGGGTCGGCGCGGAGGGCGGCGGAGCGGCTGGAGGAGGAGACGCGGCCGGAGGCACTGGCGGACACCTGACCAGTGGTGGATGTGACATGACGGATGACAGATGACAGATATTGAAATCTGTCATCTGTCATGTCATGGTGGACGCATGCGTACTCTCACTCTCGGCACGACCGGCCCCCAGACCTCCGCCCTCGGCCTCGGCTGCATGGGCATGTCCGCGCTCTATGGGGAGGCGGACCGCACGGAGTCGATCGCGACGATCCACGCCGCCCTGGAAGCGGGCATCACGCTCCTCGACACCGGCGACTTCTACGCGATGGGCCACAACGAACTACTGATCGGCGAGGCCCTGCGCACTGCGCCCCCCGCCCACCGCGAACAGGCCCTCACCAGCGTCAAGTTCGGCGCCCTGCGCGACCCGGACGGCAGCTGGTCGGGTTACGACGGCCGCCCGTCAGCGGTCAAGAACTTCGCCGCGTACTCCCTCCAGCGCCTCGGCGTCGACCACATCGACGTCTACCGCATCGCCCGTATCGACCCGGACGTCCCGGTCGAGGAGACGGTGGGCGCCATCGCGGAGCTGGTGGAGAAGGGGTACGTGCGGCACATCGGCCTCTCCGAGGTCGGCGCCGCGACGATCCGCCGGGCGGCGGCGACGGCCCCCATCTCGGACCTCCAGATCGAGTACTCCTTGATCTCGCGCGGTATCGAGTCCGAGATCCTGCCGACGGTCGCCGAACTGGGCATCGGCGTGACGGCGTACGGGGTCCTCTCCCGCGGCCTGATCTCCGGCCACTTCACCCGCGACCGCAAGCTGGCCGCGAACGACTTCCGCGCGATGAGCCCCCGCTTCCAGGGCGAGAACCTCGACCGCAATCTCGACCTGGTGGACGCCCTGCGGAAGATCGCCGAGCAGAAGGGCGTGAGCGTCGCGCAGACCGCGATCGCGTGGGTGCTGGCGCAGGGACCGCGGCACGGGGCGTCGATCGTGCCACTGGTGGGCGCCCGTACGCGCACCCGCCTGGACGAGGCGCTCGCCGCCCTGGACGTCACACTCGACGCCACCGACCTGGCCGCGATCGAAGCAGCCGTCCCCGCGGACGCGGCGGCGGGCGCCCGCTACCCGGACTCCCAGATGGCACACCTCGACAGCGAGCACTGATCCGTCCCCGGGTACGGTCTAGCCATGGCAGCAACCGCGGCTCCCCTGACCCCCGAGCGCATCCTCGAAGCGACCGAGGAGGTGCTGCGCAGGCACGGCGCGGCCAAGGCCACGGTCGTCGACGTGGCCCGCGCCCTCGGGGTCAGCCACGGCACGGTGTACCGCCACTTCCGTACGAAGACGGAGCTGCGCGGCGCGGTGACGCGGCGCTGGCTGGACCGTACGTCGGAGACGCTCTCCGGAATCGTCACCGGCACGGAGCCCCCCGAGGCGAAGCTCCGCCACTGGCTGGCGGCCCTCTTCGACGCGAAACAGCACAAGGCCGGCGACGACCCGGAACTCTTCGCCACGTACTCGGTACTGGTAGACGAGAACAGCGACGTGGTGGACGACCACATCGCCGACCTCACATCCCAGCTCACGACAATCATCCAAGAGGGCGTGGACCGGGGCGCCTTCACGTCCCCCGACCCCACCCTGTCGGCCCGCGCCGTCTTCGACGCGACGGCCCGCTTCCACGACCCGGCGTACGCGACGCACTGGTCCCGCCCGGGAATCGAGGCCGCGTTCACGGCGGTCCTGGACCTCACGCTACGAGGTTTGCGCGCCTGACCTGACCTCTCAGTGGGGTCCATCGGTCAAACCCACGGGACCGTCGGGCTACCGGCGGCCGACCAACCGAGGATCCACCCCACCCTGCCGCACAATGATCTCCACGACGCCATTGTCGGGCCCCGCCCCAGCACTTCGGAGGGCACGCCGCACAGCACCAACAGCGGTATCGGCTGCCACGCCGGGCGTCTCGGCCTTGACCTGCAAGGTGGCTCCCACCGAGAAGAAATCCTCGGCGAAGCCGTTGGATGTGGCCATCGGCACGCACTCGTACTCCGGCTCGCCCGCCATCGCATCGAGCATGCCCTCTTGCAGAACCGCCCACTCGCCGTCGGTGACATCCAGCAACAGCTGAACATCAACTTCCCAGTCCTTGCTCACGACGGGGCCACACTCCTTCAGATCCACCTACTCGGGACCGTAACATCGCGGGCTTCACCCCCAGGAACGCCCTACGGTGCATCCATGTGGACGACACTTGCGGCGACCCTCTTAGGAGCATTCATAGCCACCGGCTCGTCGCTACTGATCGAGTCGCGCCGGGACAAGCGGGCCGCAGTCGCCGAGTGGCGACAGGCACGCCGCGAACTGTACGGATCGTTCCTCACCGAACTCACGAAGGTCCGCAGCGAGTTGTGGACGATCAGCCGAGATAACCAAATGGCGGACCAAGAGCGGGAAGTGGCGGCTCGATCACTCTTCGCCGGATGCTACGAGCAGCGCTATCAGCTTGAGGTCTTCGCACCGCGGAGCGTTGTGGAGCCAGCCCTGGACTACTTCCGCAGCATGCGCCGCCTTCGCGACGCCATAGGACGTGGCCTGCGCTGGGAAGACGCCGAACGCCCCACTCACAACGACGCCGTGGTCCAAGCCCTGCACGCCACCCGAGACGCGATGCGCCTGGACATGAGGACTGACGCGATGCGTACCGAGTGACGCTCATGTGGGCCATCCAGACGCGTTTTTCGAACGCGCGCTTCCAAGAGGAACATACGTACTTGAACGACGCAGAGTGCAATACCTGTGGGAGAGCGCGAACCGATGACATTCGCTCCCCGGTTCCTCCATAACACTTTCCACCAGGGTGTGCCGTAGGTCACACTTGAGACCTGGTCAAGCAAGGGGGAACCATGAGCGGTTCACATCTCAATGCTCCATTCAAGCCCGAATGTACGCGAAGACGCTGCACAAGGTGATTTGGATCGCCGCGATCGTGGTGTCAGCCGGCCTGCTGACGCCGCCGCTGTTTTTCATCGCAGCCAAGAAGCGACTTGTCAGCATGGCAGTGCCAGTGACCTACGCAGTAATCATCTACGGCGCGGTCATCGTGGCGACGATCCTCGGCAACTCGAAGAACTGGGAAGGCCTCGTTCTCACCATCACACTGATTTTCGCCGCCGTACACGCCGCCATCCTCGATACCGACTGGAAGCCGGGAAGGTGACCTTTTAGGCGCCGAGTCCAGCGAAGAACTCCTGCGGTATGGCGTAGCTGTACTTGATTGCTGTACCGCAGAGCCGGGTGCCGACAGGGATGTCATCTCGCGCCCACAAGAGGGGCGCCAGAATTTGGATGGCCGGGCGCAGGCCGGGCCGGGGGCGGGCCAAGGGCAAGGAGCCCAGCGAGCCGCCTTGAGCCAGTGAGAAGGTTGTAACTCAGCTCGTATGGTCGCGGGCGACAAGGTCGCCTAAACGGGGTTCGGCGATCCCGGGCGATCGGTTCGCCTGACCGCAGCCCTCTTGTTCGATCCCGTGGGTAGTCAGTCGCGGTCGCCCGCTCCAGAGTCGTTGCCTCCGCACCACCTGTAGTGCTTCGCCCGGTTGGAGAGCCGCGTACCTTGGCTGGGTGGGAAACGATGACTTGGGGCGGAATCTGCGGCGGCTGCGGCGGTTGGCGTCGTTGACGCAGGAGGAGTTGGCCGAGCGGTCCGGCGTGTGTGTGGATGTGATCCGGCAGCTTGAGCAGCGGCGGAAGCATTCGGCCCGGTTGCCCACGTTGCACGCGTTGGCGAACGGGCTCGGTGTGGAGCTGACGACGCTTCTGGGGGACCCGCCGGCCGTCTCCTCGACCGGGGAGAACGACGGGCCGCGCTTCGTGGCAGTGCGGCGCGCCATCATGCCCGTGCTCGGGGGGCCGGAGCCGGAGCCGCCTGGGCCCGGCTTCTCGCTCGACGTTCTGCGGGAGCAGATCGCGGAGGGGTGGACGCAGTACCACGCGGCCGAGTTCGACACCGTGATGAAGGCACTGCCCGACATGATCGCGGATGCGCGCACAGCCACCGTCTCGGGGGACCAGGATGACCGGGACGTTGGGTTTGCCGCGTTGGGGAAGGCACTTCAGCTCGCCGGGCACGTTGCCGTGCGGATGGGGAAGACCGACCTCGCGCTCATCAGCCTGGAGCGGGCCATCGACGCGGCGGACCGCTCCCGCGATCCTCTGCTGCGGCCCATAATCGTCAACTCCGTGGCGTGGACCTATCAGAGGCAAGGCCGGCTCGGTGATGCGTTGAGCGTTGCCCTGCGTGCTGCGGACGCCATCGCGGGCGGTGGCTTTACGGAGAGCGCCGACGGTCTGAAGGTCTGGGGCGCGCTGACCATGTCCGCGGCCACATCCGCCGCACGCAGCAACGACTACCAGCGAGCAGCGGAGTTGATGGAGCACGCCGAGCAGGAAGCCAAGCGGGTGACCAAGTTGCCGCCGGGCAGCGACAGCCGCATGGTCAGCGTGTTCAGTCCGTCATCGGTTCGTATCGAGCGTGTCCGGCTGGCCGTTCAGTACGGTCGCCCCCAGGAGGCCCTGACGCTGGCCAAGGGCATGCGTCTTGGCAAGGACGTGCCCGCGTCCTGGCGGACCTGGCTGCTGTTGGATGTGGCCCGGGCCCACACCGACCTCGGCGACGCGGCCGACGCGGTGAAGGCCCTGGAGTCGCTCCACCGCGTGGCGCCCTCCTGGATGCAGCACCACACCCTGGCCGTCGCCATCGTGCGCGACCTGTGGGCGCTCCCCCATCACCCGCCGGGACTGCGGCAGTTGGCAGAGCTCCTGGGCGTCGCCGAGTAGCACCGCCGGATAGCGTCGTGAAAGTAGGACGCCACGTCCCTGTCACGGCGTGTGGCAGGCCGGTTCCATGAGTGGGTCAGCGCTCGGGCATCGCGCGAACGGTGTCCGGGCACGGCCGACCAGCAAGGAGTCGACGTGGCCGACAGGATGAGCCGACCGCCGAGTACGGAAAGTACAGCCCCAGCTCCGGCCCGGGCTCCAGCTCCGGCGGCGACTCTGAGCGCATGGTTCGCGCACAGCCAGCTCGGCCCCGAGCAGGCCTGCCGGGAGTGGGCGGAATCCGGTGTCGCGCTCTTGCCGCTCGGCGGCCGGTTCGATGCCGTCCGCCTTCCCGAGGCATTGGTACAGGCGGCCGTCGGTGTCACCGCTCCGCAGGTGGTCGCCGCCCGCCTCGCCTGGCTCATCAAAGGGCCGGTCGTCTACGACGGCCGCACACTGGGTGGCAGCTACTACACCCTGATGAAACCGTGCCGCGACCGTGTGTGGAAGCACCAGGACTGCGCCCCGAGGCTGAGCCGCGGCACCTACCTCGGCGTGCCGCGGCTCGACCGCACCGAGCCGCCCGGCCCGTACTGGATCATGCGGCCGCGCTTCCAGGGCGACCTGTGCGAGCCCGCCGCCGTGGCGGCCCTCATCGGCCTCGGGCAGAACGCCGACGCCCCAGCGGCACGCCGCCGTGCGGAGCTCGTCTACCAGAGCTACCTCGCACACCTGGACCACTGCTCCGCGTGTCAGACAGAGACAGGTCCATGCGGCGACGGAGAACGGATGCGACGCTCACTTCGGGCCGTACGAAGGGCCCGCTCGGGAGCAGATACGTCCTGAGCCGGTCGGCCGTTGATCAGCACTCCGAGCCCGGCTGAAGGCATTGGCCAGGCCTCACCGACCGGCCGCCCGCATGGGCAGCAGAAGACCCGTCCGTGCGCCCGGGCCGACGGGCCAACGGGCCGGTCTCACCCCTTGCGCATCAACAAACACCCCCGCCGGAACCGCTCCCCCTCCCCCGGCTCACGCAGCATGCGGCCCAGTTCGGTGAAGTCTGCCTTGCGGGCGAGGTCCGCCAGGGCGTCGATCGGCCAGCGGTACGCCGTTGTCACCTTGTGGTCGAAGGGGGTGAGCGGGGCGCCCTCCGATTCGAAGAAGGCGAGCAGGAGGTGGCCGCCCGGGGCTAGTACGCGGTGGAACTCCGCCAGGTACGTGGCCACGTCCGGCTCGGGGGCGTGGATCAGGGAGTACCAGGACACCGCGCCGCGCAGTTCGCCGTCCGGCAGGTCGAGCGCGTCCATGGAGCCGACCTCGAACCGTATGTCCGGGTAGGTCTCGCGGGCCAGGTCGACCATCGTCGGAGACAGGTCGATGCCGAAGACGTCCAGGCCCAGCTCGCGGAGGAGGGCGGTCACCGGGCCGGGGCCGCAGCCCAACTCCGCTACTGGGCCCGCGGCTTCGGTCCGCACATGGCCGGCGAACGCCGTGAGCATCGCGTGGTCCAGGGAAGGGCTGCGGAGGTCATCGCGGGGCAGCCCCGCGTACACGGGGGCGATGGCGTCGTAGGCGTCCGCCGTCGTACTGAGGTGGGTGGAGGATGCAGTCACGAGGCAGCACCCTAGAGCCTCCCTCTGACAGTCCGACATTCAGCACGGACGCCGCGGGCGGGCGCTACGCGTGGAAGGCCGTCGTCGCCTCCAGCGCGGCCCGCCCCGCCGTGACTCGGTTCACCGGCGCGCTCTCGTCCGCGTAGCCGAAGGAGACGCCCACCAACAATCGCCCTTCGGTCACGTCGAGTTCGTTCCGGACCGTGTCGGCGTAGAAGCTGAGCAGGCCCTGCGGGCAGCTGGCCACGCCGTATGCCGCCATGGCCAGGAGCAGCGTCTGCAGGTAGGCGCCGACGTCGGCGGCCAGTCGCGGTCCGCCGTCGCCGGTGACGAACAGGAACGCGGCATGTGGTGCGCCGTAGAAGCGCAGGCTCTCCGCGTCGTAGGCCGCGCGTGCCGCGTGGTCGTCGGGGCCGATGCCCAGGGCTCCGTACAGGTCCGCGCCGAACGCTGCCCGCCGCTCCTGGTGGACGGCGGCGTACATGCCCTCGGAGTACGGGAAGTCGGCCGAGGTGCGCTGTTCGGCGTGGGCCGCCCGCAACGCGCCCGCCAGGCGTTCGCGCTTCGTGCCGCTGACCACCTCGACCCGCCACGGCTGCGCGTTGGAGTTGGACGGTGCGGCGCCGGCGAGAGAGAAGATCGCGCGCATCGTGTCGTCCGGCACGGCTTCGGAGCGGAACGCGCGCGTCGCGTGACGGCCCCGTATCAGCTTCTCCGCGTAGTCGCTCAGCTCGGTGGAAGCCGTGAAAGCCAGCCCGCTCATGGAACTCTCCCTCTCTCAAAACCTAAGGGCGCCATAGGTAAACGTTTGCGTTTACCTACGGCGCACTGTAGCCCAACCGCCTCTCCCGAAGTAAACGGGAACGTATACTTCCCTCATGAGTACGGTGACGACGGCCGCTCGGCGGCAAGGGCGCGGCGGACGCGAGCGCATCCTGGCCGCCGCCGCCCAACTGTTCGCGGCCCAAGGGATCAACGCGACCGGCATGGAACAGGTCGCCGAGCAGGCACCGGTGTCCAAGCGCACCCTCTACGCGCACTTCCGGACCAAGAGCGACCTCGTCATCGCCCATCTGCAAGACCTCGCCTCGTCCGGCGGGACGCTGGAGAGCGCGCTGACGCGCGAGGACATTCCGGCGCGAGAGCGGATCCTCGCGCTGTTCGTCCTGCCCGCGGCGGACGCGGCCCCGGTGCGGGGATGCCCGTTCATCGACGCCGCGGCCGAGTTTCCCGACCCGCAGAGCGCGGTCCACTCCTACGCCCGCGAACAGAAGCTGCTGATGGTGCGGCTGGTGACCGGATTGGTGACGGAACTGGGCTGTCGCCAGCCCGCCGCACTCGCCGAACAGCTCGTCACTCTCGCGGACGGGGCCGCCAGCCGCGCCATGGTGCTGGGCGACGCGGACTACGGGCGGCACGCACGGGCCGCGGCAGAGGTCCTTCTCGACCATGCCCTGCCGGGCAGCACGGGCTGACCGACGAGGACGACCTCCGCCCCCCCCGGCCCCCTGCCCCCTGCCCCCTGGCGCCCTACAGCCCCTCCTCCGTCGGTCTGTGTTCCACGTATTCGATGACCGTGCCGTCCCGGTGGCGGGCCGTGAAGCCCGAGCCCGTGGGGACCTTGATCAGGGGGTCCGTGATCTCCGCGCCCTCCGCCGCCAGGCGGGTCAGGTACGCCTGGGCCGAGTCCACGAGCAGTGTGCCGTCAACGGCGCGGAAGGGGGCCAGAGTTTCCGCCGCGCCCTCGATCAGGAGGAACGCGCCGACCACCGCCAGGTTCAGCCCCTTCTCGGGGTACGCGAACCACATGTCCCGTTCCGTGTTGAGCAGGCGCTCGTAGGACGACGCCAGCGCGTCCAGCGTGCCGGGGCCCGTGTAGACGCGGATGAAGGGGCGGGGTGTGGTCAGGTCGGAGGAGTCGTTGCGGTGGCGCCACATGGTGGGGGTTTTCGTCATGGGTTCAGCCTCGGGCCGGGCGGGTGCCACAACCAGACAGGCGTTCATGGGGGTGACTCCTGGTCATACGCTGGGCACATGGCGACCACGACGGCGACCAGCGCGACAACGAAAAGCCTCAGCCAGGGACTTGGCGGGTTTCTGCGCGCCCATCGCGAGCGGCTCTCCCCCGGCGACCTCGGGCTGCCGCACACCGCCCGCCGCCGCACCCCGGGGCTGCGCCGCGAGGAAGTCGCCGCGCTGGCCGGTGTCTCCGTCGCCTGGTACACCTGGCTGGAGCAGGGGCGCGTGGACGCCTCCCGGCAGGTGCTCGACGCCGTCGCCCGTGCCCTGCGCCTCGACGACGCCTCCCACCGGCATGTCCTCGCCCTCGCCGGATTCGCCCCCAGGGCAGCGGAGCCGCGCGCCTCGTACGATCCGAACCTCCGCGGCCTGCTCGACAGTTGGCCCGACAGTCCGGCGCTGCTCCTCGGCCCCGCCCACGACATCCTCGCCTGGAACCGCGCGTACACCGACGTATGGCCCGACCCCGCGCAACTCCCCGAGGAGCAGCGGAATGTGCTGCTCCTGCTCGTGGGGGACGAACGGCACCAACAGGTGCTGCCCGGCTGGGAGTCCGTCGCCATGGACCTCTACCGGCACCTGCGCACCCGCGCGGACCGCCGCCCCGAGGACGAGGGCTTCCGGCGGCTCACCAGCCGGCTGCGGTCGGCGCGGCCGGACCTGGACGACTGGTGGGACTGCCGCTCCGTAGGGGACTTCACCCCAAGGACCGTGACCGTGACCGTCGAGGTCACACGGCAAAGCGACCCCACGCCCCGCCCCTACGCCATGAACCTGCTGCTCACCCCGCAGCCGCAGGACACCACCATCCTCGTGATGACCCCCAAGGCCCCCAAGGTCCCCAAGACCCCTACGACGCCGGAGTCGACGGATCCACCGTCGCCTGATGCTCCCGCGTCAGGTGCTCCTCGGCCTTGAGCCACGGCAGGAACTGCGCCTTCGTGCGCCACCCGCAGGTCACGCAGCTCAACTGCCGCTGCATGCCCGCCTTCTGGACCTCGACGACGTGCTCTCGCCCGTGTTGGTCCCATCGTCGTACGCGGCTCGTGGTCGTGGGGGTAGGCATGCGCCTCAGTGTGCACGGAAGCCCCCGGTTCCATAACCCGGAACCGGGGGCTTCCCCCAACTGATGTCAGTCGATGCGTCAGCAGCCCACGAGACGCGTCGCGAGGTAGCCCTCGATCTGGTCGAGGGACACGCGCTCCTGCTTCATGGTGTCGCGCTCGCGCACCGTCACCGCGTTGTCGTCGAGGGTGTCGAAGTCGACGGTCACGCAGTACGGCGTGCCGATCTCGTCCTGGCGGCGGTAGCGGCGGCCGATGGCGCCCGCGTCGTCGAACTCGATGTTCCAGTTCTGGCGGAGGGCGGTGGCCAGACCCTTGGCCTTCGGGGAGAGCTCCGGGTTACGGGAAAGCGGAAGCACCGCGACCTTGACCGGCGCGATGCGGTGGTCGAAGCGCATGACCGTCCGCTTCTCCAGCTTGCCCTTGGCGTTCGGGGCCTCGTCCTCGATGTAGGAGTCCAGCAAGAACGCCAGCATCGTACGGCCGACGCCGGCCGCGGGCTCGATGACGTACGGAGTCCAGCGCTCGCCGGCCTCCTGGTCGAAGTACGAGAGGTCCTGGCCGGAGGCCTTGGAGTGCGCGGTCAGGTCGTAGTCGGTGCGGTTGGCGACGCCCTCCAGCTCGCCCCACTCGCTGCCGCCGAACTGGAAGCGGTACTCGATGTCAGCGGTGCGCTTGGAGTAGTGGGAGAGCTTCTCCTTCGGGTGCTCGTACCACCGCATGTTCTCCTCGCGCAGGCCCAGGCCGGTGTACCAGTTCCAGCGCTGCTCCATCCAGTACTCCTGCCACTTCTCGTCCTCGCCCGGCTTGACGAAGAACTCCATCTCCATCTGCTCGAACTCGCGGGTGCGGAAGATGAAGTTGCCGGGCGTGATCTCGTTGCGGAAGGACTTGCCCATCTGCGCGATGCCGAAGGGCGGCTTGCGGCGCGAGGTCTGCTGGACCTGGCCGAAGTTGGTGAAGATGCCCTGCGCGGTCTCGGGGCGCAGGTAGGCGACGGAGCCGCTGTCCTGCGTGGGGCCGAGGTGCGTGGCGAGCATGCCGGAGAACTGCTTGGGCTCGGTGAACTGGCCCTTGGTGCCGCAGTTGGGGCAGTTGATGTCCGCGAGGCCGTTGGCCGGCGGGCGGTTGTGCTTGGCCTCGTAAGCCTCTTCCAGGTGGTCGGCGCGGTGGCGCTTGTGACAGGAGAGGCACTCGGTGAGCGGGTCGGAGAAGGTCGCGACGTGGCCGGAGGCCTGCCAGACCTCGCTCGCCAGGATCACCGACGAGTCGATGCCGACAACGTCCTCGCGCGAGGTGACCATGTAGCGCCACCACTGGCGCTTGAGGTTCTCCTTCAGCTCGACGCCCAGCGGTCCGTAGTCCCAGGCGGCGCGCTGACCGCCGTAGATCTCACTGCAGGGGAAAACGAAGCCACGGCGCTTGCTGAGGCTGACGATGGTGTCGATCTTGTCGGCGGCCACGGTGCTCTCTTCATTACGACGGCGGACGAAGCAAGTGCTGCCGGAGCAGCGGCTTCGGGAGCGAATGCTTCAGGTTACCGGCGGCCTTACCCCCCTAATCAAATCGGTTCCCCGCACATGCCCGCCCGCACCCCGTCACGGGGGCCTTGTTGACAATCGTTTCCACATTTGTTGAAAATGAGTGTCATGAACGTACGACGACGTCTGATACCCACCGCCGCCCTCGCCTCCGCCACGGTCCTCGGTCTCACCGCGCTGACCGCCTGCTCCACCTCCGCCGCGGACGACAAGGACGGCAAGCTGGACGTCGTGGCGTCGTTCTACCCCATGCAGTACCTCGCGGAGCAGATAGGCGGCGGCCACGTCTCCGTCACCACGCTCACCGAGGCCGGCCAGGAGCCGCACGACCTCGACGTCTCCGCCAAGCAGCGCGGCGAGCTCGAAGAGTCCGACGTCGCCCTCTACCTCAAGGGCCTGCAGCCCGCCGTCGACGACGCGATCGACCAGTCCGGCATCGAGACCAAGGTCGACGCCGCCTCGCTGACCAGCGAGAAGAAGCACGGCAACGAGGTCGGCGGGCACGCCGACGAGCATGCGGAGGGCGAGGAGGAGGGGCACGAAGGGCACGGCCACGAGCACTCCCACGAAGGCGCCGACCCCCACATCTGGCTCGACCCCGTGAAGTACGCCGAGGTCGCCGAGGGCGTCGGCAAGGCCCTCCAGAAGGCCGACCCGGACAACGCGGCGACGTACGAGAAGAACACCGCGAAGCTCGTGAAGAAGCTGAACGGCCTGGACAAGTCCTTCGAGGACGGCCTGAAGAACACCAGGAACAAGGTCTTCATCACCACCCACGCCGCCTTCGGCTACCTCGCCGAGCGCTACGGCCTCACCGAGGAGGCCATCAGCGGCCTCGACCCCGAGGGCGAGCCCAGCGCCAAGCGCGTCAAGGACCTCCAGAAGATGGCGAAGGCCGACGGGGTCACCACGGTCTTCTACGAGACGCTCGTCAGCGACAAGACGGCGAAGACCCTGGCCAAGGACGCGGGCCTCAAGACCGATGTGCTCGACCCCGTCGAGGGCATCACCGACGACTCCAAGGGCGAGGACTACATCCAGGTCATGGAGTCCAACCTGAAGGCCCTGCAGAAGGCCCTGGGCGCCAAGTGACACCCCCTGTGGTTACGGAGGCACGAGCCATGAGCACCCACGACGACACCGGCGAAGCCGTCATATCCCTGCGCAAGGTGACGGCCGAGCTCGGCTCGCGCCCCGTGCTGCGCGGCATCGACCTCACCGTGCGCCGCGGCGAGGTCGTCGCCCTGCTCGGCGCCAACGGCTCGGGCAAGTCCACCGCCGTGCGCACGGTCATCGGGCAGGTCCCCGTCACCGGCGGCGACGTCGAGATCTTCGGCACCCCGCGCCGCCGCTTCCGCGACTGGGCCCGCGTCGGGTACGTCCCGCAGCGCACCACCGCCGCGGGCGGCGTGCCCGCCACCATCACCGAGGTCGTCGCCTCCGGGCGGCTCTCCCGTGCCCGCCTCGGCATCCTGCGCAAGGCCGACCGCGCGGCCGTCGCCCGCGCCATCGACCTGGTGGGCCTCACCGACCGCGCCAAGGACTCCGTCAACGCGCTCTCCGGCGGCCAGCACCAGCGGGTCCTGATCGCCCGCGCGCTGGCCTCCGAGCCCGAGCTGCTGATCATGGACGAGCCGATGGCGGGCGTCGACCTGGCCAGCCAGGAGGTCCTCGCGGCCACCCTGCGCCAGCAGGTCGCGGCCGGCACCTCCGTCCTCCTCGTCCTGCACGAGCTCGGCCCCCTGGAGCCGCTGATCGACCGCGCCGTGGTGCTGCGCGACGGCTGCGTGACGCACGACGGGCCGCCACCGCGCGCCGTCGGCCAGCACGCGCTGCCCGGCCACGACCACGTCCACCCGCACACCGCCGACGCGGAGCCGGTCCGTACCGGCCTGCTCACCTGAGGACGCGAGAGCCATGGAAATCCTCGACTACGCCTTCATGCAGCGGGCCCTGCTCGCCGCCGTCCTGGTCGGCATCACCGCGCCCGCCGTCGGCATCTACCTCGTCCAGCGCCGCCAGGCCCTGATGGGCGACGGCATCGGCCACGTCGCGATGACCGGTGTCGGCCTCGGCTTCCTGCTCTCCACGTCTCCGGTGTGGATGGCGACGGCGGTGGCGATCGTCGGCGCCGTCGTCATGGAGCTGATCCGCTGGTACGGCAAGACGCGCGGCGACATCGCCCTGGCGATGCTGTTCTACGGCGGCATGGCGGGCGGCGTCATGTTCATCAACCTCGCCCCCGGCGGCTCGAACGCGAACCTCCAGTCGTACCTCTTCGGCTCGCTCTCGACGGTCTCCGAGGAGGACGTCTCGGCGATCTGCCTGCTCGCCGGCTTTGTGGTTCTCGTCACGGTCGGGCTGCGCCGTCAGCTCTTCGCGGTCAGCCAGGACGAGGAGTTCGCGCGCGTCACGGGCCTGCCGGTGCGCGCCCTGAACCTGCTCACCGCCGTCACCGCGGCGGTCACGGTCACCGTCGCCATGCGGGTCGTGGGCCTGCTCCTGGTCTCCGCGCTGATGGTGGTGCCGGTGGCGGCCGCGCAGCAGCTCACCAAGAGCTTCGCGGTGACCTTCGTGGTCGCGGTGGCGATCGGCGTCGCGGTGACGCTCGGCGGCACCGTCACCTCGTACTACCAGGACGTGCCGCCCGGCGCGACGATCGTGCTCCTCACCATCGGCGTCTTCATCGTCCTGACGGTCCTCGCGACGCCGCTGGCCAGGCGCAGAGCGCGGGCCGCGGCCGCCGCTGAGGCGGCCGGCGATCCCGCGGAGTGCTCGGTACCGGCCCAGCCGGTGGTCAAGGCCTGACCCGGCTCCGGGCCGACCTGGCACAATGGCCCGGCAAGGCCCAGACCAGAGCGTGACGCGAGGAGGCAACCGTGGGAGCCCCGGTTCGAGGCAGGTCGACCCGCCAGCGTGCGGCGGTGGCCGCGGCACTCGACGACGTGGACGAGTTCCGCAGCGCCCAGGAGCTGCACGACATGCTCAAGCACAAGGGCGACTCGGTCGGTCTGACCACGGTCTACCGCACCCTCCAGTCCCTCGCCGACGCCGGCGAGGTCGACGCCCTGCGCACCAACGACGGCGAGACGGTCTACCGCCGCTGCTCGACCGGCGACCACCACCATCACCTGGTCTGCCGCGTCTGCGGCAAGGCCGTCGAGGTCGAGGGCCCCGCGGTCGAGAAGTGGGCCGAGGCGATCGCCGCGGAGCACGGCTTCGTGAACGTGGCGCACACGGTGGAGATCTTCGGCACGTGCCAGGAGTGCGCGAGCAAGTAGCGGTACGCATGTGACGCGGTACGCATGTGAGTGGGCCCGCACCGTCAGCGCACGGCTGGGGCCATGTGGAGTGCCGGGACACCGCCGACGCCTGACGCCGGGCGGACACGGTCGACGTCCGGCACCGCCTACCAGTCGAATG
>NZ_JBFAHP010000067.1:0-21309 GCF_040654255.1 Streptomyces sp. NPDC050732
GGTTACATTCCGAACCCGGAAGCTAAGCCTCATAGCGCCGATGGTACTGCAGGGGGGACCCTGTGGGAGAGTAGGACGCCGCCGAACTCCTTTTAGATGGGAAACCCCCGCACCTTATGGTGCGGGGGTTTTCTGCGTTTACGGCTCTTTCCGCAGCCCTGCTTCTTACTCCTTACAGGCGGCCGGCCGCTTTGAGGGAGAGGTATGCGTCTGCCAAGGCCGGTGCGAGGTCGTGAGGGGTGGCGTCCACGACCGTGACGCCGCGTCGTCTGAGTTGCTCCGCTGTGCGGTGGCGTTCCGATTGGGCTTGGGCTGCTGCTGCGGCGTCATAGACCGCCTCTGTAGTTCCGCGGGAGGCCGCCATTTCTTGGATGTGAGGGTCGGCCACCGATGCCACCAGGACCTTGTGGCGCTTGGTGAGGCGGGAAAGTACGGGGAGCAGGCCTTCTTCGATCGGGGCGGTGTCGAGGCTGGTGAACAGCACGATCAGGGAACTGCGTGGGGCCGTGCGAAGAGCCGTCGAGGTGAGGCTTCGGGCGTCTGTTTCGACGAGTTCCGGCTCCAGTGTGGCCAGGGCGTTGACCAGGGAGGGGAGGACGTCCCCTGCCGAGCGGCCCTGGACCAGGGCACGTACCCGGCGGTCGTAGGCGAGAAGGTCCACGCGGTCGCCGGCGCGGGAGGCGAGGGCGGCGAGGAGCAGGGCCGCGTCCATGGAGGCGTCCAGGCGTGGGGCGTCGCCCACCCGGCCGGCCGAGGTGCGGCCGGTGTCGAGGACCAGAAGGATGTGGCGGTCGCGTTCGGGGCGCCAGGTGCGGACCGCGACGGTGGACTGGCGGGCGGTGGCACGCCAGTCGATGGAGCGGGTGTCGTCCCCGGGAACGTAATCGCGGAGGCTGTCGAACTCTGTGCCCTGGCCACGCGTGAGCACGCTCGTGCGGCCGTCGAGTTCGCGCAGGTGGGCCAGCTTGGCGGGGAGGTGCTTCCGGCTGGTGAAAGGCGGCAGGACGCGCAGGGTCCAGGGGACTTTGTGGCTTCCCTGGCGGGTGAAGAGGCCGAGGGGGCCGTACGAGCGGATGGTCACACGGTCGGCCTGGTGGTCGCCGCGCCGGGTGGGGCTCAGGTGGGTCGTGAGGCGACGGCGCTCGCCGGCCGGGACAGCGAGTCGGTGACGGGATGCGGTGACTTCCGTGCCGGGCTCGTGGCTGCTCGGGGGCCAGGCGTCGCGGAGCTCGGCTCGCAGGAGGCGGCCGGAGGGGTTCGTGACGGTGAGCTCGACGTCGGCGGATTCGCCGAGACGTACGGAGGTGGCGCCGGAGCGGGTCATGCCGAGCCGGCGTACGGGCGCGGCCAGGGCGAAGTCGCAGGCGCAGGCCAGGGCCAGCGGGGTGTTGACGGCGAGGATGCCGGTCCAGCTGGGGTCCCACAGGCCCACGGGGAGGGTGCCCAGGGCCGCCAGGAGGGCGGTGCGTCCGGTGAGGGCCATCAGCGGGGGACCGGGACGTGGGCGAGGATCGCGTTGATGACGGAGTCGGCGGTGACGCCCTCCATCTCGGCTTCCGGGCGGAGTTGGATCCGGTGGCGGAGGGTGGGGAGGGCCAGGGCTTTCACGTCGTCGGGGATGACGTAGTCGCGGCCGGTGAGCCAGGCCCAGGCGCGGGCGGTGGAGAGCAGCGCCGTGGCGCCTCGCGGGGAGACGCCGAGGGTGAGGGACGGCGACTCGCGGGTGGCGCGGCAGATGTCGACCACGTACGCGGTGATCTCTGGAGAGATGGAGGTCTTGGCGACGGCGGCTCGGGCGGCTTCCAGGTCGGCGGCGCCCGCCACGGGGCGTACGCCGGCGGCGCGCAGGTCGCGCGGGTTGAAGCCGTCCGCGTGCCGGGTGAGGACGTCGATCTCGTCCTGGCGGGACGGGAGAGGGACCGTCAGCTTGAGGAGGAAGCGGTCCAGTTGCGCCTCGGGGAGCGGATACGTGCCTTCGTACTCGACCGGGTTCTGGGTGGCCGCGACGAGGAAGGGCTCGGGGAGCGGGCGCGCGGTGCCGTCGACCGTGACCTGGCGTTCTTCCATCGCTTCGAGGAGGGAGGACTGGGTCTTGGGCGGGGTGCGGTTGATTTCGTCGGCGAGGAGGAGGTTCGTGAAGACCGGGCCGGGCTGGAAGGAGAACTCGGTGGTGCGGGCGTCGTAGACGAGGGAGCCCGTGATGTCGCTCGGCATCAGGTCGGGGGTGAACTGCACGCGTTTCGTGTCGAGTTCGAGGCTCGACGCGAGGGCGCGGACGAGCAGTGTCTTGGCCACGCCGGGGACTCCTTCGAGCAGGACGTGGCCGCGGCAGAGCAGGGCGACGACGAGGCCGGTGACGGCGGGGTCCTGGCCGACCACGGCCTTGGAGATCTCGGCGCGCAGGGCTTCCAGGGAAGCGCGGGCGTCGCGGGGATCTCCGGTGGGCCCGTTGTCAGTGGTCGGGTCCATCATGAGTGGCGTACCTCTCTTTCGAGGGCGTCGAGTTGGTCGGCGAGGGCGATGAGAGCTGCGTCGTTGCCGGGGGGTGGCCCGAAGAGGAGGGGGTGCGGGTCTTGGCCGGGGGTGTGAAGGCGGGTGGTCAGCGCGGGGATCAGGATCTCGGGTGTGTGGGCCTGGGCGGGGGAGACGCCGACGAGGGGGGCGAGGCGAGTTCGGGCTGCGGTGCGTAGGGCTGCCGCCGCGCGGTCGCGGGCGTTCGCCTTGCGGTAGAGGCGGGCACGGCCTTCGACGGCTTCGGAGGCGCGGATGGCGACGGGGAGGCGTTCGGCGACGAGAGGGCCGAGGCGGCGGGCACGCCACAGGGCGGCGAGTGCGGCGGCGATGGTGAGCTGCAGGGCGCCCCAGAGCCAGCCGGAGGGGATCAGGTCGAAGAAGCCGCGGCGCTCGGAGCCGGTCGCCGCCTGGTCGTCGGAGAGGGAGGGGAGGTACCAGACCAAGTGGGGGCGGGAACCGAGGAGTTGCAGGGCGAGCGACGCGTTGCCCTGCTCGTCGAGACGGTCGTTGTAGAGGATGTCGGGGGCGCCGAGGACGACGGTGTCGCCCTTTCCGTGGGGGGCGGGGAGATGGAGAAGGCTGGGCAGGCCGTCGCTGAGGTAGCAGGCCTCGGCGTCGGGAGCGAGAGTGTCGTAGCGGATGCCGCCCATGTCGGCGGTGCCGGCGCGGCGGGCCTCGGGGAGGGCGCAGCCGGGGGAGAGCGCCGAGTCGGTGCTGGTCGTGGCGTCCGCGGTGACCCCGGGGGCGAGGGCGTCGATCGACGGGGTGCCCAGGGTGACGAGGACGGTGCGGCCGCCGGAGTCCTCGGTGGCCGCGTGCAGGCGGGACCGCTGCCGGTCGGTGAGTACGTCGGGGTTGGCCACGAGGAGGGTCGTGTCGGGGCCGGCCGCGGACCGGGCCTCCTCGGTGCTGGTGACCACGCGGGTGGACACGCCTCGGTCGGCGAGGAGTTCGGCGACGGCTCGGCTGCCGTGGGAGTCGGCGGAGCGTGGATCGAGGCGGCCGTACTGGGCTCCGGAGCGGACCGCGGCGATGACGACGGCCGCCGTGAGGAGGACGACCAGGGCGAGGACGACGCCTCGGGAGCGGGTCCAGAGCTGGCGGGGTGTGGGGGAGACCGAGGTGGGGGCCGCGGGGGACGGTGCGTGGGGTGGCCGCTGCTCCGGGGTGGCGGGGGGAGAGGGCCGGGCCGGTTCGGTGGAGTGGGCGGGGCCGGTCATTCGGCGGCCCTCTGGGAGCTGTTGCTCGGTGTGGTGTGGGCGGTGCTGGTCAGGATCGGTTTGGTGGTGGCCAGGTCGCGGTCGAGGTCGGCCAGGCGGAGGTATGCGGCTTCGTCGGCGGTACGGCCGCCGTACGTCACGTCGTCGAACTCCTGGGCGGCGGAGCGGAGTCGGCCTGCGTGGGCGGGGAGGGTGCGGCCTGCCTCCGCCGCGGCTTCGTCGGCTGTGCGGCCGGGGCGCGGGTCGAGGAGGGCGCGTTCCTCCAGGGCGCGGACGACGGCGCGCATGCGTTCCTGCACGGCCTGGTTCCAGTGGGCCAGGGCCGCGTGTGCTTCGGAGGCCGCGCGGTGTTCGGCGGCGCTGCGGGGGCGGTCGTCGAAGAGGGGCGGAGCGGAGGTCGCGGCGCGGTGCGGGGTGCCGAGGCGCCACCACAGGGCGACGATCAGGAGGACGACTGCGAGCACGATGACCAGGAGCCCGAGCCCGCCGCCCGGGGTGGCCCCCGAGGCGGCGGAGAACAGGTCGTCGACCCAGCCCCAGAAGCGGTTGAGGGCGCGCTGGAAGAGGCTCGGATCGTTCTCGTGGTACATCGGCTTGGACAGTTCGCGTTCGGCCGCCTCCCGTGCGGGGGCGCGGGGGATCGTCACCGGCGGGTCGTCGCCGGTGCGCGGCAGGAGCGGTGCTGCCCTCAGCGCTCCGAGCGCGATCTCTCTGAGCGCGGTCTCCCCGAGTACTGCCCCCGCCGCGGTCACCGCATCAGCTCCCCGGTGTGCCGGACGGGGTCGGGCCGTGGCCGGGGAGGCCGGCCGCGCGGGCGAGTTCGAGGTCGAGGGCCTCGCGGCGGATCCGCTGGTCGATGTAGAGGAGGACGGTGACCCCTGCCGTGATGGGGAACGTCAGCATGGAGCCGATGACCGAGCCGACGCCGCTGACGATCAGGAACGTCCAGCCCAGCTCGCCGGTGCTGTCGAGGAAACCGGTGACGCCTTCGCCACTGACCGCCCCGGCGATGAACGTGAACGGGATGACGATGATCGACGCCACGACGTTCGCGATGATCGCGGCGAGCAGCTGGATGCCGAAGACGCGCCACCAGGAGCCGCGGACCAGCTTGGTGGAGCGGATCAGGGACTTCTTGATGCCCTGCTTCTCCAGCATGAGCGCGGGGGAGGCGAGGGAGAGGCGTACGACGATCCAGACGGCGACGACGCCCGCGCCGAGGCCGCCGAGTGCGGCGAGACCGGCGCCGGCGTCGGACGATCCGGCCAGCGCGATCAGCACGCCCGGCAGGGTGCCGACAGCGACGATGGCGACGCCGATGAGCGGGATGAGCAGGGTCAGGCCGAACAGCTTGGCCAGCTGCGGGCGGGAGTCCTGCCAGGCCTCCGTGGCGGTGACCGACTTACCGAGCACCGCGCGGCTGGTGACCATGGTGAGCAGGGCGGTCGCGACGATCGTGCCGAGCAGGGTGACCGCGAGGACCACGCCGGAGCTGAGCATCGTGTCGCCCATGGCGCGGGTCAGTTCGCCGACGGTCGCGCTGGGGTCGTCGAGGGCTTCGGTGTCGACGGACTCGTTCAGGACGAGTCCTTGCAGGAGGACGACGACGATCTCCGTGAGCACGGCCACGGTCAGGGAGATGCCGAGGACCGTGCGCCAGTGTGCGCGCATCGTCGACACCGCGCCGTCGAGGATCTCGCCGACGCCGAGCGGGCGGAGCGGGATGACGCCGGGCTTGGCGGCCGGCGGGGGTCCCTGCCAGGCTCCCCAGCCGCGGTAGCCGCCCGGGCCGCCGGGGCCCCCAGGAGCGCCGGGGCCACCGGGGCCGCCGGGAGGCCCGCCCCAGCCCCAGCCGCCGCCCTGGCCGGGCGGCGGGGGCGGTGGAGGCGGCGTGTGGCCCGGGCCCGGGGTGCTGGGCGGGGACCACTGGGCGGGCGGCGGCTGCTCCTTGGACCACTTGGACGGGGTGCTACGGCCGCCGTCGTCGGCGGGCTCGGCGGCGTCCGGCTTGCCGGAGTCCTGTCCGTCGGAGGGGGCAGATCCGGGCGAGGCCCAGCCCGGAGTGTCGTTCATCGTCGCTCCTTCAAGGTGCCCGTCCGCGGGTGCGGCGGCAGGTTGCCAGCCATCGTGCCACGGTGCGGGCGCCAGGTGACCGGGCGCCGTAGAGGCTGTACACCTTCAATTGTCCGTCGGGTACGGGGCAGACTGGGCGGATGGCTGATCAGTACGCGCAATCCGGCGAGGACATACGGCCGACCGAGATCTCCAGGGTTCCCGCGATCCGCTGGGACGAGCCACCCGAAGGCCCCGTGCTGGTCGTCCTCGACCAGACCCGGCTGCCGGGCGAGGAGAGCGAGCTGGTGTGTACCGACGCACCCGCCCTGGTGGAGGCGATCAGGACGCTCGCGGTACGAGGGGCGCCCCTGCTGGGCATCGCGGGGGCGTACGGCGTCGCGCTGGCCGCGGCCCGGGGCTTCGACGTGGACGAGGCGGCGGGCTCGCTGGCGGGGGCGCGGCCCACCGCGGTGAACCTCGCGTACGGAGTGCGCAGGGCCCAGGCCGCGTACCGTTCCGCGGTCGCGGGCGGGGCCGATGCCCGGCAGGCCGCGGGTGCCGCACTCGACGCGGCGCGGGCGCTGCACGCCGAGGACGCCGAGGCGAGCTCCAGGATGGCGGCGCACGGCCTTGCGCTGCTCGACGAGATGCTGCCCGGTGGTGGGCACCGGATCCTGACGCACTGCAACACGGGGGCGCTGGTCTCCGGAGGGGAGGGCACGGCGTTCGCGGTGGCGCTCAAGGCGCACCGTGAGGGGAGTCTGCGCAGGCTGTGGGTGGACGAGACGCGGCCGCTGCTGCAGGGGGCCAGGCTCACCGCGTATGAGGCGGCGCGGAACGGAATGGCGTACACATTGCTCACGGACAGTGCGGCGGGTTCGCTGTTCGCGGCGGGTGAGGTGGATGCCGTGCTGATCGGTGCCGATCGGATCGCGGCCGACGGTTCGGTGGCCAACAAGGTGGGGAGCTATCCGCTCGCCGTGCTGGCTCGGTACCACCATGTGCCGTTCGTCGTGGTGGCGCCGGTGACGACCGTGGACCTGGAGACTCCGGACGGAGCGGCCATCGAGGTGGAGCAGCGGGCGGGGCACGAAGTGACGGAGGTCACCGCGCCGCATGTGCCGGTGGTCGGGATGGAAGCGGGAGGCGGGATTCCGGTGGCACCCCTGGGGACCCAGGCGTACAACCCCGCGTTCGACGTGACGCCGCCGGAGTTGGTGACGGCGATCGTCACGGAAGAGGGCGTTCTGTCACCCGTGACAGCAGAGGGCCTTGCCGAGCTGTGTGCCAGGTCACGCCAGGTAACGATTAGCTAATGGGATGATGTCAGGCATGAAGGGACGAGTCCTTGTCGTCGACGACGACACCGCACTGGCCGAGATGCTCGGGATTGTGCTGCGTGGTGAAGGTTTTGAGCCGTCGTTCGTAGCTGATGGCGACAAGGCGCTGGCCGCTTTCAGGGAGGCAAAGCCGGATCTTGTACTGCTCGATTTGATGTTGCCGGGGCGCGATGGCATCGAGGTGTGCCGCCTGATCAGGGCGGAGTCCGGGGTGCCGATCGTCATGCTCACGGCCAAGAGCGACACGGTGGATGTGGTGGTCGGCCTGGAGTCCGGGGCCGACGACTACATCGTCAAGCCGTTCAAGCCGAAGGAGCTCGTGGCCCGGATCCGGGCGCGGCTGCGGAGGTCGGAGGAGCCCGCGCCGGAGCAGCTGGCCATCGGTGACCTGGTCATCGACGTGGCCGGGCACTCCGTGAAGCGCGACGGGCAGTCGATCGCGCTGACGCCGCTGGAGTTCGACCTGCTGGTCGCGCTGGCGCGCAAGCCGTGGCAGGTGTTCACGCGTGAGGTGCTCCTTGAGCAGGTCTGGGGCTACCGGCACGCGGCGGACACCCGTCTGGTGAACGTGCACGTCCAGCGGCTGCGGTCCAAGGTCGAGCGGGATCCCGAGCGGCCGGAGATCGTGGTGACCGTCCGTGGCGTCGGTTACAAGGCCGGACCGAGCTGACGTGTCCCGGGACAGTTCCACCTCGGCGCCCGGGGGTCCGGGGGCTCGCTCGGGGCGGACTGGCCCGGCGCGTCGCGCGTCCAGGTTCGGGCGGCTCGTCGACGGCGGGCTGCTGCTGCAGGGCGGGGTGCAGGGCAGTCCTGTGCTCCGGCTCTTCGTGCGCTGGGTGCGTCGCCCGCTGCTGCCCGCCGTGCGGCTGTGGCGGCGCAACATCCAGCTGAAGGTCGTCGTCACGACCCTGCTGATGTCGCTCGGCGTGGTGCTCATGCTCGGTTTCGCCGTCATGAGCTCCGTGAACAACGGCCTGCTCAAGGCCAAGGTGAAGGCCTCCCAGAGCCAGGCCGACGGTGGCTTCCGGGCCGCGCAGGACAGCGTCAACGCGGCGCGGCAGAGCACCGGGCAGGGCCAGGGGCAGGACGGCAGCACGGTTGACGGGCGTAACGCCGCCGTATGGATGTCCGACCTCGTCGAGCAGCTCTCCAGCGGTGGGCAGAACGCGTTCGCCGTGGTCACGCTGAGCCCCACCTCCGCGGGCGACTCCGGAAGTGTGCGCGGGTCGCGGGCCTCGGGCGGCGTGGAGCCGATACTGAGCGTGCCCGAAGAGCTGCGCCGCCAGGTCGACGACGGCACCGGCGTCTACCAGGCCAATACGCGGGTCGTGTACGACGACGGCCGTGAGCCGCAGTCCGCGTTGGTGATCGGCAAGCGGCTGAACGACCTCAACGGCGATCCGTACCAGCTGTACTACCTCTTCCCGCTGACGCAGGAGGAGGAGTCGCTGAACCTGGTCAGGACGACTCTCGCGACCGCCGGGCTCTTCGTCGTGGTGCTGCTGGGCGCCATCGCATGGCTGGTGGTGCGCCAGGTCGTCACGCCCGTCCGCATGGCCGCGGGCATCGCCGAGCGGCTGTCCGCCGGGCGCCTTCAGGAGCGTATGAAGGTCACCGGAGAGGACGACATCGCGCGGCTCGGCGAGGCCTTCAACAAGATGGCGCAGAACCTGCAGCTGAAGATCCAGCAGCTGGAGGAGCTGTCGCGGATGCAGCGGCGGTTCGTGTCGGACGTGTCGCACGAGCTGCGTACGCCGTTGACGACGGTGCGGATGGCCGCCGACGTGATTCACGAGGCGCGGGTGGACTTCGATCCGGTGACCGCGCGGTCGGCGGAGCTGCTCGCCGACCAGCTGGACCGGTTCGAGTCGCTGCTCGCGGATCTGCTGGAGATCAGCAGGTTCGACGCGGGGGCGGCCGCACTGGAGGCCGAGGCGATAGATCTCCGTGAGGTCGTCCGCCGGGTCGTCGGCGGTGCGGAGCCGCTCGCCGAGCGCAAGGGCACGCACATACGGGTCGTCGGGGACCAGCAGCCGGTGGTCGCCGAGGCCGACGCGCGGCGGGTGGAGCGCGTGCTGCGCAATCTCGTCGTCAACGCCGTGGAGCACGGTGAGGGCAAGGACGTCGTGGTGCGGCTCGCCGCGGCGGGCGGCGCGGTCGCCGTCGCGGTGCGGGACTACGGAGTGGGTCTCAAGCCGGGCGAGGCGACCCGGGTGTTCAGCCGTTTCTGGCGGGCGGACCCGGCACGCGCCCGGACGACCGGTGGTACGGGCCTCGGCCTCTCCATCGCCCTGGAGGACGCGCGGCTGCACGGCGGCTGGTTGCAGGCGTGGGGCGAGCCGGGCGGGGGTTCGCAGTTCAGGCTTACGCTGCCGAGGACGGCGGACGAGCCGTTGCGGGGTTCGCCGATACCGCTGGAGCCCGACGATTCGCGGCGCCACCGCGGGCTGAACGACGCGGGGCTGCCCCTCGCGGGCGGGAACAAGCTGGCCACGGTTCCGGCGCAGTCGTCCGTGGCGGCGTCCGAGCGGGTGCCGCCGCCCGTGCCGGCGAAGGGGCCCATAGCGCCGCGGCTGCTGCACACCGGGCCCGTGGACCCGACGGCGCTGCCCGGCAGCGGGGCGCGGGTCGTGGCGCGCCGGCAGCCGGACGACGAGCCGGAGGTGCCGGAGGGTGCGACCAGCGGGCCGAGCGGACCGAGCGGCACGGGTGGTGCGGGTGGCGCCAGTGGTGTGAGTGAGTCCAGTCGCCCGAGTGGTGACGGCGCCGGGCAGGCGGGCAGGGAAGCCGGGCAGTCGGACAGGGAAGAGGAGAACACTCGTGGGCGCTGATGCCGACGGGCGCGGCCGCCGTGCGGGCCGCAGGCGTCCGCTGCGCACCGTACTGCTGCTGGGCGGCTGCGGTGCGCTCCTCGCCGGGTGTGCCTCGATGCCGGACAGCGGGAATCTGAAGTCCGTCGACGCGTCGCAGCGTCCGGACTCTCAGTCGCAGGTCCGTGTCTACGCGATGCCGCCGCGCGAGGGCGCCCGGCCCATCGAGATCGTGCAGGGCTTCCTGGAGGCGCTGACCAGTGACGACCCGCAGTTCGCGATGGCACGCAAGTATCTGACCAAGAAGGCGTCGCGGGAGTGGAACCCGGAAGAGTCCACGACGGTGCTCGCCGACGGCCCCAACACGGACGCGGGCAACGCGGGCAACGAGGGCGAGGGCAGCCGCCGCTACTCCCTGACCGGTCATCAGGTCGCGAGGGTGGACGAACAGCACGCGTACCGTCCCGAGGACGGGGCGTACAGCCAGTCCGTGCACCTCAGTCAGAACGGCGGCCCGGGCGGGAAGGAGTGGCGCATCGACCAGCCGCCGCCGGGCGTGGTGCTGGGCGAATCGGACTTCCAGCGGATCTACCGGCCCGTCAACAAGTACTACTTCGCCGGTCCCACCGGGGCGGGCGTGAGCGGCCGGACGGGGCTCGTCGCGGACCCCGTCTACATCCGGCAGCGGATCGACCCGCTGACGCAGACGGTGAAGACCCTGCTCAAGGGCCCGACGAACTGGCTGCGCCCGGTGGTGCTTTCGAGCTTCCCCAGCGGTACGGAGCTCAAGGACCCCGAGGAGGCGCTGACGCTGGACGACCAGAACAGGCTGACCGTGCAGCTGAACAGCCGTTCGGACGGTGCCGGGCAGACCAAGTGCAAGGAGATGGCGGCGCAACTGCTCTTCACCTTGCAGGACTTGACGCCTTCGGGGGTCGAGCAGGTGACGCTGCAGCGTTCCAACGGCTCGATGCTGTGTGTGCTGAGTCAGGAGCGTGCCGAGACCGTCGCGGCGCACCGCAGTGCGGACCGGCCCGACTACCAGTACTTCGTCGACGAGGAGCACCGGCTGGTCCGGATGTCCGCCAACTCCGGGAGTGCGGCGGATCCGGAGCCGGTGACGGGTGTCCTCGGCACCGGCGACCAGCCGTTGCGCTCGGCGGCGGTCTCGCGCGACGAACAGCGTGCGGCCGGGGTGTCCCTCGACGGCAAGTCGCTGTACACGGGGTCGCTGCTCTCGGACGACGCGCTCGGCAAGGCGCAGTTGCGCAGCAAGGCGAAGTCGGAGGACGACCGCCTCTCCACGCCCAGTTGGGACGGCAGGGGCAATCTATGGGTGGCCGACCGTGATCCGAAGCGGCCGCGGCTGCTCTGGCTCGACCAGGGCGCGGGCGAGCCCGTCGAGGTCGAGGTGCCCGCGCTGGACGGGCGCATCCAGGAGGTGCGGGTGTCGGCCGACGGCGTGCGCATCGCCTTCCTCGTGGAGAAGGACGGCAAGCAGTCCCTGTGGATCGGCCGGGCCGAGCGGGACGCCGGTGAGGGGGAGCGGCCCGAGATCTCGGTCCTCGACCCCACCCCCGCGGCGCCGCGCATGGAAGAAGTGACGGCCATGTCGTGGGCGGGCGGAAGCCGCCTCGTGGTGGTCGGCAGGGAGACCGGTGGCGTGCAGCAGATCCGGTACGTCCAGTGCGACGGCTCGGTGCTGCCGGGCACCGCGCTGCCCGGCCTGACCGGCGTCAAGGAGATCGCGGCGTCCGAGGACGAGCGGCAGCCGCTGGTGGCCCACTCGGACGACGGGATCGTGCGGCTGCCGACGGGGTCGCAGTGGCAGACGGTCGTGAAGGAAGGGCTGGCGCCGGTCTACCCGGGCTGACCTCGGCGTCCGGGCGGCGCGACGTCAGCGGCGGGCAGTTGTCCACAGGTAGTTATCCACAGGGGTGGCCGGGCGGTGGGCGGCTTGGCAGAGTGGGGGCATGCGGGGGTGGTGGCAGGACCTCACCGACCTGGTGCTGCCGGCCGAGTGCGGAGGCTGCGGGGAGCCCCGGGTGGCGCTCTGCGACGAGTGCCGCGCCGCTCTGTGCGGGACCGTGCCGCGCCGGGTGCGGCCTGACCCGGAGCCGCCCGGGCTACCCGTGGTGCACGCCGCCGCGCCGTACGAGGACGCCGTGCGGGCCGTACTGCTCGCACACAAGGAGCGAGGCGCCCTGGGCCTCGCCGTTCCATTGGGAACAGCGCTCGCTGAGGCCGTGTGCGCGGGGCTGGGGCGGGGTGGGTGCGGGGACGGGGCTGTGCGTGCGGGTCTGCCGGGTGGGTCCGGGGGCGAAGGCGTGTGTGCCGGACCGTGGGGCGGATCCGGGGGCGGAGCCGTGTGTGCCGGCTCCCGGGGCGGGTCCTGGGGCGAGGCCCTGTGTGCCGGGCTGCGGGGCGGATCCGGGGGGCACGGTGATAGTGGGGCGGGAACGTGGGTAGGCGGGAGGCAGGGTGGTTCACAGGGGCGGGTGATGCCGGTGTCACTTGTGCCTGTGCCCTCGGCGCGGGGCGCTGTGCGGGCCCGTGGGCATGACCCGGTGCGGCGGATCGCCCTCGCCGCGGCGGGTGAGCTGCGGCGGGCGGGTATCCCGGCGCGGGTGCTCGCGGTGCTGCGGCAGCGGCGTGCGGTGGCCGACCAGTCGGGGCTCGACTCCCGGCAGCGGCAGGCCAATCTGGCGGGCGCCCTTGAGGTGACCGCAGGGGGCGGCCGGCTGCTGGCGGGCAGTGGCCGGATCGTGGTCGTCGACGACCTGATGACGACCGGCGCCTCATTGGCGGAGGCCACCCGCGCATTACGTGCCGTACGCATGGAAGAGAACGGGAGAGCGGAGGCCGTACGAGAACCGGGAACGGGGGTTGTACGAAGGTCGCTATTGGGCTGCGAGAACACGGTCGGCGCCGCCGTTGTCGCCGCGTCGCCGGATTCTTTCGAAATAAACCGGAACTGACAGAGAACTTGCATCGTTGCAGGTGATAAGAGGGTCGTTACACCTGAATGGAGGTACGCCGCAGTAGAGGGTGACGACATCCGTCCGGGCGAGATATGTTCGGTTGTGAGGAATGGCGGACGCCGTCCCTCGCATATCGGAATGAATGCCGGTCCGCGCTGGTCTGCGTTTTCGCAATCACCCGGGCCGGTGGGGTGGAGATCTTGCCCACGGGGGAGGAGGAGGTGGAAGTCACCGAGTCCGAGGCTCCGGGAGTCACCGGAGCCTGGTGCAAAAGGGAGATGCTCCGCCGCCGAAGCGGAGCGATCCGGGAACGGAGTTCTGCGTGGACATCGTCGTCAAGGGCCGCAAGACCGAGGTGCCCGAGCGGTTCCGCAAGCACGTGGCCGAGAAGCTGAAGCTGGACAAGATCCAGAAGCTCGACGGCAAGGTGATCAGCCTCGACGTCGAGGTGTCCAAGGAAACCAACCCGCGACAGGCCGACCGTTCCGACCGGGTGGAGATCACCCTCCGCGGGCGCGGACCCGTGATCCGCGCCGAGGCCTCGGCAGCCGACCCCTACGCGGCGCTCGACCTGGCCACCGCCAAGCTCGACGCGCGCCTGCGCAAGCAGCACGAGAAGCGCCACAACCGGCGGGGCACCGGCAGGCTCTCCGCCGCCGAGGTCGCCGAGCGGGTCCCGGACGCGGCGCACTTCAACGGGGACGGCACGATCGCACGCGACGAGGAGCCGGACGGCGTACCGGTCAAGAAGATCGGCTCCCTGGAGATCCAGGGCGAAGGTCCCCTCGTGGTCCGCGAGAAGACGCACGTCGCGGCACCCATGTCACTCGACCAGGCGCTCTACGAGATGGAACTGGTCGGACACGACTTCTACCTGTTCGTCGACTCCGAGACCAAGGAACCCAGCGTCGTCTACCGACGGCACGCCTACGACTACGGCGTCATCCGCCTCAACACCGACCCCATGGTGGCCAAGGCGGAGACGGGCGGCGGAGGCGGAGCCCTCGGCGGCTGACGACCACCCCATGACAGCCGAGGTGGTGCCCCTGGAGCGCCTGTGCGCCCCCAGGGGCACCACCGTGCGCCCAGTGCGCGCACCGCACCGGCGCCGGGCATGAAATCATGGGCGAGCCGGTCAACCGGTGTGCTGCCGCCTGGGGTTGGCGCAGCAGAAGCACAACAGGCCGCGGCCTTCATGGGGGAGGAACGATGGCGGACAGCTTCGGACCGATGCGTCACCAGGGTGCCGGCGACGGCATCGGCATCGGCACGGACGCGAGCGCCCCACGCAAGGAGCCCATCAGGGTCCTTGTGGTGGATGACCACGCCCTCTTCCGCCGCGGCCTGGAGATCGTCCTCGCCGCCGAGGAGGACATCCAGGTCGTCGGAGAGGCCGGCGACGGCGCGGAGGCGGTGGACAAGGCCGCCGATCTGCTGCCCGACATCGTGCTCATGGACGTACGCATGCCGAAACGGGGCGGCATCGAGGCGTGCACCTCCATCAAGGAGGTGGCGCCCAGCGCCAAGATCATCATGCTGACGATCAGCGACGAGGAAGCCGACCTCTACGACGCCATCAAGGCGGGCGCCACCGGCTATCTCCTCAAGGAGATCTCCACGGACGAGGTGGCGACGGCGATCCGCGCGGTGGCGGACGGGCAGTCGCAGATCAGCCCGTCGATGGCGTCCAAGCTGCTCACCGAGTTCAAGTCGATGATCCAGCGCACCGACGAGCGGCGGCTCGTGCCCGCGCCCCGGCTGACCGACCGGGAGCTCGAAGTGCTCAAGCTCGTCGCCACCGGCATGAACAACCGTGACATCGCCAAGGAACTGTTCATCTCGGAGAACACCGTGAAGAACCACGTGCGCAACATCCTGGAGAAGCTGCAGCTGCACTCCAGGATGGAGGCCGTGGTCTACGCGATGCGGGAGAAGATCCTCGAAATCAGGTGAGGGGGAATCAGGCGAGGGCCCGGACCAGCTCCGCGGTGAGCTCGGGACGGTTCACCCGCTCCACCCGCACCGAGTCGCAGCCGACCCAGGACGCCGCCTCCCGCAGCGCCTGAGCCATCGGGGCCACCGCCTTCGGGGTGTCGAGCGCGACCTGCTTGGCGACCAGGGTGCTGCCCTCGCGCGCCGGGTCGACCCGGCCGAGGAGCCTGCCGCCCGCCAGCAGCGGCATCGCGAAATAGCCGTGGATCCGCTTCGGCTTCGGCACATACGCCTCCAGGCGGTGCGTGAATCCGAAGATCCGCTCGGTGCGCGCCCGCTCCCAGATCAGTGAGTCGAAGGGAGACAGGAGCGTCGTGCGGTGCCGGCCGCGGGGCGTCGTCTCCAGGGCCTTCGGGTCCGCCCAGGCCGGCTTGGCCCAGCCCTGGACCGTCACCGGCACGAGGCCCGAGTCCGCGACCACCGCGTCGAACTGCTCGCCCTTGAGCCGGTGGTAGTCGGCGATGTCCGCGCGCGTGCCGACGCCCAGCGCCTCACCGGCCAGCCGGACCAGGCGGCGCAGGCACTCCGTGTCGTCCAGGTCGTCGTGGAGCAGGGCGTCCGGGACGGCGCGCTCCGCCAGGTCGTACACCCGCTTCCAGGAGCGGCGCTCGGTGCACACCACCTCGCCGTGCATCAGGGCCCGCTCGACGGCGATCTTCGACTCGGACCAGTCCCACCACTCGCCCTTGTTCTTCGCGCCGCCCAACTCCGTCGCGGTGAGCGGGCCTTCGGCGCGGAGCTGCTTGATGACCTGGTCGTACGCACCGGCGGGCAGGTCGTGGTGCCACTGCGGGCGGGTGCGGTAGGCGCGGCGGCGGAAGGCGAAGTGCGGCCACTCCTCGATGGGGAGGATGCAGGCGGCGTGCGACCAGTACTCGAAGGCGTGCGTATCCGTCCAGTACGCCGCTTCGACCGTGTCGCGGCCGACGGCGCCCAGGCGTGCGTACGGAATGAGTTCGTGCGAGCGGGCCAGGACCGAGATCGTGTCGAGCTGGACCGCGCCGAGATGGCGCAGCACGCCCCGCACCCCGGACCTGCGGTCGGGGGCTCCCAGGAAGCCCTGGGCGCGCAGGACGATGCGGCGCGCCTCGTCGGCGGAGAGGTCGATGGCGGGGCTCGGCAGGCTCGTCATGGTCCGAACGATAGGGGGCGGCACTGACAAATCGGCGGGCGCTGCCCGGCTCAGGCCTTCGCGGGCAGGTACGGGTGCGGTGACGGCAGGCCGAGGTCCGAGGGGAGCAGCGAGCCGACCCAGCAGTCGCGGAGCGTCTCCTTGTTGAGCAGGCCCGCGCGGTGGACGCCCTCCACGGTGAAGCCGGCCTTCTCCACGACCGCGCGCGAGCCGGTGTTGCCGACCTCCGCGCGCCACTCCAGCCGGGTGCAGCGCAGGTCCGTGAAGGCCCAGCGGGCGAGGGCGAGCACGGCCTCCCGCATATAGCCGCGGCCCCGGTGCTCCTCGGCCGTCCAGTAGCCGATCTCCCAGGTGCCCGACCGCGGGTGGTGCAGGCTGGCGGCGGCGAGCAGGGGACCGCCCTCAAGGGGACGTACGGCGAAGGTGTACTCCGCGTCGTCGCGCCACCCCGCCGGCACCATCGTGCGCACGAAGTTCTCGGCGTCCACGCGCGCGTACGGCGACGGGATGGTGGTCCAGCGCTGGATGTCCGGGTCCTGGCAGGCCGCGTAGGTCTCGTCGATGTCCTCGGGGATGAAGACGCGCAGGTACAGACGTTCGGTGGTGAGGGTGACGGGCTCCATCAAGCGATGATGAGGGGGCGACGTCCCGGGGGCCAGTACTTTTCGCCCGTCCTTCGCGATCACCTCTCGCGGGGCACTCAGGGGTGCGACCCGGCACCTTCGGCGCCCCTCGTCCGTTGACCTCATGGCACACCTCCCGGCGCGGCCCGGTCCTCGCATACGATGGCCGGTGCCCGACGAGTAAAACCGACCATGCCAGGCCCGACCGGCAAGGAGACCAACCCCCGTGTCCGTCCTCTCGAAGATCATGCGTGCAGGCGAAGGCAAGATCCTGCGCAAGCTGCACCGCATCGCGGACCAGGTCAACTCCATCGAAGAGGACTTCGTCAGCCTCTCCGACGCCGAGCTGCGCGCGCTGACCCAGGAGTACAAGGAGCGATACGCCGACGGCGAGACGCTCGACGACCTCCTTCCCGAGGCCTTCGCGACGGTCCGCGAGGCCGCCAAGCGCGTCCTGGGACAGCGCCACTACGACGTCCAGATGATGGGCGGCGCCGCGCTGCACATGGGCTACGTCGCGGAGATGAAGACCGGTGAGGGCAAGACCCTCGTCGGCACCCTGCCCGCTTATCTGAACGCCCTCTCCGGCAAGGGCGTCCACCTGATCACGGTCAACGACTACCTGGCCGAGCGCGACTCCGAGATGATGGGCCGCGTCCACAAGTTCCTGGGCCTGACCGTCGGCTGCATCCTTGCCAACATGACGCCGGCCCAGCGCCGCGAGCAGTACAACTGCGACATCACCTACGGCACGAACAACGAATTCGGCTTCGACTACCTGCGCGACAACATGGCGTGGTCGAAGGACGAGTTGGTGCAGCGCGGCCACAACTTCGCGATCGTCGACGAGGTCGACTCGATCCTCGTCGACGAGGCCCGTACGCCGCTGATCATCTCCGGCCCCGCCGACCAGGCCACCAAGTGGTACGGCGACTTCGCCAAGCTGGTCACGCGCCTCACCAGGGGTGAGCCCGGCAACCAGCTCAAGGGCATCGAGGAGACCGGCGACTACGAGGTCGACGAGAAGAAGCGCACCGTCGCCATCCACGAGTCCGGCGTCGCCAAGGTCGAGGACTGGCTCGGCATCGACAACCTCTACGAGTCGGTGAACACGCCGCTGGTGGGTTATCTGAACAACGCCATCAAGGCCAAGGAACTCTTCAAGAAGGACAAGGACTACGTCGTCATCGACGGCGAAGTCATGATCGTCGACGAGCACACCGGCCGTATCCTCGCCGGCCGCCGCTACAACGAGGGCATGCACCAGGCGATCGAGGCGAAGGAAGGGGTGGACATCAAGGACGAGAACCAGACCCTCGCCACCATCACCCTCCAGAACTTCTTCCGCCTCTACAAGCGCGAGGGCTACGACAGCGGCCTCTCCGGCATGACCGGTACGGCGATGACCGAGGCCGCCGAGTTCCACCAGATCTACAAGCTGGGCGTCGTGCCGATCCCGACGAACCGGCCGATGGTCCGCGCCGACCAGTCCGACCTGATCTACCGCACCGAGGTCGCGAAGTTCGCCGCCGTCGTCGACGACATCGCCGAGAAGCACGAGAAGGGCCAGCCGATCCTGGTCGGCACGACCTCCGTCGAGAAGTCGGAGTACCTCTCCCAGCAGCTGTCCAAGCGCGGCATCCAGCACGAGGTGCTGAACGCCAAGCAGCACGACCGTGAGGCGACCATCGTCGCCCAGGCCGGCCGCAAGGGCGCCGTGACGGTGGCCACGAACATGGCCGGTCGTGGTACGGACATCAAGCTCGGCGGCAACCCCGACGACCTCGCCGAGGCGGAGCTGCGCCAGCGCGGCCTCGACCCCGTCGAGCACCCCGAGGAGTGGGCCGCCGCGCTGCCCGCCGCCATGGAGAAGGCCGAGCGGTCCGTCAAGGCCGAGTTCGAAGAGGTCAAGCAGCTCGGCGGCCTCTACGTGCTGGGTACGGAGCGGCACGAGTCGCGCCGTATCGACAACCAGCTGCGCGGTCGCTCCGGCCGTCAGGGCGACCCCGGCGAGTCCCGCTTCTACCTGTCGCTCGGTGACGACCTGATGCGTCTCTTCAAGGCGCAGATGGTCGAGCGCGTGATGTCCATGGCCAACGTGCCGGACGACGTGCCGATCGAGAACAAGATGGTGACCCGCGCGATCGCCTCCGCGCAGTCGCAGGTCGAGCAGCAGAACTTCGAGACCCGGAAGAACGTCCTCAAGTACGACGAGGTCCTCAACCGGCAGCGCGAGGTCATCTACGGAGAGCGTCGCCGCGTCCTGGAGGGCGAGGATCTGCAGGACCAGATCACGCACTTCATGGACGACACGATCGACGCGTACATCGCCGCCGAGACCGCCGAGGGCTTCGCCGAGGAGTGGGACCTGGACCGGCTGTGGGGCGCCTTCAAGCAGCTCTACCCCGTCAAGGTCACCGTCGAGGAGCTTGAGGAGGACGCGGGCGACCGCGCGGGCCTCACCGCCGAGTTCATCTCCGAGGCCATCAAGGAAGACATCCACGAGCAGTACGCGGCCCGTGAGGCGCAGCTCGGCTCCGACATCATGCGTGAGCTGGAGCGGCGTGTCGTCCTGTCGGTCCTGGACCGCAAGTGGCGCGAGCACCTCTACGAGATGGACTACCTCCAGGAGGGCATCGGCCTCCGTGCCATGGCGCAGAAGGACCCGCTGGTCGAGTACCAGCGCGAGGGCTTCGACATGTTCAACGCCATGATGGACGGCATCAAGGAGGAGTCCGTCGGCTACCTGTTCAACCTGGAGGTCCAGGTCGAGCAGCAGGTCGAGGAAGTCCCCGTCTCGGACGCGGCGCCCTCGCTGACGAAGGACGGCGCGCAGGACGCGGTGCCCGCGGGGGCGCCGGCCTCCCGGCCGGAGATCCACGCCAAGGGCCTCGAAGCCCCGCAGCGGCCCGACCGGCTGCACTTCCAGGCGCCGAACGCCGAGGGCGGGGTCGACGAGGGAGACTTCACCACGGACGGCTCCGAGGTCCGGTCCGAGGCGGACGGGATGACGCGGGCGGAGCGGCGCAAGGCTCAGAAGGGTGGGCGGCGGCGTAAGAAGTAGGCCGCGGTTTACTGCTTTTGGCTAGCTGTGTCGTGAGGGGCCGGGCTTTTGTCCGGCCCCTTCGTCATGTGTGTGGGGGCAGGGGGGATGGCCGGGGAGCGTCAGGAGCGGGGGTCTGTTTCTACTGCTGTGCAGCGCCACCTGCGGTCCGCTCCCAGTGTCAGGCGGAACGCCAGCGCGCGCAGCCTCGGGCCCGTCGCGACGCGGGCGAAGACCTCGTACGTCTCGGGGTGCGGCTGGTAGTGGCCGATCCGGTGGATCGTGGGGCGGTGGCCGTCCGCGCAGAGCGGCCTGAGCTCCGCGAGGCGTGCCAGGTCGTCGAAGGCCGTGTTGGCGATGTGCCGGGCCACCCAGTGCATCGGGCGCTGGCCGCTGAGGACCAGGAGCAGGCGTTCCGCGAAGACCTCTGTGGGGTGCGGGGGTGGCTGGGCGGGGATTGTGCCGGGTGGGCGTCGGTGGTCCGTGGGAGAGGGGCGGCGGGAGTCCCTGCGGGTCGGTGGGCGGCCCGTGGGCGGGCGGCTCGCGGGTGGGCGGGTGGCTGCCGGGCGGGGGCGGGGCCTCGTCATCACCTTGTGCATGGGGGTGCCTCTCTCGCTTTGCCGATGGGTCCCGGGTACCGGGGAGTAACTTGCGGTGGGGATCTTGTACGGGGGCGGGGGCCGGGGAGGCAAGAGGGTCGAGGGGTGCGGGGGGTTGCTCCCGGGTTCACCTATCCGGGGGTGCGGGGGCTCTGAAGTGGTGGGGCTGCCGGGGTGTGGTGGGTGAAGCGCCGGATGCGGGTTGACCGCTGTGAGGGTCGTGGGGGGAGCTCGATGGGGGACTCCCGCACGTATCCTGAAGGTCTCTCCACGACCACGAAGTCCGCGTGCCGCGGACACGGATGAAAGCGGTCAGCCCCATGCGCGTCTACGTTCCTGTGACCCTGCCCCGGCTCGCCGAGGCGTACAAGGCGGGGGAGCTGGGGCCCGGGCCGCTCGTCGCCTATGCCGTCACGCCCGCCCTGCGGGAGTGGTACGTCTCGGACGACATCGAAGAGCTTGAGTACGCGGCGCTGAACCGGGCGGCGATGGCGTCGCTGCGGATGGTCGCGGGGGACTCCGGGGCCGCGCGGCGCCGGGTCGTCCTCGCGGCGGACGTGCCGGACGGGGCCGCCGTCGCCGATCCCGGCCGGGGGCTCGATCAGGGGGCGCTCGGCGAGGTGCGGATCGGTGAGGCGCTGCCGTTGGGGAAGGTGGCGGCCGTGCACGTCGACGCGGGGGACGCGGAGGGGGACGTGCGGGCCGCGGTCGAGGCGTTGGGGGCGGCGGATCAGGGGGACGACGACGCGCGGTTCGTGGTGGACGGGGTCGAGGATCATGAGCTGCTCTGGTTTGCCACGCAGGAGATTCCCGGGCTGATCGGTTGATCGGCTGAGGGGTGCGGCGGGCGTCCTGGGCGGGGCTCGCGCCGCCTTGGGTGCCGGCGCCTCGGGTGCGTTGTGGGGCGGGGCCGCGGGGGTATGTGCGTACTCGCTATCCCTGCGTCGCGCCTCAAGTCCAAAGACGCCACAGTGCGCTCGGTGCTCCGTTCGCACATACC
>NZ_JBFAHP010000068.1:0-21044 GCF_040654255.1 Streptomyces sp. NPDC050732
GAGACCTTCCGTCAGGCCACCGGCGGGCGCGGCATGGACGTCGTACTCAACAGCCTCACTGGCGAGTTCATCGACGCCTCCCTGCGGTTGCTCGGCGACGGCGGGCGGTTCGTGGAGATGGGCAAGAGCGATCCGCGCGACCCCGAGCTGGTCGCGCTGGAGCACCCCGGCGTGTCGTACGCAGCCTTCGACCTGGTCGCCGACGCCGGGCCCGAGCGGCTCGGCCGGCTGCTCGACCGGCTCGGCGAGCTCTTCGCCGCCGGATCGCTGGTACCGCTGCCGGTCACCGCATGGCCGCTGGGGCGGGCGCGAGAGGCGTTCCGGCACATGAGTCAGGCGCGGCACACCGGCAAGCTGGTGCTCGACGTGCCCGCACCGCTCGACCCCGACGGCACCGTCCTGATCACCGGGGGCACCGGCACCATCGGCGCCGCCGTGGCCGAACACCTGGCACGTACCGGGGAGAGCAAGCACCTGCTCATCGTCAGCCGCAGCGGGGCCCACGCCGACGGCGCCGACGAACTGGCGTCCCGTATAGCGGAGTCGGGGGCCGAAGCCACCTTCGTCGCCGCCGACGTGAGCGCGCCCGGCGCGGTCGCGGCACTGATCGCGAGGATTGACCCGGCGCATCCGCTGACCGGCGTCGTGCACGCCGCCGGCGTCCTCGACAACGCCCTGATCGGCTCGCAGACCCCCGAAAGCCTCGCCCGGGTATGGGCGGCGAAGGCCGCCGCCGCGCAGCAACTGCACGAGGCGACGCGGGAGTCGAGGCTGGGGCTGTTCGTGATGTTCTCCTCCTTCGCCTCCACCATGGGCACCCCCGGCCAGGCCAACTACGCCGCGGCCAACGCCTATTGCGACGCGGTGGCCGCACTCCGACGCGCGCGGGGCCTCGCCGGCCTGTCCGTGGCGTGGGGACTGTGGGAGGCCACCAGCGGCCTGACCGGGACGTTGTCCGCGGCCGACCGGGCGCGCATCGACCGGTACGGCATCAGGCCGACCAGTGCGGCACGCGGCTGCGCCCTGCTGGCGGCGGCACGCGCCCACGGGCGCCCCGACCTGCTCGCCCTGGACCTGGACGCCCGCGTCCCGGCCGCGTCCGACGCCCCGGTCCCCGCCGTCCTGCGCACTCTGGCGGCCACGGGAGCACCCGCCGCCGCCCGCCCCACGGCGGCGTCGGCCGGCGGGGCGACGGACTGGTCCGGCAGGCTCGCCGGCCTCACCGAGGATGCACGCCTTGAGCTCCTCACCGAGCTGGTGCGCACCCAAGCGGCAGGGGTGCTCGGGCACGCCGACGCGGGCGCGGTGCAGGTGGACACGCCGTTCAAGGAACTCGGCTTCGACTCCCTGACCGCCGTCGAACTGCGCAACCGGATCGCCGCCGCGACCGGCCTGAAGCTGCCAGCCGCCCTCGTCTTCGACTACCCGCAGGCCCGCGTTCTCGCCGCCCACCTGGCCGAACGGCTCGCCCCGGAGGGCGCGCGGGCCACGGGCGGTGTGAGCGACCCGTACGGGACGGACGGTGTGAGCGGTGCGGGCGGTGACGTGACCGCCCAGGTCCTGCTGGAGGTGGCCCGGGTCGAGCACACCCTGTCCGCCGCCGTCACGCGCGGCCTGGACCGGGCGGCCGTCGCGGCCCGCCTGGAGGCGCTGCTCGCCCGCTGCACGGCGACGGCGGGCGCCGCGGAGGCCGCGGCGGACGGTGCGGGCAGCGGTGGTGACGGCGACGGCGCCGTGGACCAGCTGGAGACGGCCACCGCCGAGCAGGTACTGGACTTCATCGACAACGAACTCGGGGTGTGAGCCGCGTGCCGGCCGCACACCTCGCGATCACCGGCGGGGAGCTGGAGCGCACATGGTGAGCGAAGAGAAACTGGTCGACTACCTCAAGCGTGTCTCCGCGGACCTGCACGCCACCCGGCAGCGGCTGCGCGAGGCGGAGGAGCGCGGCCAGGAACCCGTGGCCGTGGTGGAGGCCGCCTGCCGCTACCCCGGCGGCATCCGCACCCCCGAAGACCTGTGGGACCTGGTCTCCGCGGGCGGCAACGCCCTGGGCGCCTTCCCCGACAACCGCGGCTGGGACCTGCGACGGCTCTTCCACCCCGACCCCGACCACCCGGGGACGACCTACGCCCGCGAGGGCGGCTTCCTCCACGACGCGGACCTGTTCGACCCGGAGTTCTTCGGGATCAGCCCCCGCGAAGCCGCCGTCCTCGACCCGCAGCAGCGGCTGCTCCTGGAGTGCGCCTGGGAGGCGCTGGAGCGCGCGGGCATCGACCCGCGGTCCCTGCAGGGCAGCCGTACCGGCGTGTACGCGGGCGCCGCCCTGCCCGGCTTCGGCACCCCGCACATCGACCCGGCCGCCGAGGGCCACCTGGTCACCGGCAGCGCCCCGAGCGTCCTCTCGGGCCGGCTCGCCTACACCTTCGGCCTCGAAGGGCCCGCGGTGACGATCGACACCGCCTGCTCGTCGTCGCTCGTCGCCGTGCACCTGGCGGCCCACGCGCTGCGGCAGCGCGAGTGCGATCTGGCGCTCGCGGGCGGCGTCACCGTCATGACCACCCCGTACGTGTTCACCGAGTTCTCGCGCCAGCGCGGCCTGGCCGCCGACGGCCGGTGCAAGCCCTTCGCGGCCGCCGCGGACGGCACGGCCTTCTCCGAGGGCGCCGGACTCCTCGTACTGGAACGCCTCTCCGACGCCCGCCGGGCCGGCCACCGCGTGCTCGCCGTCATCCGCGGCTCCGCCGTCAACCAGGACGGCGCCAGCAACGGCCTCACCGCCCCCAACGGCCCCGCCCAGCAGCGCGTGATCCGTGCCGCCCTCGCCGGGGCGCGACTCTCGCCCGCGGAGGTGGACGCGGTCGAGGCGCACGGCACCGGCACCCGGCTCGGCGACCCCATCGAGGCCGACGCGCTCCTCGCCACCTACGGGCGGGAACGGCACGGGGGCCGGCCGCTGTGGCTCGGCTCGGTGAAGTCCAACATCGGCCACACGCAGGGCGCGGCCGGTGCCGCCGGCCTGATCAAGATGGTCCAGGCGCTGCGGCACCAGACGCTGCCCACCACGCTGTACGCCGACGAGCCCACCCCGCACGCCGACTGGGAGTCCGGCGCGGTACGCCTGCTCGACGCGCCGGTCGCCTGGCCGCGCGGGGAGCGCACCCGCAGGGCCGGCATCTCCTCCTTCGGCATCTCCGGCACGAACGCCCACCTCATCCTGGAAGAGGCGCCCCCGACCGACGCCGAAGAAGCGGCCGGCGACGGGGGAGGGCCGCGACCGGTGGTGCGGGCCGGCGCCACGGGCCCCCGTGAAGAGCGAGGTCAGCGGTCACCGCTGCCGTCGCCGCACCTGCCCTGGCTGCTGTCCGCCCGCAGCCCCGCCGCGCTCCGCGCGCAGGCCGATGCGCTGGCCGGCCATGTCGCGGCCGACGCAAGCGGTTCCTCCACCGGCGCGGACGGTTCCTCCACCGGCGCGGACGGTTCCTCCACCGACGCGGGCGCCTGCGCCGCGTCCACGGGCGGTTCCGCAGCCGACGCGCGTGTCCCCGCGGCCGACGCGAGCGCTGCCGCCGGGCAGGCCGCGCACGCGGGCACCCCCGCCGCCCACCCGGACCCCTCCGTCGTCGACGTCGGCGCCACACTGCTGCGTCGCACCCTGTTCGAGCACCGGGCAGTCGTGCTCGGGGCCGACCGTGAGGAGCGTGTCGCGGCGTTGGCCGCGCTCGCGGCGGGACGCGCACACCCCGCCCTGACGCGCGCCGCGGGTCCGGCACGGGCCGGCGGCACCGCCTTCCTGTTCACCGGCCAGGGAAGCCAACGCCCCGGCATGGGACAGCAGTTGTACGACACCTTCGACGTCTTCGCCGAGTCGCTGGACGAGACCTGCGCCCACCTCGACCCCCTGCTCGAACAGCCCCTGCAATCCGTCCTGTTCGCCCCCGCCGACACCGCGCAGGCCGCCGCACTGCACGGGACCGGCATGACGCAGGCCGCGCTGTTCGCCCTCGAAGTCGCCCTGTACCGCCAGGTCACCGCCTTCGGGATCACCCCCAGCCACCTGACCGGGCACTCCGTCGGCGAGATCACCGCCGCGCACGCCGCCGGGGTGCTCTCCCTGCCGGACGCCTGCACACTGGTCGCGGCCCGGGGCCGCCTCATGCAGGCCCTGCCCGCGGGCGGCGCCATGCTCGCCGTCCAGGCGGCCGAGGACGACGTACTGCCGCTGCTCGCCGGGCAGGAGGAACGTCTCTCCCTCGCCACCGTCAACGGCCCCACCGCCGTCGTCGTGTCCGGCGAGGCCGCCGCCGTCGGGGACGTGGAGAAGGCCCTGCGCGGGCGCGGGCTGAAGACCAAGCGTCTCAACGTCAGCCACGCCTTCCACTCACCGCTCATCGAACCGATGCTCGACGACTTCCGTGACGTGGCCCGCGCGCTGACCTTCCACGCGCCGACGCTGCCCGTCGTCTCCAACCTCACCGGCCGCCTCGCCGACGCGGAGCTGATGGCCGACGCCGAGTACTGGGTACGGCACGTACGCAGGCCGGTGCGGTTCCACGACGGGCTGCGCACACTCGGCGAGCAAGGAGTCGTGCGCTACCTGGAGCTGGGGCCCGACCCGGTCCTCGCCACCATGGTCCAGGACGGCCTCCCGGCCCCGGCGGAGGGCGAGCGGGCCGAGCCGGTCGTCGCCGCGGCGCTGCGCTCCGGACACGACGAGGGACGCACCCTGCTGGGCGCCGTCGCCGCACTCCACGCCGACGGGCAGCCGGCCGACTTCACCGCCCTCTTCCCCGCCGACGCCGAGCAACTGCCGCTTCCCACCTACCGGTTCCAGCGCCGACGGTACTGGCGCGCCACGCCCGACGCCGCCGCACCGGCCCGCGCCGCCGGCCTCCAGGAGACCGGACACCCGCTGCTGCCCGCCGTCATCCGGCAGGCCGACGGCGGCCTCCTGCTCGCCGGACGCCTGTCCCTGAGTACGCATCCGTGGCTCGCCGACCACACCATCGCGGGCGGCGTACCGCTGCCCGCCACCGCCTTCGTCGAACTCGCCCTGCTCGCCGGGCGGCACGCCGACTGCGACACGATCGACGACCTGACGCTGGAGGCGCCGCTGCTGCTCGACGACACCGGTGCGGGTGTCGGGACGGGTGCGGGCGTCGGCACGGGTGCGGGCGTCGAACCCGTACTCGATGCCATTGAAGTACAGCTCGCCCTCGGTGTCCCCGACGGTTCCGGCCGTCGTACTCTCACCGTCCACTCCCGTCCTGCCGGGGACGCAGTCGACGACGGCGACGCACACGGTGCACTGGGTCCGGATGACCTGGGCGAAGACGGGGCCTCCCGCGGCTGGCGCCGGCATGCCACCGGCTTCCTCAGCGCGGGCCCGGCCGCCGCACCGACCGCCCCCGACACCGCTCCCTGGCCGCCCGCCGACGCCACCGCCCTCGACGTCGACGCGCTGTACGCCCGGCTCGACGCGCAGGGCTACAGCTACGGTCCCGCCTTCCGGGCCGTCCACGCCGCCTGGCGGCACGGCGACGACCTCTGGGCCGAGGTCCGCCTCGCCGACGAACAGCGCGCCGAAGCCGACGCGTTCGCCCTCCACCCGGCCCTGCTCGACGCCGCCCTGCACGCCGTCGACGAGCTGTACCGCGGCAGTGAGGGGCGGGAGCAGGGGCAGGGGCAGGGGCAGGAGGAGTCGGGGCAGGGTGGTGGCGGTGACGCGGACGCCCCGGTACGGCTGCCGTTCTCCTTCAGCGACATACGCCACCACGCCACCGGAGCCACACGGCTGCGGGTCCGCCTCAGCGCCCGCGGCGACGACCAGCTGCGGTTGTCCCTGACCGACAGCGAAGGCGTACCGGTCGCGACAGTCGACACCCTCCAACTACGGCTCATCCCCGCCGACCGGTGGCGCGCGGCCCGCCCCACCACCACCGCCCCCCTGTACCACCTGGACTGGCACGAGCTGCCGTTGCCCGACACGGCAGCGACGGCCCCGCTCACCCCATCCTGGGCCGTGCTCGGAGCCGACGACGCGGGCCTCGCCCCCGCCGCCGCCCACCACCCCGACCTGGCCGCTCTGAAAGCCGCCGTCGACGCCGGCGACCCCGTGCCGGACATCGTCTTCGCGCCGTTCCCCGCGCAGGGGACGGAGACCGACGTCCCCACGCAGGTACGAGCCCACGCCCAGCGCGCCTTGGAGCTGGTGCGCGACTGGCTCACCGCGGACGCCCTCGCCGCCGCCCGCCTCGTCGTCCTCACCACCGGCGCGGTCACCGCCCGCCCCGACGACGGTCCCGCCGACCTGGCCACCGCACCCGTCTGGGGCCTGGTCCGCGCCGCCCAGGCCGAACAGCCCGACCGCATCCTCCTGCTGGACCTCGACCGGGACACCGGCGAGGGCACTGACCGGCACCTCGACCAGGGCACAGCCCAGGGTTCCGACCAGGGCGTCGCATCACGGCACGCCCTGCCCGCCGCCCTGGCCGCGGCGGACGCCCACGCCGAGACACAGCTCGCCCTGCGCGCGGGCACCCTCCTCGTGCCGCGCCTCGCCGTGGTGCCGCCCCGGACCGGCAGCCGGACCGACACCACCGCGCTTCCCCTCACCACCCGAGAGGGCACCGCTGGCCCTGGTTACCCCGCGGGCACCGTCCTGATCACCGGCGGAACCGGTGGTCTCGGGCAGGCCGTCGCCCGTCACCTCGCCGCCGCGCACGGCGCCCGCCACCTGCTCCTCGCCAGCCGCCGGGGCGAGGCCGCCGAGGGCATCGCCGAGCTGCGCGCAGACCTCGCGGGCGACGGCGTCGACGTACGCGTCGCGGCCTGCGACATCACCGACCCCGACGCGCTGGCCGGGCTCCTGGCGGGCATCCCCGCCGCGCACCCGCTCACCGCGGTCGTGCACACCGCGGGCGTCATCGACGACAGCCTCATCACCGCGATGACCCCCGAGCGGCTCGACGCCGTCCTCGCACCCAAGGTCGACGCGGCCTGGCACCTGCACGAACTCACCCGCGACAAGGACCTCGCGGCCTTCGTCCTCTTCTCCTCGGGCGCCTCCGTCCTCGGCAACGGCGGCCAGTCCAACTACGCGGCCGCCAACACCTTCCTCAACACCCTCGCCGAACACCGCCGCGCGGCGGGCCTCGCCGCCACCTCCGTGGCCTGGGGCCTGTGGGAGTCCGCGTCCGGCGGCATGGCCGCCCGGCTCGGCGACACCGACCGTGCCCGCATCCACCGCACCGGGGTGACGGGCCTGACCGACGAGCAGGCCCTGGCCCTCTTCGACGCGGCCCTGACCGCCCCGCACCCCACGGTCCTCGCCACCCGCTTCGACCGCGCCGTGCTGCGCGGCCAGGCCACCGCCCGCACATTGCAGCCCGCCCTGCGCGGACTGGTACGCACTCCGCGACCCACCGCGTCGTCCGCCGCATCCGCCGCGTCCAGCGCCGGGGAGACCGCGCCCTCCTCGTGGACCGCCCGGCTCGCCCGGCTGTCCGCCGCCGACCGGGACCGGGCACTGAACGAACTCATCCGCGAGCAGATCGCGACCGTACTGGCGCACCCCTCACCCGACTCCATCGAACTGGGCCGCGCCTTCCAGGAGCTGGGCTTCGACTCGCTCACCGCCCTGGAACTCCGCAACCGCCTCTCCACGGCCACCGGCATCCGGCTGCCCGCCACCCTCGTCTTCGACCACCCGAGCCCCACCGCCCTCGTACGCCATCTCCACAGCCACCTCCCCGACGAGACGCAGCACACTTCCCCGAACGCCCCAGGAGCCCTGGCGGAGCGCACCGGCCCGACAGCCACCGCCGTCGACGACGACCCGATCGCCATCGTCGGCATGGCGTGCCGCTACCCGGGCGGCGTGACCTCGCCCGAGCAGCTGTGGCAGCTCGTGGCCACCGGCACCGACGCCATCGGCCCGTTCCCCGAGGACCGCGGCTGGGACACGGCCGGACTGTTCGATCCCGACCCCGACCAGGTCGGCCACAGCTACACCCGCGAAGGCGGCTTCCTCTACGACGCCGCACGCTTCGACGCGGGCTTCTTCGGCATCAGCCCGCGCGAGGCCGCCGCCACCGACCCGCAGCAGCGCCTGCTCCTCGAAACCGCCTGGCAGGCGTTCGAACACGCGGGCATCGACCCCGCCACCCTGCGCGGCACCCCGTGCGGCGTCATCACCGGGATCATGTACGACGACTACGGCTCCCGCTTCCTCGCGCGCAAACCGGACGGCTTCGAGGGCCGCATCATGACCGGCAGCACCCCGAGCGTGGCCTCCGGCCGGGTCGCGTACACCTTCGGCCTCGAAGGCCCCGCCATCACGGTGGACACCGCGTGCTCCTCCTCGCTGGTCGCGATGCACCTGGCGTCGCAGGCACTGCGGCAGGGCGAGTGCGAGCTGGCCCTCGCCGGGGGCGTGACCGTGATGGCCACCCCGAACACCTTCGTGGAGTTCTCCCGCCAGCGCGGCCTGGCCCCCGACGGACGCTGCAAGCCGTTCGCCGCCACGGCGGACGGCACCGGCTGGGGCGAGGGAGCCGGACTCGTCGTCCTGGAGCGCCTCTCCGACGCCCGCCGCAAGGGCCACCGCGTCCTCGCCCTGCTGCGCGGCTCGGCCGTGAACCAGGACGGCGCGAGCAACGGCATGACCGCCCCGAACGGCCCCTCACAGGAACGGGTCATCCGCGCCGCCCTGGCCGGCGCGGGCCGCGCCCCCGAGGACATCGACGTGGTGGAGGCCCACGGCACCGGCACCACGCTCGGCGACCCCATCGAGGCGCAGGCCCTGCTCGCCACGTACGGTCAAGGGCGCTCGGAGGACCGCCCGCTCTGGCTCGGCTCGGTCAAATCCAACATCGGTCACACGCAGGCCGCCGCCGGCGTCGCGGGCGTCATCAAGATGGTCATGGCGATGCACCACGAGCAACTGCCCACGACCCTGCACGCCGAGGAGCCGAGCCCGCACGTGGAATGGGACGGCGGAGGCGTACGCCTCCTCACCGAACCGGTCCCGTGGTCGCGCGGCGAGCGCACACGGCGCGCCGGGGTGTCGTCCTTCGGCATCTCGGGGACGAACGCGCATCTGATCCTGGAGGAGGCGCCGGAGGAGGCCCCCGTGCCCGCTCCCGTGGTTGCGGAGCCGGGTGGGGTGGTGCCGTGGGTGGTCTCCGGGCGGACGCCGGACGCACTGCGTGAACAGGCCCGTCGACTCGCAGAATTCGTGGGGAGCAGGGACGCGGAGGTGTCGGCGACCGAGGTGGGCTGGTCGCTGACCACGACCCGGTCGGTGTTCGAGCACCGGGCCGTGGTGGTGGGCCGGGACCGGGACGACCTGGTTGCCGGTGCGCAGGCACTGGCCACGGGGGAGCCGTCCTCGGACATCGTGTCCGGTGCGGCGACTTCCACCGGTGCGGGGCCGGTGTTGGTGTTTCCGGGGCAGGGGTCGCAGTGGGTGGGCATGGGTGCCCAACTGCTGGACGAGTCGCCCGTGTTCGCGGCGCGGATCGGCGAGTGTGAGGCTGCGCTGTCGGCGCATGTGGACTGGTCGCTGACGGATGCGCTGCGCGGGGACGGGGCGGAGCTTGCCCGGGTCGAGGTCGTGCAGCCCGTGCTGTGGGCGGTCATGGTCTCACTCGCCGCCGTGTGGGCCGACTACGGCATCACCCCGGCCGCCGTGATCGGGCATTCACAGGGCGAGATGGCTGCCGCGTGTGTGGCAGGTGCGTTGTCGTTGGAGGATGCGGCGCGGATCGTGGCGGTACGCAGCGACGCGCTCCGCCAGCTGATGGGGCAGGGTGACATGGCGTCCCTCAGCGCCGGGGCCGAGCTGGCCGCTGAACTCATCGGCGACGAGCGGCCGGGCGTGGTTGTCGCGGCCGTCAACGGGCTTTCCTCGACGGTCATTTCGGGGCCGCCGGAAGATGTGGCCGCCGTGGTCGCCGATGCGGAGGCCCGAGGGCTCAGGGCCCGCGTCATCGATGTCGGGTATGCCTCCCACGGGCCCCAGATCGACCAGCTCCACGATCTCCTCACCGACCGGCTCGGCGATATCCAGCCGACGACCACCGACGTCGCCTTCTATTCGACGGTGACCGCCGAGCGCCTGACGGACACGACCGCCCTCGACACGGAGTACTGGGTCACCAACCTCCGCCAACCGGTCCGCTTCGCCGACACCATCGAGGCGCTGCTCGCTGATGGCTATCGGTTGTTCATCGAGGCCAGTGCCCACCCGGTGCTGGGTCTGGGCATGGAGGAGACCATCGAGCAGGCGGACATCCCCGCCACCGTGGTCCCCACTCTGCGCCGTGATCACGGCGACATCACCCAGCTGACCCGCGCCGCCGCCCTCGCCTTCACCGCCGGCGCCGACATCGACTGGCGGCGCTGGTTCCCGGCCGACCCCGCCCCCCGCACCATCGACCTGCCCACCTACGCCTTCCAGCACCAGCACTACTGGCTGGAGGAGCCGAGCGGGCTCACCGGGGACGCCGCCGACCTCGGCATGGTGGCCGCCGGACACCCGCTGCTCGGTGCCTGCGTGGAACTCGCGGAGAGCGACTCGTACTTGTTCACCGGGCGGCTCTCGCGCAAGGCTCCCTCCTGGCTGGCCGAACATGTGGTGGCGGGGACGGTTCTGGTGCCGGGTGCGGCGTTGGTGGAGTGGGTGTTGCGGGCCGGTGATGAGGCGGGCTGTTCCTCGCTGGAGGAGTTGACGCTCCAGGCGCCGTTGGTGCTGCCGGAGTCGGGTGGGGTGCAGGTTCAGGTGGTCGTGGGTGCGGCCGATGGTGAGAGCGGTCGTCGCGACGTACATGTGTATTCGAGGTCTGAGCAGGATGCCTCGGAAGCGTGGCTGTGCCATGGCGTCGGTGTGGTGAGCCCCGAAAGTCCGGAGCCAGCGGCCGAGTTGAGCGGGCAGTGGCCCCCGGCCGGTGCCGAGGCCGTCGACGTGGAGGGCTTTTACGCACGGGCCACGGAGGCCGGATACGCGTACGGGCCGGCGTTCCAGGGGCTGCGGGCACTGTGGCGGCACGGGACGGAGCTGTTCGCCGAGGTGGTGCTGCCCGAACAGGCGGGTGCGCACGACGGTTTCGGCATCCACCCGGCGCTGCTGGATGCCGCCCTGCACCCGCTGATGCTCATCGACCGGCCCGCGGACGGGCAGATGTGGCTGCCGTTCGCATGGAGCGGGGTGTCGCTGAACGCGGACCGGGCGACCCACGTCCGTGTCCGGCTCTCCCCGCAGGGGGAGGCGGCCGAGCGTGACCTGCGGGTCGTCATCGCCGACGGGACCGGTGCGCCCGTCCTGGCGGTCGACGCCCTGACCCTGCGCGCGGCCGATCCCGGCCAGCTGGCGGCTGCGGCCGGTGGCGGTGTCGACGGCCTCTACACCGTCGACTGGACTCCGCTTCCGCTGTCGCGGACGGCTGCGGGGGAGAGCGGTGACTGGGTCGCGCTCTCGGACGGGTTCGGTCTGGCTGACGCGGTGTCGTCCGTGACGGCGGCGGGTGGCGGAGCGCCGTGGGCGGTGCTCGCTCCAGTGGGTGGTTGTGCCCATGCCGAGGACCAGGTCGAGGTCGAGGTCGAGACCGATGACATTGACGGTCTGCCGGTGGTGCGGCGGACCCTCTCACTCGTACAGGAGTTCCTGGCCACCCCCGAGCTGGCCGAGTCACGTCTCGTCGTCGTGACGCACGGCGCCGTGGCCACCGACGCCGAGGGCGACGCCGCGGCGTCCGGCTCCGGCTCCGGGTCCGGGTCCGCGTCAGCGGCAGCCGTGTGGGGTCTGGTCCGCAGCGCCCAGTCCGAGAACCCGGGTCGCTTCGTCCTGCTCGACATCGACGAGGACCACCTTCGCCCGGACGGCGGGGAACTGCCGTACGCCGTCCTGCGCCACGCCGTCGAGGAGCTCGACGAGGCTCAACTCGCCCTCCGCGGCGGGAAGGTTTTCGTACCGCGCATGACGCCCGCCGCCGCACCCGAGGAGCTCGTCCCGCCGGTCGGCACGTCCGGCTGGCGCCTCGGCACCTCGGGCACGGCCACCCTGGAGAACCTGTCGGTGATCGACGCCCCCGAGGCGCTCGCGCCGCTGGAGCCAGGGCAGGTGCGGATCTCCGTGCGGGCGGCGGGCATGAACTTCCGTGACGTGCTGATCGCGTTGGGCATGTATCCCGACAAGGGCACGTTCGCGGGCAGCGAGGGCGCCGGACATGTGACGGAGGTGGGCCCCGGGGTCACGCATCTGTCGGTCGGCGACCGTGTGATGGGCCTGTTCGAGGGCGCGTTCGCGCCGCTGGCGGTCGCGGACGCCCGGATGGTCGTGCCGGTGCCGGAGGGCTGGACCCTCCAGGAGGCCGCGGCGGTGCCCGTGGTGTTCCTGACGGCCTGGTACGGCCTCGTGGACCTCGGCCGCCTCCGGGCGGGCGAATCGCTGCTCATCCACGCGGGCACCGGCGGGGTGGGCATGGCCGCCACCCAGATCGCCCGGCACCTGGGCGCCGAGGTGTACGCCACCGCGAGCCCCGCCAAGCACGGCGTGCTCGACGGCATGGGCATCGACGCCGCCCATCGCGCCTCCTCCCGCGACCTCGACTTCGAGGAAACCCTGCGGGAGGCCACGGGCGGGCGCGGCATGGACGTCGTACTCAACAGCCTGGCCGGGGAGTTCACCAACGCCTCGCTGCGTCTGCTCGCCGAGGGCGGACGCATGGTGGACATGGGCAAGACCGACAAGCGCGACCCCGACCGGGTCGCGGCCGACCACGCGGGCGCGTGGTACCGGGCGTTCGACCTCGTACCGCACGCGGGACCCGACCGGATCGGCGAAATGCTCGCTGAGATGGGGGAGTTGTTCGCCTCCGGTGTCCTGGCGCCGCTGCCCGTCAAGACGTGGCCGCTGGGGCGGGCGCGTGAGGCGTTCCGGTTCATGAGCCAGGCGAAGCACACCGGCAAGCTCGTCCTGGAGATCCCGCCCGCCCTCGATCCGGACGGCACGGTGCTCATCACCGGCGGGACCGGGGTCCTCGCCGCCGCGGTGGCCGAGCATCTGGTGAGGGAGTGGGGAGTACGACACCTGCTGCTGGTCGGGAGGCGCGGTTCCGAGGCGCCCGGGAGCAGTGAACTCGCCGAGAAACTGGGTGGGTTGGGGGCCGAGGTGACCTTCGCCGCGGCTGATGTCGGTGATCCGGACGCCGTGGCCGAGCTCGTCGGCAAGACGGATCCGGCGCACCCGCTGACCGGTGTGATCCACGCGGCCGGTGTGCTGGACGACGCCGTGGTCACCGCGCAGACCCCGGAGAGCCTCGCGCGGGTCTGGGCGGCGAAGGCGAGGGCCGCGCGCCTTCTGCACGAGGCGACCCGGGAGCTGCGCCTTGGTCTCTTCGTGGTGTTCTCCTCGGCGGCGGCGACACTCGGCAGCCCGGGGCAGGCCAACTATGCGGCGGCCAACGCCTATTGCGACGCCCTCGTCCGGCAACGGCGTGCCGATGGCCTGGCCGGACTCTCGATCGGCTGGGGTCTGTGGCAGACGGCGAGCGGCATGACCGGACACCTCGGCGAGACGGACCTGGCCCGCATGAAGCGCACCGGGTTCACGCCGCTGACCACCGACGGCGGTCTGGCCCTCCTCGACGCCGCCCGCGCCCACGGCCGCCCGCACGTGGTCGCGGTGGACCTCGACGCGCGCGTCGTCGCCGCGCAGCCGGTCGCGTCCCGGCCCGCGCTCCTGCGCGCCCTGGCCGCCGGTACGGCCCCGGGCACCCGCACCGCCCGGCGCACCGCGGCCGCCGGTGCCGCCGCCCCGGCGGACGGTCTCACCGACCGGCTCGCCGGCCTGCCGCACCCCGAACGGCGCCGGCTGCTCCTCGACCTCGTGCGCGGCAACGTCGCCGGCGTCCTCGGGCACAGCGACCACGACGCCGTCCGCCCCGACACGTCGTTCAAGGAGCTCGGCTTCGACTCCCTGACCGCCGTGGAACTGCGCAACCGGCTGGCCGCAGCCACCGGCCTGAAGCTGCCCGCGGCGCTCGTCTTCGACTACCCCGAGTCGAACACCCTCGTCGACCACCTCCTGGAGCGCCTGTCGCCCGACGGCGCGCCGCCGCCCCTCAAGGACGCCGCGGACCCCGTCCTGAACGAACTCGGCAGGATCGAGTCCTCCCTGGACGCCCTCGCCCTCGACGACGACGCGCGCGGCCGGGTCACCAGGCGCCTCAACACCCTGCTGTCGAAGCTGAACGGAGCCGCCGCAGGACCCCCGGCGGAGGCGGCGGACCTGGACGCGCTGGACGACGTGTCCGACGACGAGATGTTCGCGTTCATCGACCGAGAGCTGTGACCCCCCGTCCTCAACCCCCTGCCTCCCCCCCTCGTCCCCCGTGCCCGCGTGCCCTTCGCTGATGGAGAAGTGACGTTCGATGCCGAGTGCTGAAGAGTCGAGTACTGCTGTGACCAGTACGGGTGTGTCCGGTACGGGTGTGTCCGGTACGGGAGAGTCCGCTGCGGGTCCCACGAGTACCGAAGCCAAATTGCGTCAGTACCTGAAGCGGGTCACGGTGGACCTCGGCCAGGCCCGCCGGCGTCTGCGCGAGGTGGAGGAGCGGGCCCAGGAGCCCATCGCCATCGTCTCCATGGCGTGCCGCTTCCCCGGCGACACCCGCACGCCCGAGGCCCTGTGGGACCTGGTCGCCGAGGGCGGCGACGCCATCGACGACTTCCCCACCAACCGCGGGTGGGACCTGGAGAGCCTCTACCACCCGGACCCCGACCACCCCGGCACCAGCTACGTGCGGCGCGGCGGCTTCCTGTACGACGCCCCCGCCTTCGACGCGTCGTTCTTCGGGATCAGCCCGCGCGAGGCCCTGGCCATGGACCCGCAGCAGCGGGTGCTCATGGAGACGGCCTGGCAGCTCCTGGAGCGGGCCGGCATCGACCCGGCATCGCTGAAGCTGAGCGCCACCGGCGTCTACATCGGCGCGGGCGTGCTCGGGTTCGGCGGCGCGCAGCCCGACAAGACGGTGGAGGGCCACCTCCTGACCGGCAGCGCGCTGAGCGTCCTGTCCGGCCGCATCTCCTTCACTCTCGGTCTGGAGGGCCCGTCGGTCAGCGTCGACACGGCGTGCTCCTCCTCGCTGGTCTCCATGCACCTGGCGGCCCAGGCACTGCGGCAGGGCGAGTGCGATCTCGCGCTGGCCGGCGGTGTCACCGTGATGTCGACGCCCGGCGCGTTCACCGAGTTCTCCCGCCAGGGCGCGCTGTCCCCCGACGGCCGCTCCAAGGCGTTCGCGGCCTCGGCCGACGGCACGGGCTTCTCGGAGGGCGCGGGACTGCTCCTCCTTGAGCGTCTCTCCGACGCGCGCCGCAACGGCCACAAGGTCCTCGCGGTCATCCGCGGCTCGGCCGTCAACCAGGACGGCGCGAGCAACGGCCTCACCGCCCCCAACGGCCCCTCCCAGGAACGCGTCATCCGCGCCGCCCTCGCCAACGCGGGCCTCGGCGCCGCCGAGGTCGACGCGGTCGAGGCACACGGCACCGGCACGAAGCTCGGCGACCCCATCGAGGCCGGTGCCCTGCTCGCCACCTACGGCCGCGACCGGGACGAGGACCGGCCGCTGTGGCTGGGCTCCGTCAAGTCGAACATCGGGCACCCGCAGGGCGCCGCGGGCGTCGCGGGCGTCATCAAGATGGTGATGGCGCTGCAGCGCGAACTGCTCCCCGCCACCCTGTACGTCGACGAGCCCACCCCGCACGTCGACTGGTCCTCGGGCTCCGTCCGGCTCCTCACCGAACCGGTCCCGTGGGCCCGCGGGGAGCGCCTGCGCCGCGCGGGCGTGTCCGCCTTCGGCATGTCGGGGACGAACGCCCACGTGATCCTGGAGGAGGCGCCCGCCGAAGAGGCGCCCGAGACCCCCGAGCCGACAGCCGTGACACCGGAACCGACCTCGGGCACCGTCGTCCCGTGGGTCCTTTCCGCCCGGGGCGAGGAGGCGCTGCGGGCCCAGGCCGCACGGCTCGCCGAGCACGTGAGCGACGACGACCGGCGCCCGGCGTCGCCCGCGGAGGTGGGGTGGTCGCTCGCCACGACACGGTCGGTGTTCGAGAACCGGGCCGTCGTCGTCGGGGACGACCGCGACGCGCTCCTCGACGGACTGCGGTCGCTGGCGGCAGGCGAGGCGTCGCCGGACGTGGTCTCCGGGGCGGTCGGCCCCACGGGCCCCGGGCCGGTCATGGTGTTCCCCGGGCAGGGCGGCCAGTGGGTGGGCATGGGGTCCCGGCTCCTCGACGAGTCCCCGGTGTTCGCCGCCCGGATCGCCGAGTGCGAGCAGGCCCTCTCCGCGTACGTCGACTGGTCCCTGACCGACGTGCTGCGCGGGGACGGGGCGGAGCTGGCCCGGATCGACGTCGTACAGCCCGTGCTGTGGGCCGTCATGGTCGCGCTCGCCGCGGTCTGGACGGACCAGGGAATCCGGCCCGCCGCCGTCGTCGGCCACTCGCAGGGCGAGATAGCCGCGGCGTGCGTCGTGGGCGCCATCTCCCTGGAGGAGGCGGCACGCATCGTGGCCGTACGCAGTGTTCTGCTGCGGCAGCTGTCCGGACGCGGCGGCATGGCGTCCCTGGGCATGGACCAGGAGCAGGCCGCCGCCCTGATCGACGGACACCCGGGCGTGGTCGTCGCGGCCGTCAACGGGCCGTCGTCCACCGTCATCTCGGGCCCGCCCGAGGGCATCGCCGCCGTCGTCGCCGACGCCCAGGAGCGCGGGCTGCGCGCCAGGGCCGTCGCCTCCGACGTCGCGGGCCACGGGCCGCAGCTGGACGCGATCCTGGATCAGCTCACGGAGGGCCTGGCCGGCATCCGGCCCGCCGCCACCGACGTCGCGTTCTACTCCACCGTCACCGCCGGGCACCTCACCGACACCACCGCCCTCGACACCGCGTACTGGGTGCGGAACGTACGCCGGACGGTACGTTTCGCCGACACGGTCGACGCGCTCCTGTCGGACGGGTACCGCCTTTTCATCGAGGTGAGCCCCCACCCCGTGCTCAACCTCGCGCTGGAAGGCCTCATCGAACGGGCGGCCGTGCCCGCCACGGTCGTGCCGACCCTGCGCCGCGACCACGGCGACACCACCCAGCTCGCCCGCGCCGCGGCCCTCGCCTTCGCCGCGGGCGCGGACGTCGACTGGCGGCGCTGGTTCCCGGTCGACCCCGCCCCCCGCACCGTCGACCTGCCCACCTATGCCTTCCAGCGCCAGGACTTCTGGCCGGCCCCCGCAGCCGGGCGGTCCGGCGACCCCGCCGGGCTCGGCCTCGCCGCCTCGGGGCACCCGCTGCTCGGCGCCTCCGTCGGCCTCGCGAGCGGGGACGTACACCTGCTGAGCGGCCGCGTGTCCCGGCAGTCCGCCGCCTGGCTTGACGACCACGTCGTCGCGGGCCAGGCCCTGGTGCCCGGCGCGGCGCAGGTGGAGTGGGTGCTGCGGGCCGCCGACGACGCGGGCTGCGCCGCCCTGGAGGAACTGACGCTCCAGACACCGCTCGTCCTGCCCGACACCGGCGGCCTGCGCATCCAGGTCGTCGTGGAAGCGGCCGACGCACACGGGCGACGCGACGTCCGGCTGTTCTCCCGCCCCGATGACGACGACGCCTTCGCGTCGACACACCCCTGGACCTGCCACGCCACCGGCGTGCTCGCCCCCACCCCGACGGACGGCAACCCCGGCGGCCCCGGCGGCCCGAAGGACGGTGCCTCCCAAGCGAGGGTCGCCGCCGCCGACACCCTGGACGGCGCATGGCCCCCGGCCGGCGCCGAACCGGTGCCCGCCGAGGACCTCTACGCACAGGCCGACCGCACCGGATACGGCTACGGCCCCGCCTTCCGTGGCGTACGGGCACTGTGGCGCCACGGCAAGGACGTCCTCGCGGAGGTGACGCTGCCCAAGGAGGCCGGCGACCCGGACGGCTTCGGCATCCACCCGGCCCTCCTCGACGCCGTCCTGCAACCCGCCGCACTGCTGCTGCCCCCCACCGACGCCGAACAGGTCTGGCTGCCGTTCGCCTGGAACGACGTGGCGCTGCACGCCGTACGGGCCACCACGGTCCGGGTGCGCCTCACCCCGCTCGGCGAGCGGATCGACCAAGGGCTGCGCATCGCCGTGGCCGACGCCGTGGGCGCGCCCGTGCTCACCGTCCGCGACCTGCGCTCGCGCCCGACCGACACCGGCCGCCTCGCCGCGGCCGCGACCCGCGACCGGCACGGACTGTTCGACCTGGAGTGGACCGCACCGGAGAGCGCACTGGAGAGCGCACCGGAGAACGCGGTGGGGCCGGCCGGGGCCACCTCCGACGGGTGGGTGACACTCGGCGAGGACGCGGCGAGCCTCGCCGAACTGCTCGCGTCCGTGGAGGCCGGCGCTCCGGCGCCGCGGCTGGTCGCCGCCCCCGTCGAACCCGACCGCACCGACGACGGCCTGGCACTCGCCACCCACGTCCTCGACCTCGTACAGACCTGGCTCGCCTCACCCCTGCACGACTCCCGCCTGGTCCTGGTGACGCGAGGCGCCGTGACCATCGACAGCACTGCGGATGCGGATGCGGATGCGGATGTCGATGTGGCCGCCGCAGCCGTGTGGGGTCTGGTCCGCAGCGCCCAGTCGGAGAACCCCGGCCGCTTCGCGCTGATCGACCTCGGCCCCGACGACACGCTCGCCGCGGCCAAGGAGGCGGCACTCCCGGACGAGCCCCAACTGGCGCTGCACGGCGGCGAGATACGCGTTCCGCGGCTGGTCCGCGCCACGAACTCGACGCTGCCGGGCGAGCGGACGGCCGGCCCGCGCCCGTCCGAAGAACTCCACCGCAACGGTACGGTTCTCATCACCGGCGGCACCGGCGTACTCGGCCGGCTGGTGGCCGAACACCTGGTCACGGAGTGGGGCGTACGACACCTGCTGCTGGCGAGCCGACGCGGCGACCAGGCGCCGGGCAGCGCCGAACTCCGCGCCCGCCTGGGCGAATTGGGCGCCACGGTCGAGATCGCCGCGGCCGACGTCGGCGACGCGGAAGCGGTCGCCGCGCTGCTCGCGTCGGTCGACCCGGCACACCCGCTTACCGGCGTCATCCACGCGGCCGGGGTCCTGGACGACGCCGTGATCACCGCACAGACTCCCGAGAGCCTCGCGCGGGTGTGGGCGACCAAGGCGACGGCGGCACGCCACCTGCACGAGGCGACCAGGGAGTCACCCCTCGACTTCTTCGTGGTGTTCTCCTCGGCGGCCGCCTCGCTCGGCAGCCCCGGGCAGGCCAACTACGCGGCGGCCAACGCCTATTGCGACGCCCTCGTCCAGCACCGCCGCGCCCAGGGGCTCGCGGGCCTCTCGATCGCCTGGGGCCTGTGGCAGGCGACCAGCGGCATGACCGGGCAGCTGAGCGAGACCGACCTGGCACGCATGAAGCGCACCGGGTTCGCCGCGCTGACCGACGAGGGCGGCCTGGCCCTGCTCGACGCCGCCCGCGCCCACGACCGGCCCTACGTGGTCGCGGCCGACCTCGACCCGCGCGCCGTGACCGACGGCCTGTCCCCGCTCCTGCGCACGCTCACGGCCCCCGCCACACGGCGGCGCGTGGCCTCCGAAGGCCTCACTGACGGCGCGCTCGCGACCCGCCTGGCCGGCCTCGACGCGGACGGCCGCCTGCGGCTCCTCACCGACGTCGTACGCGAGTACGTCGCGGCCGTACTCGGCCACGGCTCCGCCGCCCGGGTGAGCGTCGACGTCGCCTTCAAGGACCTGGGCTTCGACTCACTGACAGCGGTGGAGCTGCGCAACCGCCTGTCGGCCGCCTGCGACGTGCGGCTGCCCGCCACGCTGATCTTCGACCACCCCACCCCGCAGGCCCTCGCCACCCACCTGGTGGACCGCCTGGCGGGCACCTCGGCGACCACGACGCCGCCGTCAGCCGCCCACGCCGAAGCCGCAGCCGACACCGGTGCCGGGATCGACACCGACGACCCGATCGCCATCGTCGCCATGACGTGCCGGTTCCCCGGCGGCGTCGCGTCCCCCGACGACCTGTGGGACCTGCTCGACGCGCGCAAGGACGCGATGGGCGCCTTCCCCACCGACCGCGGCTGGGACCTGGAACGCCTCTTCCACCCCGACCCGGACCACCCCGGCACCAGCTACACCGACCAGGGCGGATTCCTTCCCGACGCGGGTGACTTCGACGCCGCGTTCTTCGGGATCAATCCGCGGGAGGCGCTGGCGATGGATCCGCAGCAGCGGCTGCTGCTGGAGGCGTCGTGGGAGGTGTTCGAGCGTGCGGGCATCGACCCGACGACGCTCAAGGGCAGCCCCACCGGCACATACGTGGGCCTCATGTACCACGACTACGCCAAGTCCTTCCCCACGGCAGATGCCCAGTTGGAGGGCTACTCCTACCTGGCGAGCACCGGCAGCATGGCCTCCGGCCGCGTCGCCTACACCCTGGGCCTCGAAGGCCCGGCGGTGACGGTCGATACCGCGTGCTCCTCGTCCCTCGTCTCCATCCACCTGGCGACACAGGCACTCCGGCACGGCGAATGCGACCTCGCCCTGGCGGGCGGCGTGACCGTCATGGCCGACCCGGACATGTTCGCGGGCTTCTCACGCCAGCGCGGCCTCTCACCCGACGGCCGCTGCAAGCCCTACGCCGCCGGGGCCGACGGAGTCGGATTCTCCGAGGGTGTGGGTGTGTTGTTGCTGGAGCGGTTGTCGGATGCGCGTCGTCATGGGCGTCGGGTGTTGGGTGTGGTGCGGGGTTCGGCGGTGAATCAGGATGGTGCGAGCAATGGTTTGACGGCGCCGAATGGTCCGTCGCAGGAGCGGGTGATTCGTCAGGCGTTGGCGAGTGGTGGTTTGTCGTCGGTGGATGTTGATGTGGTGGAGGGTCACGGTACGGGGACGGCGTTGGGTGATCCGATCGAGGCGCAGGCGTTGCTCGCCACGTATGGGCAGGGTCGTGGTGAGGGTCGGCCGTTGTGGCTGGGTTCGGTGAAGTCG
>NZ_JBFAHP010000069.1:0-18643 GCF_040654255.1 Streptomyces sp. NPDC050732
CCCGCGTCCACCGGCACGAACACACCACCCGCAAGCGACACCGCGAGCAGCGACACCACCAGCTCCGTCGACCGCTCACCCACCACGGCCACCCGGACCTCCGGGCCCACCCCCACACCCATCAGGTACCGGGCAAGACGGCTCACCCGGCCACCCACCTCGCCATAGCTGAGCCGCTGTTCACCCGACACCAGGGCCACCGCGCCCGGCGACGCCGCCACCTGCCGGCCGAACAGCTCCGGAAGCGGCGCCGGGGCCGCCGGCGTTCCTGTGGCGTTCCACCGGCGCAGGACCCGGTCGCGCACGTCGGTGTCGGCGACGTCCACCCGGCCGACGGGAACCGACGGATCCGTGACCAGCTGTTCAAGGACCCGCACCAGCGAGGCGACCATGCACTCGGCGCGGTCGCGGTCGCACACGTCCGGCCGGAAGACGAAGTCGCCCTGCATGCGGTCGCCCGGTGAGACGACGAAGGTCAGCGGGTAGTGGCCCATGTCCTGCGGCAGGCCCGCGGGACGGATGGCGAGGGCCCCGGAGGACGCGTCGCCCGCGGGCGGGTGGGGGTAGTTCTCGTAGACGACGAGGGTGTCGAAGTCCGCGCCGCGGCCTGCGAGTTGGCGGATCTCGGAGAGGCCCACGTGCTGATGGGCCATGAGGGCGACCTGGCGTTCCTGGAGTCCGGCCAGCATCTCGGCGGCGGGCTGCCGGGCGTCGAGGCGGACCCGCACCGGGAGGGTGTTGATGAAGAGGCCGATCGCCGATTCCGCGCCCGGCAGGTCGGGGGGCCGCCCCGCCACGGTGGCGCCGAACACCACGTCGGTGCGCCCGGCGAGGCGTGCGAGCAGCAGCGCCCACGCGCCCTGCACCAGCGTGTTCACCGTGAGCCCGCGGTCGCGGGCCAGTGCGGCGACGCCCCGCGAGAGCTCCTCGGGGAACGCGAAGCGCAACCGGTCGGGCACGACGGGCACCCGCACCGAGTCGGCGGGCACGACGAGCGTCGGCTCGTGCAGGCCCGCCAGTTCCGTGCGCCAGGCCTGCCGCGCCTTCTCCTTGTCCTGCCGGTCGAGCCATGCCAGGTACTCGCGGTAGGACGTCACGGCCGGCAGGTCCCGTTCGTCGCCGCCCGCCGCCAAGGCCTCGTAGGCGGCGGAGAGGTCGCCGATCAGGACAGGCAGGGACCAGCCGTCCATGATGATGTGGTGGCTGGTGATGACCAGGTGGTGACGGTTCTCGCCGAGGCGGATCAGGAGCAGCCGCATCAGCGGTGCCTTCGTGACATCGATCCGTTCCGCGCGTTCGCCCGCGGCAAGACGCTCGGTCTCGGCCTGCGCGTCACCCTGAGTCAGGCCCGTCAAGTCCGCCTCGCGCCAAGGCAGTTCTACGTCCCGCGCCACGGCCTGCGCGGCCTCGCCAGAGGCCAGACGATGGAAACTCGCGCGCAGCGTGGGATGCCGGCGCAGCAGGGCCCGCCAGGCGTCGCGCAGCCGGGCCGCGTCCAACGGACCGTCGAGCTCAAGAGCCCGCTGGCCTTCGTAGACGTCGGGGCCGTCCTCGTCGTAGGTGGCGTGGAACAGCATGCCTGCCTGCAGAGGCGACAGCGGCCATACGTCGGTCAGTCCCGGCACCGCGACAGTCAGGTCCTCCACATCGCCCTGCGTCAGGGCGGCGCCCATGAGGGGGAAGTCGGAGGGCGTGTGCCCGCCCGCGGCGGGGTCGGCGGTGGTGTGCGCGGCCAGCCCGTCCAGCATCGCCGCCCAGGTCCGGCCGAGCCGCTCGGCCTCCGCCTCCGGCACCAGTTCGCCCGCCCAGCTCAGCGTGAGCGTCAGCTCCGGTCCTTCCGGGGTGTCGCGCACCGCGGCCCCGGCGTCCACGGCATGTCGCAGGGGCATGTCGGGGGCGACGGTTCCGCCGATCGCGGTCTCGCCGAGCAACTGCCAGGCGTCGTCGGGAGCGGCCGTCGTCGCCGGTGTCCGCGCCGGGAAGCGGCCCATGTAGTTGAAGCAGATCTCGGGGGCGGGGCGGGCGCGGAGAAGGGGAGCCGTTTCCGGGTTGAGGTGGCGGAGGAGCTCGTAGCCGAGCCCGTCGCCCGGTATCGCGCGCAGGTGCTCCTTGACCGTCTTCAGCAGCGTCCCGGCTGCGCGCCCGCCCCCGAGGACCTGGTCCAGAGCGATACCGGTCGTCTCCGTCCGCACCGGGTGCCCGCTGGTGAACCAGCCCACCGTGCGCGACAGATCCACGTCGCCGACCGGCTCACGACCGTGCCCCTCGACGTCGATGAGGAGGCCGGACGCCGTCTCCGGCCGGCAGTGTGCGACGGCGGCCGTCAGGGCTGCCAGCAGGACGTCGTCGACGCCGCAGTGGAAGGCGGTCGCCGTACGGCTCAGCAGCACGTCGGCCTGTTCCGGCGGCACCACCCAGGTGCGGCGGCGCGCGGTCCGGGCGGTGTCGACGTCGGGGTCGACCGCCCTTTGTCCGATGGGCTGTTGGTCCTCGCCCAGCAGGGTCAGCCACTCCTCCAGCTCCGCGACCCGGCTCTCGTCGGTCGCCTGGGAGGCCAGCAGCTCCGCCCAGCGACGGAACGACGTGCCGACCGGGGCGAGCCGGGGCGTCCGCCCGTCGGCGGCCGCCTCGCACGCGGCCCGCAGGTCCGGGACCAGGACGCGCCAGGAGACGCCGTCCGTGACCAAGTGGTGGGCGACGAGTATCAGTTGCCCGTTCCGCTCGGGTCCGGCGTCGGCCCATATCGCCCGCAGCATCACACCCGCCGCCGGGTCGAGCCGCCCCGCTGCCGACCGGGCCAGTTCGCCCGGGTCCGGGCCGTCCGCACGGGTGTCCGACGCGTCCACACGGACGATCAGGCTCTCGGCGTCCGGCGATCCCGGCTCACCGACGATCAGCTTCGGCTCGCCAGGGACGGTGCGGGCCCGCAGCATGTCGTGCGTGTCGAGTACGGCGTTCAGGCCCGCCGCGAGGACGTCCGGGCGCAGCCCGGCCGGGGTGGCCAGCACCACCCACTGCGCGAACTCGGCGCTGGTGACGCGGTCGCCCAGTGCCCGCATGACCGGCGTCCAGGGCACCTCGCCCACGCCGACGTCGGCGGCCGCGACCTCGCGGGACGCCGTCTCCACGACGAGCGCCAGCCGTTCCGCCGTCTTCTCCTCGAACACCTGGCGGGGGGTGAGGACGAGGCCCGCCCGGCGGGCCCGGGAGGCCAGCTGCATGGAGCTGATCGAGTCACCGCCCAGCTCGAAGAACCCGTCCTCGACCCCGACGCGCTCCAGCCCCAGCACCTCGGCGAACAGCCCACACAGGACGCGCTCCACCTCCGTGCCCGGCTCACGCCCCGACACGCGCTCCGCGAAGTCCGGCGCGGGGAGAGCCGCCCGGTCCACCTTCCCGTTCACGGTCAACGGCAACGCGTCCAGAACCACGACCGCCACCGGCACCATGTACTCGGGCAGCACCCCCGCCACATACGCCCGCAACAGCTCCGGGTCGGCATCCCGCTGGCCGTGAGGCGCGACGTAACCGACAAGGCGCTTCTCGCCGGGACGGTCCTCGCGGCCGGGACGGTCCTCGCGGGCCACCACCGCCGCCTGGCCGACCGACTCGTGTCCGGCGAGTACCGCCTCGACCTCGCCCGGCTCCACCCGGAACCCACGCACCTTCACCTGCGCGTCGGCGCGCCCCACGAACAGCAGCTCGCCCTCGCCGGACCAGCGCACGAGGTCGCCGGTCCGGTACATCCGCCCGCCCCCGCCGAAGGGACACGCGACGAAGCGCTCCGCCGTCAGGCCGGGACGGTTCAGATAGCCCCGCGCGAGGCCGGGTCCCGCGACGTACAGCTCGCCTACGGTTCCCGGAGCGACCGGCTTCAGGAAGTCGTCGAGCGCGTAGGCACGGGTGTTGACCAAGGGGCGGCCGACCGGCACGGGCCCCTCCCCCACCGCCGGTCGCAAGGGTTCGCTCATCGCCGCGCAGACGGTCACCTCGGTCGGTCCGTACGCGTTGACCAGGCGCCGGTCCGACCAGCGTCGTGCCAGCCAGGAAGGGCACTCCTCGCCCGCGACCACCAGTGTCTCCACGGTGTCCGGCAGGGCGTCGACGGTCCCGAGGACCGACGGGGGCACGGTCATGTGGGTGACGCCGAACTCGGCGGCGGTCTCCTCCAGCCTGCCGTGCGGCGGCAGCCGTTCGCCGTCGACGACGACCAGTGCCGCGCCGGACAGCAGGGCCATGCACATTTCGGAGACGGCGGCGTCGAAGCTCCACGAGGCCAGTTGCAGGACGCGGGACTCCGGTCGTACGGCGAAGCGTTCGATCTGGCCGGTGGCCAGGTTGCCGATGCCGCCGTGCGTGACGACCACACCCTTGGGCGTGCCCGTCGAACCGGACGTGTAGATCACGTACGCGGGGTCCTCCACGCGGCATGCGGGCAGAGCCGGCCGGGCGGCGCCCCTGGTGGGCGCGGAGAGGGACACCGGGGTGTCCAGCACCCAGCGGGTGGCGCCCGCGGGGATCACCGGCTCTGTCGTGGACGTGCACACGACCAGGGCGGGGTCCGCGTCGGCGAGCACGTGCGCGATCCGCTCCGCCGGGTACGCGGGATCGACCGGTACGAACGCCGCCCCGGCCCGGGCCACGCCCAGCAGCACCGCGACCACGTCGGCGGAACGCTCCATGACCACGCCGACCAGGTGCCCCCGGCGTACGCCGCGCGTCACCAGCTCGTGGGCCACGCGGTCGGCCGCCCGGCCGAGTTCGGCGTACGTCCACCGGCGGTCGGCACTGATCACGGCCGGCGCGTCCGGGGAGCGGCGCACCTGCTCGTCGAAGAGCGCGCCCAATGTCCCTGTACGGACCGGGCCTGCCGTGTCGTTCCACCGCTCCACGACCGAGGTGCGCTCGGCCGTCTCCAGTACGTCGACGTCGCTCACCCGCAGCGCCGGGTCGGCCGCGAGCTGTTCGAGCACTCGCATGAGCTGCCGGCCGACCTGAAAGGCCCGCTGCCCGTTGAACACGTCCGGCCGGTACGTCACCCGGACCTCGATGCGGTCGTCCGGGACGACGCCGATGGCCAGCGGGTAGTGGGTGCCCGCTTGGCTGCTGAGCTGGGTGAGGGTGACGGGTGCGGGGGCAGTGTCGGTAGCGATGTCCGTGTCGGCAGTGGTGGCCGTGTCGACAGTGGTGGCCGTGTCGGAGGTGGTGTCGGTGAGCCGCGTGGTGTTCCGCGGGTAGTTCTCGACCATCAGCATCGTGTCGAAGAGCGCGCCGGGCCCGCCGAGCGCCTGGATCTCGGCAAGACCTGTGTGCTGGTGCGGGAGCAACGCGGCTTGGCGCTCCTGCAGCCCGGTGAGCATCTCCGCCACGGTCTGCGCGCCGTCGAGGCGTACGCGTACCGGAAGCGTGTTGATGAACAGACCGATCATCGACTCGATGCCGGGGATCTCCGGCGGCCGCCCCGCCACCGCCGTACCGAACACGACGTCCGTACGCCGGGCGAGGCGGGCCAGGACCAGCGCCCACGCGCCCTGCACGACGGTATTGACGGTCAGCCCTCGGGAACGGGCCCATTCGGTGACGGCCCGCGTCGCCTCCGTGGACAGCCGCACCGAGCGTTCCTCGGACAGGACGAGGCCGCCGCCGAGGTCCGCGGGTGCCACGAGCGTCGGCGCGTCGGCGCCGGCGAGCTCGGCCCGCCAGGCGGCCCGCGCGGCTTCCTTGTCCTGGCTGCCCAGCCAGGAGAGGTAGTCGCCGTAGGAGGCCGACCGGGGCGGGGGCGGGGCGGTGGTGCCGGAGCTGATCGCGGTGCCGGAGGCGCTCGTGGTGCTGGCGGCGCTCGCGGTGGCCGCCGCGTAGGTCGCCGAGACCTTGTTGAGCATGACCGGTGTCGACCATCCGTCGGCGACGATGTGGTGGCTGGTGACGACGAGCCGGTGCTGGTCCGCGCCGAGGCGGATCAGCAGCAGGCGCAGCAGTGGCGCGACCGTCAGGTCCAGCCGTTCCGCCGCCTCGTTCTCGACGAGTCGGTCCGCTTCGGCGAGGGCGTCACTGCGGGATAGCCCTGTCAAGTCGACGTACCGCCAGGGAAGTTCGACGCTTCGGGCCACGGCCTGCACGGCCTCGCCCGAAGCGAGACGGTGGAAGCCGGCGCGCAGCGCGTCGTGCCGGGCGACCAGCGATTCCCAGGCCGCCCGCAGCCGCTCGGCGTCCAACGGGCCGTCGACGGCGAGCACACGCTGACTCTGGTAGGCGTCGGGGCCTTCACGGTCGTACGTGGCGTGGAACAGCATGCCTTCCTGCAACGGCGACAAGGGCCATACGTCGGCCAGGCCCGGCACCGCCGCCTCCACCCTGTCGACGTCGGCCTGCGTCAGGGCTCCGCCGAGGAGAGGGAAGTCGGAGGGTGTGTGTCCGCCCGCCGTGGGGTCGGCGGTGGTGTGCGCGGCCAGTCCGGCCAGCATCGCCACCCAGGTACGGCCGAACCGCTCGGCCTCGTCCTGCGTCAGCACTCCGCCCGGCCAGCTGAGGCGGATCTCCAGTTCGGGCCCGTGCGCCGTCTCGCGTACGGTCGCGTTCGCCTCCAGGGCGTGCGGCAGGGGCAGGTCCGGGGCAACGGTGCCGCCGATGGGGGTCGCACCCGTCAACTGCCAGGCCTGGGGCGCCGCTTGCGACTCCGGTGACACGCCACCGGTGAAGCGGCCCATGTAGTTGAAGCCGATCTCGGGGGCGGGGCGGGCGCGGAGAAGGGGGGCCGTTTCCGGGTTGAGGTGGCGGAGCAGTTCGTAGCCGAGTCCGTCGCCGCCCGGTATCGCGCGCCGCTGTTCCTTAACCGTCTTTAGCAGCGCCCCGGCCGCGGGGCCGCCCGCCATGACCTGGGCCAGGTCGATCCCGCTCGGGTCCGTCCGCACCGGGTGCGCGCTGGTGAACCAGCCCACTGTGCGCGACAGATCCACGTCGTCGACCGGCTCACGACCGTGCCCCTCGACGTCGATGAGGAGGCCGGACGCCGTCTCCGGCCTGCAGTGTGCGACGGCGCCCGTCAGGGCCGCCAGCAGGACGTCGTCGACACCGCAGTGGAAGGCGGCAGGTGCCGGGCCGAGCAAGGCCTCGGCCTGCTCCGGCGGCACCACCCAGGTGTGCTGGTGCAGGGTGCGGGCGGTGTCGACATCAGGATCGACCGCCCGTTGTCCGATGGGCTGTTGGTCCTCGCCCAGCAGGACCAGCCAATCCTCCAGCTCCGCGATCCGGCTCTCGTCGGCCGCCTGCTCGGTCAACAGTTCCGCCCAGCGGCGGAACGACGTGCCGACCGGGTCCAGCTTCGGCGCGCGCCCCTCGGCCACCGCCTCACACGCGGCCCGCAGGTCCGGTACCAGCACCCGCCAGGAGACACCGTCCACCACCAAGTGATGGGCTACGAGGACGAGTTGACCGGCACGCTCGGGTCCCGCGTCCACCCACACGGCCCGCACCATCACCCCGGACGCCGGATCCAGCCGCCCCGCCGCCTCCTGCGCGGCTCGCGCCGCGATCTCCTCCAACGCGTCCGGGGCAGCCCCCGCCGCGTCGACACGAGAGACCAGAGACGCGGCATCGACCGACCCCGGCTCGCCCACGATCAGCTTCGCCTCGCCGGGAACGGACCGCGCCCGCAGCATGTCGTGCGTATCGAGGACGGCGGCAAGGCCTCCCGAGAGAACGTCCAGGCCCAGTCCGGCCGGGGCCCCCAGCACCACCCACTGCGCGAACCCCGGCCGAGCGGCCCGCTCACCCAGCGCCCGCATGACCGGCGTCCACGGAACCGGACCGGTACCGACGTCGGCGGTCCGCGCCTCACGGCCGCCCACCGTCCCCACGACGAGCGTCAGCCGTTCCGGGCTCTTCTCCGTGAAGACTTGGCGGGGGGTGATGACGAGTCCGGCGCGGCGGGCCCGGGAGGCCAGCTGCATGGAGCTGATCGAGTCACCGCCCAGTTCGAAGAAGCCGTCCTCGACGCCGACCCGCTCCAGCCCCAGCACCTCGGCGAACAGATCACACAGAACCCGCTCCGCCTCCGTGCCCGGCGCACGCCCCGACACGCGCTCCGCGAAGTCCGGCGCAGGCAGCGACGCCCGGTCCACCTTCCCGTTCACCGTCAACGGCAACGCATCCAGAACCACCACCGCCACCGGCACCATGTACTCCGGCAGCACCCCCGCCACATACGCACGCAACAGCTCCGGGTCGGCATCCCGCTGGCCATCGGGCACGACGTAACCGACGAGGCGCTTCTCGCCGCCCGGGGTGTCCCGGCGGGCCACGACCACCGCCTGGCCCACGGCCTCGTGTCCCGCAAGGGCCGACTCGACTTCCCCCAGCTCCACCCGGAACCCACGGATCTTGACCTGCTCGTCCGCGCGCCCCACGAACAGCAGCTCGCCGTCAGCCGACCACCGGACGAGGTCGCCGGTCCGATACATCCGCCCGCCCCCGCCGAAGGGACACGCCACGAAGCGCTCCGCCGTCAGGCCGGACCGGTTCAGGTAGCCGCGTGCCAGGCCGGACCCGGCGATGTAGAGCTCGCCCGTGACGCCGGGCGGGACCGGGCGCAGGAAGGCGTCCAGCACGTATGTGTGGCGATTGGTGAGCGGTCGACCGATGGGCAGGGCCGGGCGGTCGGGCGCGCCGACCGGCAGCGCATGCCAGGTCGCGCAGAGAGTGATCTCGGTCGGGCCGTACAGGTGCCGGACCGCCACGCCCGGGCATGCCTCCCGCACCCGCGCCACCGCACCGACCGGCACGACATCGCCGCCCGTCAGCACTTCCTCCAACCCGGCGAAACACTCCGGGGACTCCTCCGCAAGCACCCGGAACATCCCCGCCGTCACATGCACCACCGACACACCATCAGCAATCGCGGCACGAATCCGAGCCGCATCCACCACACCCGGCTCCGCTATTACGACGCGGCCACCCACCGCCAGCGGCACCCACACCTCGAACAGCGACACATCAAAGGCATGCGGCGCATGCATCAACACCGCACCACCGGGACGTACTGGCCAGCCCGGATCCCCCACCAGCCCCGCCACACTCCCGTGCGGAACCGCCACACCCTTCGGCACCCCGGAGGAGCCCGACGTATACATCACATACGCCACGTCCCCCGCGCCCACTGACACTGCCGGACCATCGGCATGGCACCCCGTGACAGCCGCACGAACCCCCGGATCATCCAGCACCACGAGCCGCTCACCCACACCCGCAGGGATCACATCCCGATACGCCTCCGTACACACCACCGCTACCGGCGCCGAATCCCCCAACAGGAACCCCACCCGCTCCGCCGGATACTCCACATCCACCGGCACATACGCCGCCCCGGCACGCCACACCCCCAACAACGCAACAACCAGATCAACCGACCGCTCCATCACCACCGCTACACGATCACCACGCCCCACACCCACGCTCATCAAGTACGACGCCAGGTGACCCGCCGCCGCATCCAACTCCCGGTAGGTCATCGGTCGTTCACCGTCGACGACCGCTACCGCGCCCGGTGCCCGTTCCATCTGCCGGGCGATCAGCTCGGGGACCGTCCCCGCCGGAGCCGGCCGTCGTGTCGCGTTCCACCCCTCCACCACCAGCGAGCGCTCCGCCGTGCCCGCCACGTCGACGCGTCCCACCGGCAGCGACGGATCGGCCACCAGTTGTTCGAGGACCCGTGTGAGCCGGTCGACGACCGACTGGGCGGCGGCACGGTCGAACAGGTCGGGGCGGTAGTCGAGCTTGAAGCCCATCCGGTCGGTCTCGGGTGCCACGACCAGCGTGAGCGGGTAGTGCGCCGCCTCCTCGCCGCCGAGGAACCGGATGGCGAAGGTGCCGGGGGCGGGCTCCTCCTCCGGGGGGCGCGGGTAGTTCTCGTACACGACGATCGTGTCGAATACCGCTCCGGGGCCCGCGAGCTTCTGGATCTCGGGCAGCCCGAGGTGTTGATGGGCCATGAGGCCGGCCTGTCGTTCCTGGAGGGTGGTGAGCAGCTCCGCGACGGGCTGCGCGCCGTCGAGACGTACGCGTACCGGGAGCGTGTTGATGAAGAGGCCGATCATCGATTCCACGCCGGGCAGTTCGGCCGGGCGGCCGGCCGCCGTGGCGCCGAAGACGATGTCGGTACGTCCGGCGAGGCGGGCAAGGACCAGCGCCCACGCGCCCTGGATGACGGTGTTCACCGTGACTCCGACGGCACGGGCGGCCTGGGCGAGGCCCCGTGTCAGCTCCTCGGAGACGTGGGTGATGAGACTTTCGGGGGTCACGGGCGTCCGGCCCGGGTCCGCCGGTGCCACCAGCGTCGGCTCGTCGGCCCCGGCCAGTTCCGCGCGCCAGGCGGCCCGCGCGGCACCCTTGTCCTGCCGGTTCAGCCAGGCCAGGTACTCGCGGTAGGACGTCGTGCGGGGCAGGCCGCGGGTGTGGCCGCCCGCCGCGTACACGGCGGGCAGTTCGTTGAAGAGCACCGCCATGGACCAGCCGTCCATGACGACGTGGTGGCTGGTGACGACAAGGCGGTGCCGTTCCTCGCCGAGGCGGACCAGGAGGAGCCGCAGCAGCGGGGCGTTCGCCGGGTCGAAGCGTTGCGTCCGCTCCCGGGCCGCCAGCCGCCCGGTCTCGGCGAGGGCCGCGTCCTCCGTAAGGCCGGACGCGTCCACCAAGTTCCACGGCAGTACGGCCTCGCGCGCGATGACCTGCACCGCCTCCCCCGACTTGCGGCCCCGGAAGCTCGCCCGCAGCGCGCCGTGCCTGGCCAGCAGCGCCTGCCACGAGCTGCGCAGCCGTTCCACGTCCAGAGGTCCGACCAGCTCCAGCATGCGCTGCCCCTGGTAGACGTCCGGTCCCTGGTCGTCGAAGGCGGCATGGAACAGCAGCCCTTCCTGCAACGGCGACAGCGGCCAGACATCCTCGACAAGGGATCGGGTCATCGTCTCTGTCTCCAGGGTGAGTTGGTGTCAGTGGTCTTCGAACTCGTCGACCTCGTCCTGCGCGAGGTCGAGGAGAGGGAAGTCGGAGGGCGTATGGCCGCCCGCGGCGGGTGCGTCGGTGTGGTCGGCGAGGCCGCCCAGCATCTCCACCCAGGTACAGCCGATGCGCTCGGCCTCTTCGTCCGTCACGAGGTGGCCGGGCCAGCTCAGGGTGACCGTCAGCTCCGGCCCACCCGTCGTGTCCCGGACCATCGCGCCCGCCTCCAGCAGGTGCTGAAGGGGCATGTCCGGATCGGTCGAGCCGCCGATGGCGCTCTCGCCGGTCAACTGCCATGCCCCGGCGTTCCTTTGGTCTGCGTCGGCCGTGAAGCGGCCCATGTAGTTGAAGCCGATCTCGGGGGCGGGCCGGGTGCGCAGCACCGGGCCGGTCTCCGGGTTGAGATGGCGCAGCAGCTCATGGCCGAGGCCGTCGCCCGGTATCGCGCGCAGCTGCTCCTTGACCGTCTTCAGCAGCGCGCCGGCCGCGGGCCCGCCCGCCTTGACCTGGACGAGGTCGATACCTGTCGTGTCCACCCTGGCGGGGTGGGTGCTGGCGAACCAGCCGACCGTGCGCGACAGGTCGACTTCCCCGATCGGCTCACGACCGTGCCCCTCGATGTCCATCAGCAGGCCGGATGCCGCAGCCTCCGGCTCGCAGTGCGCGACGGCGGCCGTCAGGGCCGCCAGCAGGATGTCGTCGACGCCGCAGTGGAATGCGGTCGTCGTGCCGCCCAGCAATGTCGCGGCCCGCGCCGACGGCACGGGCCACGCCTTGTGGTGCAGCGTGCCCACGGTGTCGATGTACGAGTCCAACCCCCGGCGTGCCAGCGCGGGTTGGGCGCCCCCGAGCAGCGTCAGCCAGGAGCCGAGCTCCGCGATCCGGGCCTCATTGGTCGCTTCCGTCGCCAGCAGTTGCGCCCAGCGGCGGAACGACGTACCGACCGGGTCGAGCTTCGGCGCGCGCCCCTCGGCCACCGCCTCACACGCGGCCCGCAGATCCGGCACCAGCACCCGCCAGGACACACCGTCCACCACCAAGTGATGTGCTACGAGGACGAGTTGACCGGCACACTCGGGCCCCGCGTCCACCCACACGGCTCGCACCATCACCCCGGACGCCGGGTCCAGCCGCCCCGCCGCCTCCTGCGCGGCTCGCGCCGCGATCTCCTCCAACGCGTCCGGGGCAGCCCCCGCCGCGTCGACACGAGAGACCAGAGATCCGGCATCGACCGACCCCGGCTCGCCCACGATCAGCTTCGCCTCACCGGGGACCGACCGGGCCCGCAGCATGTCGTGCGTATCGAGGACGGCGGCAAGGCCTCCCGAGAGAACGTCCAGGCCCAGTCCGGCCGGGGCCCCCAGCACCACCCACTGCGCGAACCCCGGCCGGGCGGCCCGCTCACCCAGCGCCCGCATGACCGGCGTCCAGGGCACCTCGCCCACGCCGACATCGGCCGTGGGGCGCGCCTCGCCGGACGTCTGCACCACAGCCGCCAGCCGTTCCGGAGTCTTCTCCTCGAATACCTGGCGGGGGGTGATGACGAGCCCGGCGCGGCGGGCCCGGGAGGCCACCTGCATGGAGCTGATCGAGTCACCGCCCAGCTCGAAGAACCCGTCCTCGACGCCGACCCGCTCCAGCCCCAGCACCTCGGCGAACAGATCACACAGAACCCGCTCCACCTCCGTACCCGGCGCACGCCCCGACACCCGCTCCGCGAAATCCGGCGCAGGCAGCGACGCCCGGTCCACCTTCCCGTTCACCGTCAACGGCAACGCATCCAGAACCACCACCGCCACCGGCACCATGTACTCCGGCAGCACCCCCGCCACATACGCCCGCAACAGCTTCGGATCCACATCTTGCCGACCATCGAGTACGACGTAACCGACAAGGCGCTTCTCGCCGGGACGGTCCTCGCGGGCCACCACCACCGCCTGCCGTACGTCGGGGTGCGCCGCGAGCGCCGCCTCCACCTCGCCGGGCTCGACGCGGAATCCGCGGACCTTCACCTGCGCGTCCGCCCGGCCGGCGAAGGCCAGCTGTCCGTCGGCCGTCCAGCGGGCCAGGTCACCGGTCCGGTACATCCGGCCGCTGCCCTCACCACCGAACGGGCACGCCACGAAACGTTCCGCTGTCAGAGCGGGGCGGCCCACATAGCCCCGGGCCACGCCCGGCCCTGCGACGTACAACTCGCCCGTCGCGCCCACCGGGGCCGGGCGCAGGAAGGCGTCAAGGACGTACGTCCGTACGTTCGCGAGCGGGCGGCCGATCGGGGGCGGTGCGTCGGACGGGCCGGTCGTGGCGTCGACCGGTCCTGCGGTGGACATGACGGTGGCTTCGGTGGGGCCGTAGGTGTTCCACACGCGCGCCTGCCCGGCCCAGCGGCTCGCCAGTTCGCCGGTCAGCAGCTCGGCGCCGAGGACCCAGTCGCGTACGCCTCGCACCGCCGACGGGTCCAGCACACCCAGGAGCGAGGGCACGACGCTGGCCGTGCTCACCCCGGCCGACTCGATCATCTCCGCCAGCGCCGAAGGCTCCGCACGCTCCTCCGACGAAGCGACCGCCAACGTGCCACCGCCGGACAACGTCACCGCCACATCCAGCACCGCCGCGTCGAAACTGAACGACGCGAACTGCAGGACACACGTCCCCTCATCCACACCCAGCACCGGACGCATCGCCGCCGCGAGATTCGCCACGCCACCATGCGCCACCCCCACACCCTTGGGGCGCCCCGTCGAACCCGACGTGTAGATGACATAGGCCAGTTGGTCCGGCGCCACGCGCAGGTCCAAGGGAGCTGTGACCTCCGTGGTCAGTATCCGCGCGATCTCCGGATCGTCCAGCCGCACCGCCTGCGCCCCGCCGACCGACACCTCCGCCAGGCTCTCGGCGACGCCCAGCACAACAGCCGCACCACTGTCGGCCACCATGAACGACAACCGGTCCACCGGATACTCCGGGTCCAGCGGGACGAAAGCGCCCCCCGCCTTCCACACCGCAAGCTCCGCCACCACCATGTCGACGCCACGCGGCAGACACAGACCCACCCGCGACTCCGGACCCACCCCGAGCCCGACCAGATACCGCGCAAGACGATTCGCCCGCGCCTCCAACTCCCCGTACGACAAGACATCCGCACCACACCGCACCGCCACCACATCCGGCATGCGCACCGCGTGAGCGGCGAATTGGTCCGGCACCAACGTGTCCGGGAGCGCGGCCGCCGTGTCGTTCCAGCGGTGCACGACCAGGTCGCGCTCCGGTGTGCCCAGTACGTCGATGCGGGCCACCGGTGTCGTGGGGGCGGCGACGATCTGCTGGAGGACCCGGATGAGCCGTCGGCCCATTTCGGCGGCGTCCTCCTGGGCGATCAGGTCCGGCCGGGACGTCACGCGGAGGTGGAGGCGGTCGGTCGTGAGGATGCCGAGTGTCACCGGGTAGTTGGTCGCCTGGTGGCCCGCGGAGGCGGTGAAGGCGGGCACGTCGGCGGTCGTCGGGCGGGCGGGTGGCGCGGGGTAGTTCTCGTAGACCATGAGGGTGTCGAAGACCGCGCCGGGGCCCGCGAGCCGTTGGATCTCGGCGAGGCCCAGGTGCTGGTGGGCGATCAGACCGGACTGGCGTTCCTGCAGGCGGGCCAGCATGTCGGCGACGGGCTGCGTGCCGTCGAGGCGTACGCGGACCGGCAGCGTGTTGATGAGCAGGCCGATCATCGACTCCGCGCCCGGCAGTTCGGCCGGGCGGCCCGCGACGGTCGCGCCGAAGACGACGTCCGTGCGGCCGGCGAGACGGGCGAGTACGAGCGCCCACGCGCCCTGTACCAGCGTGTTCACCGTGAGTCCGTGGGAGCGGCCCGCCTCCGTCAGCGCCCGCGTCTCCTCTTCGGAGAGCCGGAGGGAGGTCTCTTCCGGGAGCACGAGGGCGCCGCTCGGGTCCGCCGGTGCCACGAGCGTCGGCTCGTCGGCCCCGGCGAGCTCGGCCCGCCAGGCGTCGCGCGCGGCCTCCTTGTCCTGGCGTCCCAGCCACGCCAGGTAGTCACCGTAGGAGGCCGCGCGCCCGAGTACGGACGGGTCGCCGCCCGCCTCGTACACCTGGGAGAGCTCGTTCAGGAGGACCGGCATCGACCAGCCGTCCATCAGGAGGTGATGGGACGTCACGACGAGGCGGTGCCGTCGCTCGCCGAGCCGTACGAGGAGGAGGCGGAGCAGCGGGGGCACTGTCAGGTCGAGGCGCTGGGCGCGTTCCTGTGCGGCCAGCTTCTCCGCCTGGTCGGTCATGTCGGGTTCGGCGAGGCCCGAGAGGTCGACGTCGCGCCAGGGCAGGGCCACCGTCCGGGTGATGAGCTGCACGGCCTCGCCGGACTTCCTGCGGTGGAAGCTGGCCCGCAGTGCCGCGTGCCGGCCGAGCAGCGCCTCCCACGAGGCGCGCAGGCGGCCGGCGTCCAACGGCCCCGTCACGTCCAGCAGGAACTGGACGGCGTAGACGTCGGGGCCCCGGTCGTCGAAGTCCGCGTGGAACAGCATCCCTTCCTGCAGCGGGGACAGCGGCCACACTGCGGCCAGGGCCGAGCCGTGGGCGGCGGTTGGAGACTTCACCGGGACAGACCTCCTTCGAGGTTCGCTGCTATCGCTTGGAACTGGTCGACCTCGTCCTGCTCCAGGCGGAGGAGGTGGAAGTCGGACGGGGTGTGACCGCCCGCGGTGGGGTCGTCGGTGTGCGCGGCCAGGCCGGTCAGCATGCGCACCCAGGTCCGGCCGAGGCGTTCCGCGTCGGCCTCGGACAGGAGCCGGCCCGGCCAGCTGAGCGTGACGGTGAGTTCGGGGCCTTCCGGTGTGTCCCGGACGGCCGCGATTCCTTCCAGGGCGTGTGGTGCGGGGGTGTCCGAGCCGTCCGTGCCGCCGGCTGCCGCGGATCCTGCCTGCTGCCAGGCTCCGACGTGCCCGGCCTTCTCGGCCCCGGGCTGCCCGGTCCCAGCCTTCCCGATCCCGGCCTGAGTCGCAGCGTCCTCCTGCGCCTCAGCCCCCGCTCCCCCACCCGCTCCCGCTCCCGCCCCCGCGGCGAACCGGCCGAGGTAGTTGAAGCCGATCTCTGCCGTCGGGGCGGCTTCGAGAACCGGAGCCGTCCGGGAGTTGAGGTGCCGCAGCAGGCCGTAGCCGAGTCCGTCGCCGGGGGCCGCCCTCACCTGCTCCTTGACGGCCTTCACCAACGTACCGGCAGCCCGGCCGCCCGCCATAGCGTCGTCCAGGTCGGCGCCGGTCACGTCGAGCCGCACCGGGTGCGCGCTCGTGAACCAGCCCACCGTCCGCAGCAGGTCGGTGCCGTCCAGGGGTTCCCGTCCGTGCCGTTCGATGTCGAGCAGCAGCCCGGCCGCCCGGTCGGGGCGCCAGTGCGCCACCGCGCCCGCCAGGGCGGCGAGGAGCACCTCGTGCAGTCCGCAGTGGAAGGCGGCGGGTGTCCGGCTCACCAGGGTCTCCACCTGTTCGCAGGGGACGGTCCACGACCGGCGGCGCAAGGTCCGCGCGGTGTCGATGGCCGGGTCCAACGCACGGTGGGTCAAGGGTGGTTGGTGGCCGCCCAGCAGGTTCAGCCAGTCCGGCAGCTCGGCGACGCGCCGCTCGTTCGTCGCCTCCTGCGCCAGCAGTTCCGACCAGCGCCGGAACGACGTCCCCACCGGGTCGAGCCGCGGGGTCCGCCCCGCGGCCACGGCCTCGCACGCGGCCCGCAGGTCCGGGATCAGCACGCGCCAGGACACGCCGTCGACCACGAGGTGGTGGGCCACCAGGACCACGCGTCCCGTGCGGCCGGGGCCCGCGTCGATCCACACGGCCCGCACCATCTGTCCGGCTGCCGGATCGATCCGCCGCGCCGCCTCCCGCGCCGCCCTGCCCGCGGTCACGTCCAGCGCTTCGGCGGCGGCGTTCGTCAGTACCTCTGCGCCGGTGGCGTTCCCCGGTCCCGTCGAGGTGGTGTTCCCGGGCCGCGTCGAGGCGGTCGTCGCGTCGACGCGCGCCACCAGCTCCATCGCGTCGACCGAGCCCGGCTCGCCGACGATCAGTTTGGGCTCGCCGGGCACGGTGCGGGCCCGCAGCATGTCGTGCGTGTCGAGGAGCGCGGCGAGGCCCGCCGTGAGGACGTCGAGGCCCAGACCGGCCGGCGCGCCCACCGTCATCCACTGGGTGAACCCGGGGCCCGCGACCTTCTCACCGAAGGCCCGCATCACCGGTGTCCACGGCACCTCGCCGACGCCGGTGTCGTCCGCCGCGGCCTCGTCTCCGGCGGGCTCCGCCACCTCCGCGAGGCGTTCGGGTGTCTTCTCCTCGAAGACCTGCCGCGGCGTCACGACGAGACCTGCCCTGCGGGCCCGCGACACCAGCTGCATCGAGCTGATCGAGTCACCGCCCAGCTCGAAGAAGCTGTCCTCGGCGCCCACCCGGTCGAGTCCCAGCATGTCGGCGAAGAGGTCGCACAGGATCCGCTCGGCCGCCGTCCGCGGCTCCCGGCTCGTGGCGCGCCCCGCGAAGTCGGGGGCGGGCAGCGCGGCCCGGTCGACCTTGCCGTGGGCGGTGCGTGGCAGGGCGTCCAGGACCAGTACCGCCGCCGGCACCATGTACTCCGGCAGCACACCGGCGACGTACTCGCGGACCGTCCCGCCGTCGACCGTCCGGCCGTCCGCGGCCACATAGCCGATGAGGCGGCGCTCACCGGGCCGGTCCTCCCTGATCGTCACCGCGGCGTGGCGCACGCCGGGGCAGGCCGCGAGGGCCGCCTCGATCTCGCCGGGTTCGACGCGGTGCCCGCGGATCTTGAGCTGGTCGTCGGCGCGGCCCGCGAAGACGAGGCGGCCGTCGTGGGTCCAGCGGACCACGTCGCCGGTGCGGTACATCCGCCGGCCGGGTGCGAAGGGTTCCGGTGCGAAGGGGTTCGCGACGAAGCGCTGGGCGGAGAGTCCCGGTCGTCCGAGGTAGCCGCGGGCGAGTCCGGCACCGGCGATGTACAGCTCCCCGGGCACGCCCACCGGGACCGGGCGCAGGGAGGCGTCCAGTACGTACGCCTGGGTGTTGGTGACCGGGGCGCCGATCGGGGGCGGGCCTTCGCCGTCGGGGGCGCCGTGCCGGATCAGGCCGGCCGTGGAGATGATCGTCGACTCGGTGACCCCGTACTGGTTGTACATGGCGCGGCCCTTCGACCACCGCCGTCGCACCTCCGCGGGCATGGCCTCGCCGCCCGTGATCAGCAGGCGGAGGTCCGGCAGTTCCTCCGGGGGCATCTGCGAGAGGAAGGTGGGCGGGATCGCGGCGTGGGTGATGCGCCGGGTGCGCACCAGACGGGCCAGTTCCTCGCCGGAGATGTCGAGGCGGGTCGGGGCGAGCACGAGTCGGCCGCCCGCGCACAGGGTGGGCCAGATGTCCGCGAGCGAGACGTCGAAGCTGGGTGAGACCAGTTGCAGCACGCGGCTGTCCGGGTCGATCGCGTACCGCCGTACGTTCTCCGCGACGAGATTCCGCAGCCCGTGGTGCGACACGGCGACGCCTTTGGGTGTGCCGGTGGAGCCGGAGGTGTAGATGACGTACGCGGCGTGGGCGGCCGTCAGCGGCACCGACCGCTCCGCGTCCCGCACCGGACCGGCCGGAAGCCGCCCGATATCGCG
>NZ_JBFAHP010000070.1:0-11391 GCF_040654255.1 Streptomyces sp. NPDC050732
CGCCACAACTCCGCCAGCGACACCATCACCGCAAACAGCACCGGCTGCACCACATCAACCCGACGCAGCAGCTCCTCATCGCCCTCGCGGACCACGTCCAGCAGGGACCAGCCATCCACGAACGGCTCCAACGCCGCCCCGCACTCCGCCATCCGCGACGCGAACACCGGCGAGAACTCCAGCAGTTCGCGGGCCATGCCGACCCACTGCGAGCCCTGCCCCGGGAACACGAACACCGCACCACCGGGAGCATGGGACCCGGCACGCCCGGACACCACACCAGAAGCCTCACGCCCGGCCGCCAACTCACCCAAAGCAGCCGTCAGTTCACCCACGTCACTGCCGAGCACAACCGCCCGGTGTTCCCACACCGCACGCCCCGTCGCCAGCGTGTGGCCCACGTCCCGCAGACCGGGCAGCTGCGGCTCGCCCTCGTCGAGCCGGGCCAGCAGCCTCTCCGCCTGCTCCGCGAGCGCCGCCTCACTCCGGGCCGACAACACCCACGGCACCACCGCGGCAGGCTCTTCCTCCACCGGGGGCACCACACCCGCTTCGGGCGCCGCCTCCAGGATCACGTGCGCGTTCGTGCCGCTGTAGCCGAAGGACGACACCCCGGCGCGGCGCGGGCGGTCGCCCTCGGGCCACGGGCGGTTCTCCGTGAGGAGCCTGACCTGGCCCTCGCTCCAGTCGACGTGGCGCGAGGGCTCGTCGACGTGGAGCGTGCGCGGCATGACGCCGTGCCGCATGGCCTGCACCATCTTGATGATGCCCGCGACACCTGCGGCCGCCTGCGTGTGCCCGATGTTCGACTTGACGGAGCCGAGCCACAACGGCTGTTCCAGGGCGCGTCCTTGGCCGTACGTGGCCAGGAGTGCCTGCGCCTCGATCGGGTCGCCGAGGGTCGTGCCGGTGCCGTGGCCCTCCACGACGTCGACGTCCGCGGTCGTCAGCCGGGCCGAGGCGAGGGCGTCCTGGATGACACGCTGCTGGGCGGGGCCGTTGGGTGCGGTCTGGCCGTTGGACGCCCCGTCCTGGTTCACCGCACTGCCGCGGACGACCGCGAGGACCCGGTGACCGTTGCGTTGCGCGTCGGACAGGCGTTCCAGGGCCAGTACGGCCACGCCCTCGCCCCACCCGGTGCCGTCGGCGGCGGTGGCGTAGGACTTGCAGCGGCCGTCGGCGGCGAGGCCGCGCTGGCGGGAGAACTCGACGAAGACGCCGGGCGTGGACAGCACGGTGACGCCGCCCGCCAGGGCGAGGGTGCACTCGCCGTCGCGCAGCGACTGCACGGCCTGGTGCAGGGCCACCAGCGACGACGAGCAGGCCGTGTCGACGGTGACGGCGGGGCCCTGGAGGCCGAGCGCGTAGGAGACGCGCCCGGACACGAGGCTGCCGACGCTGCCGCCGCCGGGGTCGTAGTCGTGGTGGAAGGACCCGGCGAAGACACCGGTGGCGGTGTCCTTGAGGGCCTGCGGGTTGATGCCCGCGCTCTCCAGGGCCTGCCACGACGCCTCCAGCATGAGGCGGTGCTGCGGGTCCATGCCGTGGGCCTCGCGGGGCGTGATGCCGAAGAAGGCCGGGTCGAAGTCCGCCGCGTCGTGCAGGAATCCGCCGGAGCGGGTGTAGGTCTTGCCGGGGTTGCCGGGCTCCGGGTCGTAGAGGGCGTCGATGTCCCAGCCGCGGTCGGCCGGGAAGTTGCCGATCATGTCCTCGCCCTTGAGGACGACGTCCCACAGATGGTCCGGCGAGGACACCCCGCCGGGCAGCCGGCAGCTCATCCCGACGATCGCCACGGGCTCGCTGCGACGGTCCTCAAGGCTCTGCAACTGCCCTCGCGTGGCGTGCAGTTCCTGCGAGACCGCCTTGAGGTATTGGAGCAGTTCGTTCTCGGTGGGCATGAACTCACTCTCAACTCTGGTCGGTGGCGTACGTGTCGGGCGTGGTGTCGCCGGTGGCATCGCCCGTGATGGAGATGCCGAGGTTGTTGGTGACGAAGTCGAGGACCTCCGCCGCCGTGGCGGCCGCCAGGTCCGCGAACGGCTCCACGGACGGCTCCACGGACGGCTCCACAGACGGCTCCGCGGGTGCCGGTTCGTCGTCGGCCGTGACGGGGTGTCCGTGCGCCGGCGGTTCGGTCAGGCAGCGGACGGTCTCGGCGAGGGCGGCGCGCTGGCCGCCGGTGAGCCGCAGCCCGTTCAGCCGGGCGCCGATCCTGCCGAGGTCGGCCATGATCCCTTCGTAGCCGGGCTGCTGTCCGGCGTCGGATGCCGGTGCTGACGGGGACACCGGCTCGGGGACCGGGGCCGGGGCGAGCTTCGTGGCGAGGTGGTCGACCAGGGCGCGCGGGCTCGGGTGGTCGAACACCGCGGTCGCGCTGAGCTTCACCCCGACCCGGTTGGTGATCTTGTTGCGGAGCTCCACCGCGGTCAGCGAGTCGAACCCGAGGTCGCGGAACGCCCCGTCGGCGGAGATGCCGCGCGGATCGCCGTGGCCGAGCACCTGGGCGACGTCCGCGAGGACGAGGTCGAGCAGGAGCGCGGTGCGCTGCTCGGCGGGGAGGCCGCGCAGCTTGCTCTTCGTCGACTCGGCGGGGGGCGCCGACGTGCCCGGCGCACTCGACGCACTCGGCGCCGCCGTCCGGCGCTGCCGGTCGGGCACCAGGTCCCTGAGCAGCGGCGGCACGGTGTCGGCCGTGCGCAGGGCGGCGGCGTCGACGCGTACCGGTACGAGGTGCGGGGTGGCCGCGGTGAGCGCCAGGTCGAAGGCGGCGAGGCCCTCCTCGGCGGTCGTGGGCAGCAGCCCGGTGCGGGCGATCCTGCCGAGGTCGGCGGCGCCGAGACCGGCCGTCATCGAGCTGGTCTCCTGCCACAGGCCCCAGGCCACGGAGACCGCCGGGGCGCCCGCCGCGTGCCTGCGGGCGGCATACGCGTCCAAGTAGGCGTTGGCGGCCGCGTAGTTGGCCTGTCCCGCCGAGCCGAGGACTCCGGCGACCGAGGAGAACACCACGAAGGCGGCGAGGTCGGCGTCCGCGGTCGCGTCGTGCAGGGCCCGTACGGCGTCCGCCTTCGGGCGCAGCACGGTGGCGAGGCGCTCCGGGGTGAGGGACGCGAGGACCCCGTCGTCCAGGACGCCCGCGGTGTGCACCACCGCGGTCAGCGGACGCTCCGCGGGGATGCCGGCGAGGGCCGCGGCGAGCTGCTCGCGGTCGGCCACGTCGCAGGCCACGGAGCGGATCCGGAGTCCGTCCTCGCGTACGTCGACGGTGTCGAGGACGTCGAGGAGTTCACCGGGGGCCCCGGTACCGCTGCGGCTGAGCAGCAGGACGTCGCGTACGCCGTGTTCGGCGACCAGGCGGCGCAGGACGAGCCGGCCGAGGGTGCCGCTCGCGCCGGTGAGGACGACGGTGCCTTCGGGGTCGAGGGGGCGGGGGACGGTCAGGACGGTCCGGCCGGCGGCCGTCGTGGTTTCCGTGCGGAGACCGTGGAACACCTCCGTGGCCGACCGTATGTCGTACGCCGTGAACGGCAGCGCGCGCAGCGCCCCGGAGTCGAGCAGTCCGGAGAGTTCGGCGAGGATCGTCTGCCGTCGCCCCGCGTCGATGCCGGTGACCGCGGCCCGCCCGTCGACGGTCACGTACCGGCCGTCGGCGGTGAGCAGCAGGGCAGCCGACACCTCGGCGCCGGTGCTGCGGTCGGGGTCGAGGACGAGGTCGAGGCCGGCCGGCACGCGCTGTGCGATGTCGCCGGGCTCGGGCCCGGTGAGGTGGGTGCCGTCGAGGCCGATGTCGCGCAGGGCGTCGTGGCCGGCGGGCGGCGCGGCCGCGTACACCTCGGCGCCCAGGTGCCGGGCGATCCGTACCGCGGCGAGGCCGACGGGATCGGCGGCCGCGTGGATCAGGACCCGCTGCCCCGCCCGGAGTCCGCCGTCGTCCACCAGGGCGTGCCAGGCGGCGAGGTACGGGGTCGCCGCCGCCGCTGCCTCCGCGAAGGTCAGGGCCTTCGGCAGGGGGGCGACGGAGCGGTGGTCGGTGACGGCGGTCCTGGCGGCGGCCCCACCCTCGGGGAAGACGCCCCAGACGCGGTCGCCCACGGCGGGTGCCGTGACCTCCGCGCCGACCTCGGTGACGACTCCGGCGCCTTCGACGCCGGGGTTCCGGTCGCTGTCGGTTCCGGAGGTCAGCTCGTCGGGGGTGATGCCCGCGGCGCGGATGGCGACGCGGATCTCCCGCGGGGCGAGGGGGGTGGGGACGAAGGGTACGAGGGCGAGGTCGTCGGCGTCCTCGCGCTCCCCGCGACGCAGGCGCCAGTCGGACGCGTCGTCCGGCAGTGCGAGCAGGTCCGGAGCCGTGCGGCTCAGCCGGGGCACGTACGCCTGCCCGTCGCGCCAGGCGATCTCGGGTTCGCCGGTGGCGACGGCCGCCGCGACGGCGTCGGCGGAACGGGCGGTGCGGGCGTCGACGTCGACGAGCAGCAGACGTCCGGGGTGTTCGGCCCGCGCGGCCCGGATGAGCCCCCACACTGCGGCGGTCGCCGGGTCGGGGACGCCCATCATGTCGCCGCGGGTGACCACGGCGAGCCGCTCGTCGCCGTCGTCGGACGCCTCGGCTGTTGTCTCCCCGAGGAAGCGCTGTACGCGTCCGAGCACCTCGGAGAGCCGGGCGTGTACGTCGCTGTCGCCGCCGGGCCCGACCTCCGTGACCGTGACGCCGGACACGAGGACCCCGGAGGTCTCCGGGACGGACACCGGACGCCAGCGCAGGTGGAGTCCGCCGTCGCCGTCGGGTGCTGCGGCCGCGGACATCGGCCGCAGCAGCAGGGCGTCCACGGTGACGACGGGCTGCCCCGCGGTGTCGACGGCCGTCAGGGAGACGGCACCGTCGGCGGTGGCGGTGAGCCGGACCCGTACCGCACCGGCCCCGGTCGCGTGCAGGGTGACGCCCGTCCAGGAGAACGGGAGCAGCGGACGCGGCCCGTCGGCGCCGGGCAGTGACGGCACACCCAGTGTGACGGCGTGCAGGGCGGCGTCGAGGAGCGCGGGGTGGATGCCGAACGCGCCGGGCTGCGCGGGCAGTTCGGCCTCCGCGTAGAGGGCGTCGGCCGTGCGCCAGGCGGTGCGCAGGCCCTGGAAGACGGGCCCGTAGCCGTAGCCGCGCGCGGCCAGGTCGGCGTAGAGACCGTCGACCGGTATGCGCTCGGCGTCGGCGGGCGCGAAGTCTCCCGTGTCGCCGGGGTGCGCGGGCGTGTCGACCAGGGTGCCCGTCGCGTGCTGGACCTGTGGCTCGGTGCCGGAGGCCGGGGCCGCCGAGGAGTGGACGGTGACCGTGCGGCGGCCTGTCGCGTCCGGGGCACCGACGACCACCTGGAGGTAGACGGCGACCTCGGCGGGCAGCAACAGCGGTGCTTGCAGGGTGAGTTCCTCGACGACGGGGCAGCCCGTCTCGGCGCCTGCGTGCAGGGCCAGGTCGAGGAAGGCGGTGCCGGGCAGCAACACCGTGCCGCCGATCGCGTGGTCGGCGAGCCACGGGTGGGCGCCGGGCAGGATGCGCCCGGTCAGCACCGTCTGTCCGTCGGGCAGGTGGACGGCGGCGCCGAGCAGCGGGTGCCGGGTGCCGGTGAGGCCGGCGGCGCGGACGCCGACCGTGGACGAGGAGGCGTCCTGCCAGTAGCGCCGGCCCGCGAAGGCGTAGCCGGGCAGTTCGGTGGTGCGGCCGCCCGGCAGCACCCGGTGCCACTGCACCGGCGTGCCCGTCACGTACGTCTCGGCGAGGGCCCGGGTCAGGGCCAGGGCCTCGTCATCGCCGGACTTGAGGGTGGCCACGGCGACGTACCCGTCGTCGTCGAGGCACTCGTCGAGCGTGGCGTGCGCCATCGGGGTCACGGCGGCGTCGGCGCCGACCTCAAGGAAGGCGCGGACGCCGTGCTCTGCGAGGGCGCGCACGCCGTCGGCGAAGCGGACGGCACCGCGGACGTGCTCCACCCAGTACTGGGGGGTGCACAGGCGCTCGGCGTCGACAGGACCGCCGGTGACGTTCGAGATGACGGGTATGCGCGGCGCGTTGAAGGACAGCCCCGAGAGCACCTCGGCGAACTCGTCGAGCATGGCGTCCATGTGGTGCGAGTGGAACGCGTGCGAGACCGCGAGCCGGTGCACGCGGTGGCCCGCGGCCCGGAAGTGGTCGGCGACGGCGAGCGCGGCGGCCTCGTCGCCGGAGACGACGACGGACTGCGGGCCGTTGACGGCGGCGATCCCGACGGCGTCGGCCAGGCCCGCCTCCGCGATGTACGCGCGGGTCTCCTCCTCGTCCGCCGCGACGGCCACCATCGCCCCGCCCTTCGGCAGGGCCTGCATGAGGCGTCCGCGAGCCGCGACGAGTGCGCACGCGTCGGACAGCGAGAGGACGTCCGCCGCGTAGGCCGCGGTGATCTCGCCGAGGGAGTGGCCCATCACGTGTCCGGGGGCCACCCCCCAGTCCCTGAGCAGTTCGAGGAGGCCGACCTCCAGGGCGAACAGGCCGGTCTGGGTGTACATGCTCTGCTGCAGCAGCGGGGCGAGCGGGGAGTCCTCGGACGCGAACACGACGTCCCGCAGGGGGTGTTCGGCGTACCCGTCGAGGTGCGCGTCGACCGCGGCGCACACGGCGTCGAAGGCCTCGGCGAAGACGGGGTAGCGCCCGTACAGCTCCCGTCCCATGCCGGCACGCTGGGAGCCCTGCCCGGAGAAGACCAGGGCGAGCCCGCCCGCTCCGACGGCCGGGACGGCGCCGGTGACGGCGGCGGGGGCGTCCTCGCCGCGGGCGACGGCGGCGAGCGCCTCGGACAGGCCCTCGCGTCCGGTGCCCAGCACGACGGCCCTGTGGTCCATCAGCGCCCGGCCGGTGGCCAGGGTGTGGGCGACGTCGCGCGGGTCGGTGGCGGTCTCGGCGGTGTCGGTGGTGGCGGTGGTGTCCTGGGCGAGGTGGCCGAGCAGCCGCGCCGCCTGCCGGCGCAGCCCGTCGGCCGTCCTGGCCGAGAGGGGCCAGGGGATCATGGGGGTGACGGGGGTGACGGGGGTGACGGGGGTGACGGGGGCGCCCTCGGAAACCGAAGGGGCCTCAGGCGCCGGGGCGGACCCGGACCCGGACCCGGGCGCCGACGCGTCCTCAGGTGCCGCTTCGAGGATCACGTGCGCGTTCGTCCCGCTGATGCCGAACGACGACACGGCGGAACGGCGCGGCCGCTCCAGCTCCGGCCACTCCCGCTGGGCCGCCAGCACGCTCACCGCACCGGACTCCCAGTCGACATGACGGGAGGGCGTGTCGGCGTGGAGCGTGCGCGGCATGACGCCGTGCCGCATGGCCTGCACCATCTTGATGATGCCCGCGACACCAGCGGCGGCCTGCGTGTGCCCGATGTTGGACTTGACGGACCCGAGCCACAACGGCCGCTCCGCGTCCCGCCCTTGGCCGTACGTGGCGAGCAGCGCCTGCGCCTCGATCGGGTCGCCCAGCGACGTACCCGTACCGTGCGCCTCCACCAGGTCCACATCCGCCGACGTCAGCCGCGCACTGGCCAGCGCGTCACGGATGACGCGCTGCTGCGAGGGCCCGTTGGGGGCGGTCATGCCGTTGCTGCCGCCGTCCTGGTTCACCGCGGAACCCCGTACGACCGCGTGGACGTGATGCCCGTGGCGCCGCGCCTCGGAGAGCCGCTCGACGACGAGCAGGCCGACCCCCTCGGCCCAGCCGGCGCCGTCCGCGTCGTCGGAGAACGCCTTGCAGCGGCCGTCCACGGACATCGCCCGCTGCCGCGAGAACTCCACGAACGTCGTCGGCGTCGACATGACCGTCACACCGCCCGCCAGAGCCAGCGAGCACTCACCGTTCCTGATCGCCTGCACCGCAAGATGCAGGGCCACCAGCGACGACGAGCAGGCCGTGTCAATCGTCATGGCCGGGCCTTCGAGGCCCAGCTGGTACGAGATGCGGCCCGACGCCACGCTGGACGCGCTGCCCAGCATGCGGAAGCCGTCCATGCCCTCGACGGGCTCGTGCAGTGGGGGACCGTACTCCATCGGCATCAGTCCGGTGAAGACGCCGGTCCTGCTGCCGCGCAGGGAGTCCGGGGCGATGCCGGTCCGCTCAAGCGCCTCCCACGCCGTCTCCAGGAGGAGCCGCTGCTGCGGATCCATCGCCGCCGCCTCACGGGGGCTGATCCCGAAGAACTCGGGCTCGAACACGGCGGCGTCGTGCAGGAAGCCACCACGCCGGGTGTACGTCTTGCCGGCCCGGTCGGGGTCGGGGTCGTACAGGTCGGCGATGTCCCAGCCGCGGTCGTCGGGGAAGTCGGTGATCGCGTCGATCCCGTCGAGGGTCGCCTGCCACAGGTCCTGCGGCGATCTGATCCCGCCCGGGAACCGGCAGGCCATGCCGACGATGACGATCGGGTCGTCGTCATCCGTGGCGGCTCCCCCGGCCGTCACGGCAAGTGCCACCGGACCCGCGTCCGCCCCTCCGACCTCCTCCTGGAGGAAGCCGGCCAGGGCGGTCGGCGTCGGGTAGTCGAAGACGAGCGTCGAGGGCAGCTTGAGGCCCGTCACCGTCTGCAGGCGCTGCCGCAGCTCCAGGCCGGTGAGCGAGTCGAGGCCCAGTTCGCGGAAGGCCCGGTCGGCCTCGACGGAACCACCCGACCCGAGTCCGAGCACCAACGACACCTGGGCGCGGACGAGTTCGAGCAGCGCCTCCTGCCGTTCGCCCGCCTCCAGCGCCGCCGTCTCGGCGACCCACGACGAGGCCTGTCCGGCTCCGACGGCGGCCGTCGCGCGACGCGCGGGGGCACGGACGAGCGACTTGAACACCGCGGGCAGCCGGTCCTGCGCCGCCTGGTTGCGCAGCGCGGGCAGGTCCAGGCGGGCCGGGAAGAGAGTGGCCCGGTCGGCGGTGAGGGCCGCGTCGAACAGGGCGAGGCCCTGCGCGGAGGACATCGGGGCGAGCCCGCCCCGGGTGAGCCGGGCGATGTCGGTCTCGTCGAGGTGCGCGGTCATGGCGCTGTCGCCGCCTGCCCAAAGGCCCCAGGCCAGCGAGGTCGCCGCGAGCCCTTCGGCTCGGCGGGCGAGGGCGAGAGCGTCCAAGTACGCGTTCGCAGCAGCGTAGTTCCCCTGTCCGGCCGTGCCCATCACACCGGCGGCGGACGAGAACAGCACGAACGCGGCGAGGTCGGCGTCCCGTGTCAGCTCGTCCAGGTGACGGGCTCCGTCGACCTTCGGGCGCATGACGGTGTCGATGCGGTCGGCGGTCAGGGCGGTGACGATGCCGTCGTCGAGGACACCGGCGGCGTGGATCACGGCGGTCAGCGGATGCTCGTCCGGGATTCCCGCCAGGGCGGCCGCAAGGCCCTCCCGGTCGGCGACGTCACAGGCCGCGAAGGCCACGGTCGCACCGGCTTCCGCCAGTTCGGCGGCCAGTTCCTCGGACCCCTCGGCGCCACGACGGCTGACGAGCAGCAGGTGACGTACGCCGTACTCGGCCACGACATGCCGGGCGACGAGCCGCCCGAGGGAACCGCCGGCGCCGGTGATCAGAACTGTGCCGTGCGGGTTCCACTGGGAGGGGGTCGCGCCGGTGTCGGCGCTGACGGACACCAGTCGGGGAGCGGTCAACTTATGCCCCGCGTATGCCAGTTGTGGCTCGCCGGAGGCGAGTGCGGCGAGCAGTGCCGACTGCGTCCCGCTGTCCGCGGGCGCGTCCTCCGTGGCGACGTCGACGACCACGATCCGCCCGGGGTGCTCGGTCTGCGCCGAGCGCAGCAGGCCCCACACGGCAGCGGTGGCCGGGTCGGGCAGCGTGCCCGCGATGCCGCCACGGGTGACGACGGCGAGCCGGGAGCTCTCGTCGTCCGCCGACGCGGCGAGGAAGTCCTGGACCGTCTCCAGTACGCCGGCCACGCTCGTCCGGACGTCCCCGCCGGGCTCGACGTGGGCGACGACGACATCGGCCGGAAGCCCACCACCAGCGCCAGAAGGCGCTGCCGCTACCGGTACGTCGACCCACCGCACCTCGAACAACGGGTCACCGCCCGCCACCGCCGCACCCAATTGCTCCCGCGACATCTTCTGCAGCCGCAGCTCATCCACCGATACGACCGGCAGCCCGGCACCGTCGAACGCCGCCAACCGCACAGCACCGTCGCCGTCCCGCGACAACCGCACCCGCAACGCGGACGCGCCCACCGAATGCAGCCGCACCCCGCTCCACGAGAACGGCACCCACAGGTCGCCCGAGGGAAGCGGATGCAGGGCCGCGTCGAGGAGCGCCGGGTGAATGCCGAACTCATCGCTGTCCACGGGCAACTGGACCTCGGCGAACAGTTCGTCGCCGTCGCGCCACAGCGCACGCAGCCCCTGGAACACGGGCCCGTAGCCGTAACCGAGGCCGGCCAGCGTCTCGTAGGCATCCGCGACATCCACGCGCTCGGCACCGGCCGGCGGCCACTGGCCCTCCAGCCGCTCTGCCCCCGCCGACGCGACCGAACCGGCGTCCGCGAGCACTCCGACGGCATGCCGCACCCAGTCCGCTCCCCCGGCCACTTCGGCGTCGGCGCCCTGGACCTGGGAGTGCACGGCGACGGTCCGGCGCCCGGCACCGTCCGGCGCCCCCACCGACACCTGCACCGACACCTGGGCGTCCTCCGCCAACACGAGCGGCCGCTCCAGCGTCAGCTCCTCAATGGCACCGCAGCCGACCTCGTCGGCGGCGCGGAGCGTCATCTCGATGAACGCGGTACCCGGAAGGAGGACGGTGCCGAAGACGCCGTGGTCGTCGAGCCACGGGTGAGTGGAACGGGACAGCCGCCCGGTGAGGACCACCTCGTCACCACCGGCGATCCGGACAGCGGCGCCGAGCAGCGGGTGCCCGGCGGGCCGCAGCCCCAGCCCGGCCGCATCCACCACGGAACGACCGGCCGGCAGCCAGTGACGACGACGCTGGAAGGCGTACGTCGGCAACTCCACGAGCCGACCACCCGCCACCCACGGCGACCAGTCCACAGCCACACCCGCGACGAACACCTCGGCCAGACTCTGCGCAAGCCGCGCCGGACCACCCTCGTTCCGCCGCAGCGTCCCCACCGCGGTCACACCCGCGACACCCTCACCTTCGGCGGCCTGAGACACGGCCCCCACGAGCACCGGGTGCGGACTGGCCTCGACGAAGACGCGGTGCCCGGCCTCCAGGAGATGGTGCAGGGCGGCATCGAAGCGGACAGTCTGCCGCAGGTTCGTGAACCAGTACTCCGCGTCCATCACCGCCGTGTCGATCACATCACCCGTGACGGTGGAGAACAGCGGCACCTGCCCACTGCGAGGCTCGATCTCCCCGAGCACCTCCAGCAGCTCATCGCGCAGATCCTCGACCTGCGG
>NZ_JBFAHP010000071.1:0-10593 GCF_040654255.1 Streptomyces sp. NPDC050732
CTGCGAGCCGTCGTCGACTGGTCCTGGGACCTCCTGGACGACGCCGAGCGGACCGTGCTGCGCGAGGCGTCCGTCTTCGCGGGCAGCTGGGACCTCCCCGCGGCGGAGGCCGTGTGCACCGCACCCGCCACCGACCTCATCGGCGCCCTGGTCGACAAGTCCCTGATCGTGGCCGTCCCGGACGCCGGCTCCCCGGACGGCGGCATGCGCTACCGCCTCCTTGAGACCATCCACGAGTACGCGACCGAGCGCGCCGCCGAGACCCCCGGGCTCCTCGCCGCGGCCGAGGCCCGCCACTCGGCGTACTTCGCGGACCTCGTCGCCCGCGCCGAGCCCCGGCTCCGCTCCGCGGAGCAACTGCCGTGGATCACCCGCATGGAGACCGAGCTCGACAACATCCGGGCGGCCCTCCAGCGCACCGTCGAGTCCGGTGACACGGCCTCGGCGATCGCGATGGTGCTGCACACGGGCTGGTTCTGGTGGCTGCGCAACTACCGCAGGGAGGGCGCCGACTGGATGGCCCGTGTCCTGGACCTCGCCCCGCCCGGCCTCCCCACGGAGGACGACCCGCTCTACTGGCCGTGGATGAACCTCCACCTGCTGCACCTGTGCCTGGTCGCGGAGTCCAGCCCCGCCGACTCCCTGACCCACCAGGGCGAGTGGACCGACCCGGAGCGCGTCGCGGCGGTGCGTGCCGCGTTCGAGAGGCCGGTGCCGGAGGCCGCCCGCTTCCCCGGGCTGCTCTGGCCGTTCACCGTCTTCTTCACCGGCGGAACCCACGAGCACGCGCTCGAACCGCTGAACCGGGCGATCGAGAACTGCCGTCGGTACGGCGGGGACTGGGACCTCGGCGTCATCCTCATGTTCCGCACCCACATGGCCGTCGACATGCCGGGCAACCTCTCGGGCGTCGACGAGGACCTGGCGGAGCTGCGGGAGCTGAGCCGCCGCGTGGGCGACCGCTGGATGCGGGCCCAGGTGTGCAGCGCTGCGGGCGAGGCCGCCATGGCCCGCAGCCACCACGAGGAGGCCCGCGGGGAGTACGAGGAAGCGCTGCGCCTCGCCTACGAGGTGGGTGCCCATGCCGAGGCGCCGTTCCTCCTCGCCCGGCTCGCCGAGATCTCCTACCGCGAGGGCGACAGGAACGTCGCGTTGAAGGTGCTCGACGAGGCGAGCCGGGAGGCCGACCGGTACGGGGTGACGGACTCCCGCGCCTTCGTACGACTGCTGCGCTCGCTCATGGTTCTGGAGGACGGGGACGTCGTCGAGGCCCGCAGGCTGTTCCAGGAGGCACGCGGCGAGTCCTCGTACGGCAACTCGCCGCCCCCGCAGTTCGAAGCGGGCCTCGACGGAGTGGAGGCCCGCATCGTCGCGGCCGAGTCGGGGCCGGCCGCCGGCCTGCCGCTCGTCGTCGACGCGGTGCGCACGGCGTGGACGGCCCGGTGCTCCGAAATGATCGTGGCGTCCCTGGTGGACGGCGCCGCCGTGCTCCTGAGCGACCTCGGCGACCAGCCGCGCGCGGCCCGGCTGCTCGCTGTCGCCACGTCCCTGCGCAACGGCCACCCGCGCCCCATGCCGGAGGCCGCGGAGGCGGACCGCGTGGAGCGCGAGGCGCTGGCCGCGCTCGGCCCGGACGGGTACGAACGGGAGCGTGCCGCGGGCAGCGCACTGACGGTCGACGAGGCGATCGCCGTGGCGGCCGAGGCGGTGCCCCCGCAGGACCGGCCATAGGCCTGCGTCGGAGCAGGCCCCGCGCCGCTAGGTGCAGGACATCCGCGACTGCGCCCAGTCCGCGAGGGCCGTCGTGTCGAACGGCGTGTGCGGTTCGACGACGAGCCGGACCGTCTTGCGGCCCGTCAGGCCCACGTGCACGGGCACCGCCGGGTCACCGCCCCTGACCAGTGGGGACTGCCACAACCGCGCCCCGTCCCCGTACACGGAGAAGCGCACCTTGCCGAGCCCCATCGTCATGTCGTCGACTCCGACGACCGCGTCGTACGTCGAACAGCTGCGGTTCAGGTCGATGGTGACGGAGGACCTGCCGTGCACGGTCACGCCGTGGGAGTACCGCTTGTCGCCGATCGAGAGGCCCCAGCGCTGCCACACCCAGCTGCTCTCGCCGAGCCGCATCTCGGGCTCGGTGCCGTCGCCGGTGAGGCCGTACCTCAGCTCGTTCCACTGGTAGACCTTCGGTGGCGGCGGCGGAGGCGGGGGCGGCTTCGGGGTCGGCTTGGGAGGTGTGGGCGTGGGCTTCGGGGCGGGCGGGGGCGGCTTCGGCCGGGGCTTCTCCTTCGCGGGAGGCTTCGGCTTCGGCGTGGGGGTCGGGGTCGGGGCGGGGCTGGGTTCCGCGGCCGGCACGGGCGGCGGGGGCGGTTTGGGCTTCGGCTTCGGTGACGGCGGCTTCTGCGGCACGATCGTCTCGGACACCGCGGGCTCCTTGGCCTTCGGCGGCGGGCCCTCCTTGGGCTTGCCGCTGCCTCCGGAGAGGGCGATCGCCGCTGCGACACCGGCCGCCACGACGACGCTCGCCGCGATCCCCGCCTTCGCAGGGGCGCCGAGACCTTCGGAGGCGGCGGCTCCGCCAGCGGCCGAACCGCCGGCCGATCCGCTCGCCGCTGCCGCACCGGCGGCCCCCGCGGCGCCCGCTCCCGCGGTGCCGCCGCCGACGAGCGCGGCCACCTTCGCGTACCCGGCGGCGCCGAACCAGCCGATGACGGCGATGGGCACGACCGCCGGGATGCCGCTCGCGACGTCCTTGATCTGGCCCGCGGCGAGGCGGCACTTGGCGCACTCCTCCAGATGCTTGCGCAGCCCCCGCTCGGCACGGGTGCGCAGGCCGCCGCGGGCGTAGGCACCGAGCCGGTCGGCGTAGCGCGCGCACTCCTCGCTCTCGGTGAGCGTCGCGCTGACGTGCGCCTGCAGATAGGCCTGCTTGAGGCCCTCGCGGGCACGGCTCGCGAGCACGCGCGTGCCGTTCGCGTCGAGGCCGAAGAGCGTGGCGACCTCGCTCGGGGACTCCTCCTCGACCTCCGTGTGCCACAGGACGGCCTGCCAGCGCTCCGGCAGGCTCCGGAAGGCCTGCATGGCCATCGACTGCTCGGCCTCGTGCATCGCGCGGACGTCCGCGCCGAGTTCCAGACCCGCTCCGAAGGAGCCGATGGACGCGGTGTCGTCGGAGACCTCGGCGCCGCGTGCCGCCTGCGCGGCGAACACCGCGAAGTCGTCGACCAGCTGCTCCCGCTTCGCCGACTGCGTCCACCCGGCGGCGACCCGCCGCACGGTGGTGAGCAGATAGGCGCGCACCGCGTACTCGGGCCCGCTGCCGCCGCGCACCGCCTGCAGCATGCGGGCGAACACCTCGGCGGTGAGGTCGTCGGCGGTGTGGGCGTCCCGGCAGCAGGTGCGTGCGTAGCGGCGCACGGCTTCGGCGTGCCGGCGGTACAGCTCCTCGTACGCGGAGTCGTCGCCCGACCGCATCCGGGCGATCAGGTCGGCGTCGGACACCGGGGCCGCCTCGCCGCCCTCGCGCTGCGGTGGCACGCGCGACCCACCGGTCTCCGTGTCGCCGCCGCCCGAGGGAGCCCCCTCGCCGAACCCGGCGGACGACTCGTCCGGACCGTCAACACTCATCGCGGAACGCCCCCGGTTGCACACTCAGACCCGATTACCGGGAAAGAGTGACACACGGGCGTGCCGAGGCCGACGGTGCAGACGTTCAACCACCCGTCCGGGGCGATTTACCGCAATGGAGCACTACCTTTCACCCGTTCGGGGAAGGCTCAACGTTCGCTGCCTGACGCGACGTCGAGCCTTCCGCCGGGTGACCCGACCGGTTACGCGGGCCGGGACCGCAGCCCTTCGAGCAGGATGTCGAGGAGCCGCGAAGAGGCCGCCGCCTGCTGTGCCGCGTCGGGCAGCGAGGGCGCCGCCGTCGCTATCACCAGCAGGACGTCGGCCACCGTCACGTCCGCGCGCAGCTCGCCCGCCGCACGGGCCCGGTCCACGAGACGGCCGACGACGTCGAGCAGAGTCGCCGCCCCCGCGTCGTCACCCAGGGAGCTCGACTCCTCGACGGGCGCCTGGCGCTGTTCGATCAGACGCAGCTCGGGAGAGTCAGGGGCCGGCTGCCGCTGCTGCGGCACCCGCGCCTCTTCCTCCTGGGCGGCGCCGTCCTCGACGCTCACCCGCAGCACCTGCGGCGGCAGCAGCCGCCCCGCACCCGACGCCACCGACGTCCGCAGGAAGCGCGAGAGCGCCGACCACGGCTCGTCCTCCTGCCCGAGCGCCGCACGCGCCTGGTCCGTCAGCCGGGAGGTCTCCTCCTCGGCTATCCGCCTGACCAGCACGTCCTTGCTCGGGAAGCGTCGGTACACCGTGCCGACACCGACCCGCGCGCGGCGCGCCACGTCCTCCATCGGCGCGCCGTACCCCAGCTCGCCGAAGACTTCGCGTGCCGCCCTGAGCACATGTTCGAGATTGCGCTGTGCGTCGACACGCAGCGGTGTCGTGCGCGCTCCTTCCCCCATGTCACGTCCGTTCCCGCTCGGGCCGACGGCTGATGCCGGCACGGCGGCGGAAGTCCAGTGAGTCTCCTGAATGTGCATACACGTTCCCCCGGTAATGACGTCTCCCCCCGGAGACACTCCCCGCCATTGGCTACCGACGTGTGAGGAGCGAGCCCTTCCGCGAGCCGTGAATCCGGCTCGACGAGCGCATCCCCCGACACCCCGACGTCCCACGAACATAGTTGAGCGGGAGTCAATTCAGAAGAGGCGGGTTCCGCACAGAGCGCCCCCCGATCGGAGTACGCGCCCTTTCAGGCCTTGTCGCACCCCACTCCCACACCCCCCTCGCCCATGCTGACCTGGGCACCTCCACCGCCCCGCGGCACGCCGCCGGGCCTTTCCCGCACACCGCGCCCGGTCACACAAATTGCCGGGCCTGTGGACAAACTCCGGAGCCCGGTGCGTCATGGGATGGTGAAGGCTGCGATCTCCCGGGGGACGACCCCCGTACCTCCGGACTGTGTACGCATTCTCGTCGTCGGCGGTGGCTACGTCGGCATGTACACCGCGCTGAGACTCCAACGAAAGCTGAAACGGGAGCTCAAGCGGGGCGAGGTCGAGATCGTCGTGATCACCCCCGACCCGTACATGACGTACCAGCCGTTCCTGCCCGAGGCGGCGGCCGGCTCCATCTCGCCGCGCCACGTCGTCGTGCCGCTCCGCCGTGTCCTCGACAAGTGCCGCATCGTCATCGGCGAGGTCGAGACCGTCGACCACGCCAAGCGCACCGCGACGTTCACCACCCTCGCCACCGAGGAGGAGGGCACCGGGCCCGTCCAGATCGCGTACGACCACCTGGTCATGGCCCCCGGCTCCATCGCGCGCACGCTGCCCGTGCCCGGCCTCGCCGAGTACGCCATTGGCTTCAAGACCGTCGAAGAGGCCATCGGCCTGCGCAACCACGTCATCGAACAGATGGACATCGCCTCCTCCACCCGTGACCCCGCCATCCGCGACGCCGCCCTGACCTTCGTCTTCGTGGGCGGCGGCTACGCGGGCGTCGAGGCGCTCGGCGAGCTGGAGGACATGGCGCGCTACGCCTCGCGGTACTACCACAACATCAAGCCCGAGGACATGAAGTGGATCCTCGTCGAGGCGACGGGCCGGATCCTGCCCGAAGTCGGCGAGGAAATGGGCAAGTACACGGTGCGCGAACTGCGAAGGCGCAATATCGACGTACGCCTCGACACGCGTCTTGACTCCTGCGAGGACCGCGTGGCCGTCCTCAGCGACGGCGCCCGCCACCCCACCCGCACCGTCGTCTGGACCGCGGGCGTCAAACCCCACCCCGTACTCGCCGCGTCGGACCTGCCGCTGAACGAACGCGGCCGCCTCACATGCACCGCACAGCTGACCGTCGAAGGCACCACGCACGCGTGGGGCGCGGGAGACGCCGCCGCGGTCCCCGACGTCACGGCGGACCGACCGGGCACCGAGTGCGCGCCCAACGCCCAGCACGCCGTGCGCCAGGCCAAGGTCCTCGGCGACAACATCGTCGCGTCCCTGCACGACCGGCCCCTCCAGGAGTACACGCACAAATACGTGGGCTCCGTCGCCTCCCTGGGACTGCACAAAGGTGTCGCGCACGTCTACGGACGCAAGCTGAAGGGCTACCCTGCCTGGTTCATGCACCGCGTCTACCACCTGAGCAGAGTGCCGACCATCAACCGCAAGTCCCGAGTGCTCGCCGAATGGACGCTGTCCGGCCTGTTCAAACGCGAGATCGTCTCCCTGGGGTCGCTCGAACACCCCCGTGCGGAGTTCGAACTCGCAGCCGGTGGCGAACGCCCGAAGGAGTCCTCCTGACCGGAGTCAGGAACTCCCCGCACGGCACCGGCGTCTGACGGTTGTCAGTCCGTTCGGCCAGACTGTCCGTGTGACCATGGGCAGGCCGTCAGGCCGACACCAGGGACGTCCGCTCGCGACATGCTGTGTTCCCGATCCAGAAGCGACACCACGAGGCCTACCGCAGTGAACTTCACGCGCTGGAGCGCCCGGCTCCCCGGAACGCAGCGCCGCGCAGCAGCGCGGACCGAACAAGCGATCGCCCCCGCACCGCGTGGGGACGGCTCCGTCCCCGCGGCCCGCGCCGAGCGGCCCACCGACGGAGCGGAGACCGCACCCCCGGACGGCCCCGCGGGCGGCCCAGGACCCGACGGCATCGACGAGCTCCCGATCCGCGAGGTGCTCGACCGCATCCCCGCCCTCGTCGCCCTGGTGCACGGCACCGACCACCGCATCGCGTACGTCAACGACGCGTACGTGGCCGCCTTTGGCCCCCGGCCCGTCGGCGAGACCGCGCGCGTGGCACTGCCCGAGCTGGAGGAGCTGGGGCTGCTGCCCCTCCTGGACCAGGTCCTGCGCAGCTCCAAGCCGCGCACCGTCAAGTCCCGCAAGGCCTCCTCCGGCCGCTCGTACACCTTCACGTGCACCCCCGTGACACTCCCGCTCGGCGGCTCCGCAGCGGGCCCCGAAGAGGGCGGCGGCGTCCTCGTGTTCGCCGCCGACGTCACCGACCACGCCGAGGCGGCCGAGCGCCTGCGCACCAGCGAGCGGGCCCAGCGCGAGACGGCCGTCACCCTCCAGAAGTCCCTCCTGCCCCAGGAGCTGGAGCAGCCCGACGACCTCCGCATCGCCGCCACGTACCAACCGGGCGGCACCGAGGCCGCGGTCGGCGGCGACTGGTACGACGTGATCACCCTCGGCGGCGGCCGCACCGCCCTCGTCATCGGCGACGTGATGGGCCGCGGCGTCCGCGCGGCGGCCGTCATGGGCCAGCTCCGCACCGCCGTGCGCGCCTACGCCCGCCTGGACCTGCCCCCGCACGAGGTCCTGCAGCTCCTCGACGGCCTCGCCGCCGAGATCGACGCCAGCCAGATCGCCACGTGTGTCTACGCGGTGCACGACCCGAACGAAGGAAGCCTCGTCTACGCCTCCGCGGGCCACCTCCCCATCCTCGTCCGCGACGAGAACGGCACCATCCACAAAGCGGAGGAGCCCACAGGCCCCCCGCTCGGCACCGGCGGCTGGCTGCACACCTCGGGATCCGTGCCGCTCGGCCCCGGCTCCACCGCCGTCCTCTACACGGACGGCCTCGTCGAGCGGCGCAGCGAGGACATCGACGAAGGCGTCGCCTCCCTGGAGCGCGCCCTGGCCGGCGCCACCGGCACGCCCCAAGTGGTCTGCGACCGCCTGATCCGCGCCCTGGGAGTGACCGCCGACCACGACGACGACGTCGCCGTCCTCGTCCTCCAGCACCCCGCCCGCGCCGGCTCGGACGCCGAGCTCTTCAGGAACGCCGCCCTGGAGCTCCTCGGCGGCGTGGAAGCCGCTCCACGCGCGCGTGCCTTCGCGACGGGCGTCCTCGCCAGCTGGCGCTTCTCCCCGGAACTGCACGACCTGGGCGTCCTCGCCGCCAGCGAACTGGTCGCCAACTCCCTCCAGCACGGCACCCCGCCGATGCGGCTCCGCCTGCGCCGCACCGACCGCCGGCTGATCATCGAGGTCACCGACGGCGACGACCACCTGCCGCGCCGCCGCCGCGCCGAACCTGCCGACGAGGCGGGACGCGGCATCGCCATCGTCGCCACGATCGCGTCGAACTGGGGCTCGCGCCGCACACCGGGCGGCGGCAAGGCCGTCTGGTGCGAGTTCGCGCTCCCGAAGTAGCGGGCGTCACGCGTCGGCCGTGAGCAGCGGGCGTTACGCGTCGGCCGTGGCGGGTGCGGCCGTAGTAGGGCCGCCCTGCGCCACCACCGGGCTCTTGGCCAGTGAGGGCTGGTTCTGCACGGGCGTGAGCCCGCGCCCGAGGCGCACCGCGAGCACCGTGATGCCCAGCGAGAACAGCACGAACGTCACGATGTACGGGACGTGCAGCGCGGCACCCATCGGCCCGCCCACGGCCGGACCGACCGCCAGGGCCAACTGCTTCACCAGGGCGAACGCCGAGTTGTACTGACCGACCATGCCGCCCGGCGCGAGATCCGCGACCAGCGGCGCGACAGTCGGCGACAGCATCGCCTCACCGAGCCCGAAGAGGGCGTACGTCGACACGAACGCGGCGGTCGCCATCGCCTGGCTGCCGTGCCCGAGCCCGGCGTACCCGGCGAGGAGCCACGCGAACGCCCAGATCAGACCGACGGCCGCGATCACCCGGGACCGCTTGCGCCGCTCGACGAACTTCAGGACGGCGAACTGCGCGAGCACGATGACCGCGGTGTTGGCGGCCAGCGCGATGCCGAGCGTCGACGGCGAGATCCCCGCGGCCTCCACGCCGTACGCGGAGAGGCCCGACTCGAACTGCCCGTAGCAGGCGAAGAAGATCACGAAGCCGAGCACGCACAGCTGCACCATGGCCTTGTGCTTCAGGAGCGCGCGCATGCCGCCCCGGGGGGCCGAGGCATCCTTGGGCATCGAGTCCTGGATGGACGGCGCGTGCGGCAGCCGCACGGTCAGCGCGATGGCCGCGAGCACCAGGAACATCACGGACTCGATGGAGAACAGCAGCGTGAAGCTGCCGGGACGGTCCTCGTCGACGATCTGGCCGCCGATGAGACCACCGATGCCGAGGCCCAGGTTCTGCAGGAAGAACTGCATCGCGAAGGACCGCGTACGGGTGGCCGGCGTCGACGACCACACGATCATCGTCGCCAGCGCGGGCTGCATCACGGCCGTACCCGCGCCGAGCAGGGCCGCGGAGAGGATCGCCGTCGTCTCACTGTCCGCGACGCCGAGCGCAACCGCGCCCACGGAGGCGACGACCGCCGCGCCCACCAGCACGGGGAGGGGGCCGCGACGGTCGATGACGCGGCCGGTGACGGGCAGGACGATCAGCGCGGCCATGGCGAAGGCGGCGAGCACGATGCCCGCCGCACTCGATCCCAGATCTCGCACCTGCGCCACATAGACGTAGAGGAACGGGACCGTGAAACCGATGCCGAACGCGCTCAGCGCGCTGCCTGCCTGGATACGACGCATCGCTGCGCCCATCGCCCTGGTCACTTTCACCTGCCTTAGGAGTCGGTGTGAAGCCTTAGAAGTGAAGACTTCGAAGCTAAAGTTAGGATCTAAACAATACACACCGAAGGACTTCGATGCCAAGCAGGCCCGTGCCATACTCGGCCCATGGGTGACACCCCCGGCCCGACCGAGCCGACACTTGAAGAGCAGATCGCCGCGTATCAGCGCGAGTTCCAGGACCTCGACCCGCAGGTCGAGCAGATCGTCTCGGCCCTCGGCCGCCTGAACCGCCGGATGAACGTGGCCTACGGGCGCCAGACGGCGACCCTCGGGATCAGCAACGCCGAGTGGGAGGTCCTCAAGGCCCTCGTCCTCTCGGGGGCTCCGTACCAAATGGGTCCCGGCGAGCTGGCCAAGCGGCTCGGCCTGACCCCGGCGGCCATGACCCACCGCATCGACCGCATGGTGGCGGAGGGCCTGGTCACCCGGGACCGCGACGAGACCAACCGGGTCCGTGTGATCGTCGAGCTGACCGCGGAGGGCCGCGAGAAGTGGCTGGAGGCGATGCGCCTGGCCACGGTCTTCGAGGAGGACCTCCTCCAGGACCTGTCCCAGGCGGAGCGCGGCGCCCTGGGTGAGGTGCTCACCCGTCTTCTACGCCGTGTGGAGCACGCCCAGCCGGACGCCGGCGGACGCCTCACCGACCTGGACTGAACGCCCTGGACTGAACCGCCCTCCGGCGGGGCACAGGGTGGGGTTGACAGTCACCTGCTGGATCCGTAAGGTTCTTCGGGTTGCCACGGAGCCGTAACGGTTCTGCGACAGCGCATCCCGCCGCTGATCGAGCGGCAAAACAAACTCAGCACGACCTCCCAACGGATGCAATTCGGCATGCCCGAATTCAATTCCAAGGCTCGATTATGAGTCGCCGGGAAAACCCGCTAGAGTTTGAGACGTCGGAACGGCCCAACAGCCGCGAAGACACCTCCCGCTGACTGGGAGTCAGGCCCGAAAGGATCTGATAGAGTCGGAACCGCCGGAAAGGGAAACGCGAAAGCCGAAAGGCCGG
>NZ_JBFAHP010000072.1:0-10051 GCF_040654255.1 Streptomyces sp. NPDC050732
CGGGTGAGGACGGGCGACGCGGAGTTCAGATCTACAGCCGCCCTGATACGGCCACCGTGGGTGGCGACGACTCGTGGATCTGCCACGCGGCCGGCGTACTGTCTCCCGAAACAGCCCTTACGGGTGAGGAGTTGGGCGGGGTATGGCCTCCTGCCGGTGCCGAGCCGGTGGATGTCGAGGGCTTTTACGCGCAGGCCGACGAGGCCGGGTACGGGTACGGTCCGGCGTTCCGGGGGCTGCGTGCCGTGTGGCGGCACGGCCACGACCTGCTGGCCGAGGTCGTGCTGCCCGAGGCCGCCGGCGCGCACGACGGCTACGGCATCCACCCCGCCCTCCTCGACGCCACCCTCCACCCGCTCCTCGCCGCCCGCTTCATGGACGGCTCCGGTGACGACCAGCTCTACGTGCCGTTCGGGTGGGCCGGAGTTTCTCTGCGGGCGGTCGGAGCCACGACCGTGCGCGTTCGCCTCCGGCCGGTCGGGGCGAGCGTCGACCAAGGGCTGAGTGTGACGGTGACCGACGCGACCGGCGGTCCCGTTCTGAGCGTCGACTCACTCCAGACACGCCCCGTGAAGCCGGGCCAGCTTGCCGCAGCCCAACAGCGCGACGTACGGGGCCTGTTCAGTGTGGAGTGGACGCCGCTGCCGCTGTCGCGGACGGATGTGTCGCAGACGGATGCCGACACGGGCCTCGACTGGGTCGTGCTCTCGGAGGGTGGCGGCCGCCTGGCCGATGTGGTGCCGGAGGCCGGAGGTGACGCGCCGTGGGCCGTGGTGGCTCCCGTTGCGACCTCCGCGACCTCTGCGGGCGCTGGTCTTGCCGGTCTGCTGGTCGTCGAGCAGGTGCTGTCGCTCGTACAGGAGTTCCTGGCCACAACGGAGTTGTCGGAGTCCCGGCTCCTCGTGGTGACGCGCGGCGCGGTGGCCACCGGCGACGGCGGTGACGGTGACGTAGACACGGATGCCGCAGCCGTATGGGGCCTGATCCGCAGTGCGCAGTCGGAGAATCCCGGCCGCTTCGTCCTGGTGGACCTGGATGCCGACGACGTCGATCTCCACCGGCACGGCAAGGAACTGCGCCAGGCCGCCGAGGATCTGGACGAACCTCAACTCGCCCTGCGAGACGGCGACCTCTACGTCCCGCGACTGACCCAGGCCCAGGCACACCACTCCACCGGGCAGCTCGTAGCGCCGCCCGGTGAACCGGCGTGGCGCCTGCGGATGGTGCGCGACGGCTCGCTGGACGACCTGGCCGCCGTGGCCTGCCCGGAGGCCCTGGAGCCCTTGGCGCCGGGGCAGGTACGTATCGCCGTGCACGCCGCGGGCATCAACTTTCGTGATGTCCTGGTGGCGTTGGGCATGGTTCCCGCGTACGGGGCCATGGGCGGCGAAGGTGCCGGTGTCGTGACCGAGGTCGGTTCCGAGGTCACTCACGTTTCGGTGGGCGACCGCGTGATGGGTGTGTTCGAGGGTGCGTTCGGCCCTGTGGTGATCGCCGAGGCGCGGATGGTCACGACGGTTCCGCAGGGCTGGGGCATGCAGGAGGCGGCCGGCATTCCGGCGGCGTTCTTGACGGCTTGGTACGGGTTGGTGGAGCTGGCCGGTTTGAGGGCGGGCGAGCGGGTGTTGATCCATGCCGCTACGGGTGGTGTGGGGATGGCGGCGGTGCAGATCGCCCGTCACCTGGGTGCCGAGGTGTTCGCCACCGCGAGTGCGGGCAAGCATGCCGTGCTGGAGGAGATGGGCATCGATGCCGCCCACCGCGCCTCCTCCCGTGACCTCGCCTTCGAGGGCGCATTCAGGGAGGTCACGGGCGGGCGCGGCGTGGACGTCGTACTCAACAGCCTTGCCGGTCAGTTCATCGACGCTTCCCTGCGGTTGCTCGGCGACGGAGGCCGGTTCCTGGAGATGGGCAAGACCGATGTGCGCACGCCGGAGGAGGTGGCCGCGGAGCGCTCGGACGTCTCGTACACGGCGTACGACCTGGTCGGTGATGCCGGGCCCGACCGCATCAGCAGCATGCTGGACCAGCTCGTCATGTTGTTCGCCTCAGAACGGCTTAAGCCGCTGCCGGTACGTTCCTGGCCGCTGGACAAGGCGCAGGAGGCGTTCCGGTTCATGAGTCAGGCGAAGCACACCGGCAAGCTGGTGCTGGAGATCCCGCCTGCCCTCGACCCCGAGGGCACGGTTCTGGTCACCGGGGGCACCGGCGCGCTGGGTCAGGTCGTGGCCGAGCATCTGGTGCGGGAGTGGGGTGTACGGCACCTGCTGCTGGCCGGCCGTCGCGGGCCGGACGCCCCGGGGTGCGACGAACTGATGTCCAAACTAGCCGAGTTGGGTGCCGAGGTCGCCATCGTCGCGGCCGATGTCAGCGACCCGGAGTCGGTGGTGGAACTCGTCGGCAAGACGGATCCCTCGCATCCGTTGACGGGTGTCGTGCATGCGGCGGGTGTGCTGGAGGACGGCGTCGTGACCGCGCAGACGCCCGAGGGGTTGGCGCGCGTGTGGGCGGCGAAGGCCGCCGCGGCGGCGAACCTCCACGAGGCGACGCGGGGAGCGCGGCTGGCGATGTTCACGGTGTTCTCCTCGGCAGCCGCCACGCTAGGCAGCTCGGGCCAGGCCAACTACGCGGCCGCCAACGCGTATTGCGACGCGCTGATACAGCACCGCCGGTCCCGGGGCCAGGCCGGCCTGTCGGTCGGCTGGGGCCTCTGGGAGGCGCCGGGCGCCAAGACGGGTGCTGCCGCCGCCACCGAGACAGGTGCTGCCGCCCACGGCACGGCGGACGCAATGGCCGACGGCAAAGCGGGTGCAATGGCCGACAGCACGGCGGGCCCCATGGCCGACAACCAGCCCGGCGCCCCGGCCGGCGGCGCTCCCCGGGGCATGACCGGCGGACTCAGCGACACCGACGTGGCCCGAATGGCGCGCATCGGCGTCAAGGGCATGAGCAACGCGCACGGTCTCGCCCTGTTCGACGCCGCGCACCGCCACGGCCGCCCCCACCTGGTGGGATTCAACCTCGACCTGCGCACCCTGGCCACGCACCCCGTGCACACGAGGCCCGCCCTGCTGCGCGGCCTGGCCGCCGCCACCGCCGGCGGAGCGAGCAGGCCGACCGCGACGGCGGGCGGTCAGCCCGCCGATCTGGCGGGCCGGCTGGCCGCGCTGCCGCCGTCCGACCGGCACCACACGCTGGTGAGGCTCATCAGGGAACAGGCCGCCACCGTGCTCGGGCACCACCCCGACAGCCTCACCACGGGCAGCACCTTCAAGGAACTCGGATTCGACTCCCTGACCGCGGTCGAACTGCGCAACAGGCTGTCCGCCGCCACCGGTCTCCGGCTGCCCGCAGGGCTGGTCTTCGACCACCCGGACGCCGACATCCTGGCCGAACACCTCGGCGCACAACTCACGCCCGACGGCGACACGCCCGCCGGTGCGGAAGCCACCGACCCGGTCCTCCGCGACCTGGCGAAACTGGAGAACGCGCTCTCCTCCACCCTCGTCGAACACCTCGACGCCGACGCGGTGACGGCCCGGCTGGAAGCCCTCCTGTCGAACTGGAAGGCGGCGAGCGCGGTGCCCGGCTCGGGCAGCACGAAGGAGCAGCTGCAGGTTGCCACGACCGACCAGGTCCTCGACTTCATCGACAAAGAACTGGGTGTGTGAAACGACCGTGCACGGCGCGACAACCACGCTGAAGGCTGGGTGAACTCTCATGGCGAGTGAAGAGGAACTGGTCGACTACCTCAAGCGGGTCGCCGCCGAACTGCACGACACCCGGCAGCGTCTGCGCGAGGTGGAGGACAGGCGGCAGGAGCCGGTGGCCGTCGTCGGCATGGCCTGCCGCTTCCCCGGCGGCATCGAGACGCCCGAAGGACTGTGGGAGCTGGTCGCCGCCGGCGACGACGCCATCGAGCCCTTCCCCACCGACCGGGGCTGGGACCTGGAAGGCATCTACCACCCGGACCCCGACCACCCGGGGACCTGCTACGTGCGCGAGGGCGGGTTCCTCGCCGCCCCCGACCGGTTCGACTCCGACTTCTTCGGTTTCAGCCCGCGCGAGGCCCTGGCCAGCAGCCCGCAACTGCGACTGCTCCTGGAGACGTCCTGGGAGGCCCTGGAGCGGGCGGGCATCAACCCCGCCTCGCTCAAGGGCAGCCCCACCGGCGTCTACGTCGGCGCCGCCACCACGGGCAACCAGACCCAGGGCGACCCCGGAGGCAAGGCGACCGAGGGTTACGCGGGCACCGCGCCCAGCGTCCTCTCGGGCCGCCTCTCCTTCACGCTGGGCCTGGAGGGCCCGGCGGTGACCGTCGAGACGGCGTGCTCCTCCTCGCTGGTGGCGATGCACCTGGCGGCCAACGCCCTGCGCCAGGGCGAGTGCGACCTCGCCCTCGCGGGCGGCGTCACCGTCATGTCCACCCCCGAGGTGTTCACCGGGTTCTCGCGCCAACGCGGCCTGGCACCCGACGGCCGCTGCAAGCCGTTCGCCGCCGCGGCCGACGGCACCGGCTGGGGCGAGGGCGCGGGGCTGATCCTCCTGGAGCGCCTCTCCGACGCACGCAAGAAGGGCCACAAGGTCCTCGCCGTGATCCGGGGTTCGGCGATCAACCAGGACGGCGCGAGCAACGGCTTCACCGCCCCCAACGGCCCCTCGCAGCGCCGCGTCATCCGCCAGGCGCTCTCCAGCGCCCACCTCTCCACGGCGGAGATCGACGTGGTCGAGGCGCACGGCACAGGCACCAGACTGGGCGACCCCATCGAGGCCGAGGCGCTGATCGCCACCTACGGCAAGGAGCGCGAGGACGACCGTCCGCTGTGGCTCGGCTCGGTCAAGTCCAACATCGGCCACACCCAGGCCGCCGCGGGCGTCGCCGGCGTCATCAAAATGGTGATGGCCCTGCGGAACGACCTGCTGCCCGCCACCCTGAACGTCGACGAGCCGACCCCGCACGTCCAGTGGGACGGCAGCGGCGTACGCCTCCTCACCGAACCCGTCCCGTGGCCGCGCGGCCAACGCCCGCGCCGCGCCGGAATCTCCTCCTTCGGCATCTCGGGCACGAACGCGCACGTGGTCCTGGAAGAGGCGCCGGAGGACGACGCGCCGGCCCCCGCGGTCGCGGAGCCGGGTGGGGTGATGCCGTGGGTGGTCTCTGCGCGGACCGAGGAAGCGCTCAGCGAACAGGCGCGGCGGCTGCGCGAGTTCGTGGCCGATACGGACCCGACGACCGCTGACGTCGGTTGGTCACTGGCCACGAGCAGGGCACTTCTTGAACACCGGGCTGTGGTGGTGGGGCGTGACCGGGATGCGCTGACTGCTGGTCTGGGGGCGTTGGCTGCAGGTGAGGCTTCGGCGGATGTGGTGGCCGGGGTGGCCGGTGATGTGGGTCCTGGGCCGGTGTTGGTGTTTCCGGGGCAGGGGTCGCAGTGGGTGGGCATGGGTGCCCAGCTGCTGGACGAGTCGGCGGTGTTCGCGGCGCGGATCGCGGAGTGTGAGGCTGCGCTGTCGGCGCATGTGGACTGGTCGCTGACGGATGTGTTGCGCGGGGACGGGGCGGAGCTGTCCCGGGTTGAGGTTGTGCAGCCGGTGCTGTGGGCGGTGATGGTGTCGCTGGCTGCGGTGTGGGCGGATTACGGCATCACTCCGGCTGCCGTGATCGGGCACTCGCAGGGGGAGATGGCCGCCGCGTGTGTCGCGGGTGCGTTGTCGTTGGAGGATGCGGCGCGGATCGTGGCGGTACGCAGTGACGCGCTCCGTCAGCTGCAGGGGCACGGCGATATGGCATCCCTCAGCGCCGGGGCCGAGCTGGCCGCTGAGCTCATCGGCGACGACCGGCCGGGCGTGGTTGTCGCGGCCGTCAACGGGCCCTCCTCGACGGTGATTTCGGGGCCGCCGGAGCATGTGGCGGCCGTGGTCGCGGACGCGGAAGCGCGGGGGCTGCGCGCCCGCGTCATCGATGTCGGGTACGCCTCCCACGGTCCCCAGATCGACCAGCTCCACGATCTCCTCACCGACCGGCTCGCCGATATCCAGCCGACGACCACCGACGTCGCCTTCTATTCGACGGTGACCGCCGAGCGCCTGACGGACACCACCGCCCTCGACACCGCCTACTGGGTCACCAACCTCCGCCAACCGGTCCGCTTCGCCCACACCATCGAAGCGCTGCTCGCCGACGGCTACCGCCTGTTCATCGAGGCCAGCGCCCACCCGGTGCTGGGTCTGGGCATGGAGGAGACCATCGAGCAGGCGGACATCCCCGCCACCGTCGTCCCCACCCTCCGCCGTGACCACGGCGACACCACCCAGCTGACCCGCGCCGCCGCCCAGGCCTTCGCCGCCGGCGCGGAGGTCGACTGGCGGCGCTGGTTCCCGGCCGACCCCACCCCCCGCACCATCGACCTGCCCACCTACGCCTTCCAGCGCCGCCGCTACTGGTTGCCGGTGGACGGTGTCGGAGATGTGCGGTCGGCCGGGCTGCGGCGGTTGGAACACTCGCTGTTGCCCGCGGCGCTCGGTCTCGCCGACGGGGCGCTCGTGCTGACCGGACGGCTCGCGACCTCCGGCGGTGGTGGTGGCTGGCTCGCCGACCACTCTGTGGCGGGCACGACGCTCGTCCCCGGCGCCGCTCTGGTCGAGTGGGCGTTGCGGGCCGCCGACGAGGCGGGCTGCCCCACCCTTGAGGAGCTCACGCTCCAGGCACCCCTGGTGCTGCCCGGCTCCGGGGGCCTCCAGGTCCAGGTGGTCGTGGGCGCGGCCGACGGTCAGGGCGGCCGGCGTGAGGTGCGCGTCTTCTCCCGTGTCGACTCCGACGACGAGGCAGCGGGGCAGGACGAGGGGTGGTCGTGTCACGCGACCGGGGTGCTGAGCCCCGAGCCCGGTGCGGTACCGGACGGCCTGAGCGGCCAGTGGCCGCCGGCGGGGGCCGAGCCGCTGGAGATCAGCGAACTCTACGAGCAGGCGGCATCGGCGGGATACGAGTACGGGCCGTCGTTCCGGGGCCTGCGTTCCGTGTGGCGGCACGGTCAGGATCTGCTGGCCGAGGTGGAGCTGCCCGAAGAGGCGGGTACGTACGACGACTTCGGCATTCACCCCGTACTGCTGGACGCCGCGCTGCACCCGGCGCTGCTGCTCGACCGGAACGGACCCGGTGAAGGAGGTGAAGGAGGCGAAGAAGGTGAAGGACAAGAGCAAGGGCACGTCCTCCGCCTGCCTTTCGCGTGGAACGGCGTCTCCCTGTGGGCCACCGGCGCCGCCACCGTGCGGGTGCGGCTGACCCCGCACGGGGAACACGCGGACGGGGAGACGGACGACGGCGCGGGGCTGCGCGTGACGGTCGCCGACGCCACCGGAGCGCCGGTGCTGAGCGTGGACTCCCTGGCTCTGCGGCCCGCCGACCCCGAACTGCTGCGCGCGGCCGGCCAGGCGGGCAGCGGCAACAACGGCTTGTTCACGGTGGAGTGGACGGCTCTGCCCCCGGCGGCCGTGGCGGAGCATGCCGTAGACGACGGCTGGGCGGTGCTCGGTCAGGACGTACCGGCCTGGGCCGGAGCGGACATCCCCCGGCACGCCGACATGGCATCCCTGTCGGCCGCGCTGGACGAGGGGACGCAAGCCCCCGCGACCGTCTTCGTGGAGACCACCGCCACATCGAACGCCACGTCGAACACCACAGCGGACGCCACAGCGGACGCGGCGCTCGACGCGCCCGGCCGGGCGGTCGCCGAGCGCACCCTGCACCTGCTGCGGGACTGGCTCGCCGAACCGCGCCTCGCCGAGACCCGGCTCGTCCTCATCACCCACCACGCGGTGACGACCCCGGCTGACGACGACATGAACCCCGTCCCCGTCGACGCCCCGGCCGCCGCCCTGTGGGGCCTGATACGCAGCGCACAGGCCGAACACCCCGACCGCTTCGTCCTGTTGGACACCGATGGCAGCACAGCGTCGGGTACGGACCGAGCCGCCGTCGCGCGGGCCCTCGCCGCCGGAGAGCCGCAGCTGGCCCTACGGGCGGGAGAGCCGATGGCTCCCCGCCTCGCCCGAGCCGCATCCGGGTCGGGATCAGGGCCCGGAGTCGGGGCCGGGCCCGGGGCCGATGTGACGCTGGACCCCGACGGCACCGTCCTCATCGCGGGCGGCACCGGCATGATGGGCGGTCTCGTCGCCGAGCACCTGGTCCGCGCCTGGTCGGTGCGGCACCTGCTGCTCGTCAGCCGGCAGGGCCCCGACGCGCCGGACGCCCGCGACCTCGCCGACCGACTGACCGGCCTGGGCGCGACGGTGCGGATCGCCGCGGCCGACCTGACGGACGGGCGGGCCACCGCGGACCTCGTCGCGTCGGTCGACCCGGCGCACCCGCTGACCGGCGTGATCCACGCGGCCGGGGTCCTGGACGACGCCGTGGTCACCGCCCAGACCGCCGACCAACTGGCCAGGGTGTGGGCGGCCAAGGCGTCCGTCGCCGCCAACCTGGACGCGGCCACGTCGGAGCTGCCGCTCGGCCTGTTCGTGATGTTCTCGTCCGCCGCCGGTGTCCTCGGCAACGCGGGCCAGGCCGGCTACGCGGCCGCCAACGCCTTCGTCGACGCCCTGGTCAGCCGCCGGCGCGCCACCGGCCTGCCCGGCCTGTCGATCGCCTGGGGCCTGTGGGCACGAGGCAGCGCCATGACCCGGCACCTGGACGACGCCGACCTCGCGCGGCTGCGCGCCGGCGGTGTGAAGCCGCTGCTGGACGAGCAGGGCCTCGCCCTCCTCGACGCGGCGCGTGCCGCTGCCGCGCACACCTCGCTGGTTGTCGCGGCCGGTATCGACGTACGCGGTCTGAACAGGGACGACGTACCCGCGATCCTCCGCGACCTGGCGGGCCGGACCCGCCGCAGGGCGGCGACCGACTCCACCGTCGACCAGGCCGCGCTGGAGCGGCGGCTCGCGGGCCTGGACGAGGCCGAGCGCCGGACTGTCGTCACCGAAGTCGTACGCGAATGCGTGGCGGCCGTGCTCGGCCACCGGTCGGCGGCCGACGTACGCACCGAAGCCAACTTCAAGGACCTCGGCTTCGACTCGCTCACCGCGGTGCAGCTGCGCAACCGCCTCTCGGCGGCGAGCGGCCTCCGCCTGCCCGCCACACTGGCCTTCGACCACCCCACCCCCCAGGCGCTGGCGGCATACCTCGACACACGCCTGGGCGGCCGGAGCGCCGCACTCGCCGTGCCCGTGGCGCCTGCCGCGGCCGCGACGGACGACCCGGTGGCGATCGTCGCGATGGCCTGCAAATATCCGGGCGGAGCGACCTCACCGGAAGGACTCTGGGAGCTGGTCGCGGCAGGCGTGGACACGGTCGGAGAGTTCCCGACGGGCCGCGGCTGGGACCTCGAACGGCTCTTCCACCCCGACCCGGACCACCCCGGCACCAGTTACGCCGACGAAGGGGCCTTCCTTCCCGACGCCGGTGATTTCGACGCGGCGTTCTTCGGGATCAATCCGCGGGAGGCGCTGGCGATGGATCCGCAGCAGCGGCTGCTGCTGGAGGTGTCGTGGGAGGTGTTCGAGCGTGCGGGCATCGACCCGACGACGCTCAAGGGCAGCCCGACCGGCACGTATGTCGGCGTGATGTACCACGACTACGCGGCAGGCCTGGCCCAGGACGCCCAGCTGGAGGGCTACTCCATGCTGGCCGGTTCCGGCAGCGTCGTGTCCGGCCGCGTCGCCTACACCCTGGGCCTCGAAGGCCCGGCGGTGACAGTCGATACCGCGTGCTCCTCGTCCCTCGTCTCCATCCACCTGGCCGCGCAAGCACTACGACAGGGAGAGTGCACTCTCGCCCTCGCGGGCGGCGTCACCGTCATGGCCACGCCCGAGGTGTTCACCGGCTTCTCGCGCCAGCGGGGCCTGGCCCCCGACGGCCGCTGCAAGCCGTTCGCCGCCGCCGCGGACGGCACCGGCTGGGGCGAGGGTGTGGGTGTGTTGTTGCTGGAGCGGTTGTCGGATGCGCGTCGTCATGGGCGTCGGGTGTTGGGTGTGGTGCGGGGTTCGGCGGTGAATC
>NZ_JBFAHP010000073.1:0-7332 GCF_040654255.1 Streptomyces sp. NPDC050732
GCGATATACAACTCACCCACCACGCCAGGCGGCACCAGCTGGAGATTGCTGTCAAGCACATACACCCGCGTATTAAAAACCGGCTGACCAATCGGCGGTGCGGTGGGAATTACCCTCTCGCCATACCATGCAGTGGCATAAACTGTCGTCTCGGTCGGGCCATAAAGGTTGGCCACCTGGCAGCCCGGGATCGCTCCCTGGATGTCGCGCGCTCCCTGCGCAGTCAGGCGTTCCCCAGCCAACACCACGACGTCGGTCTCGATGTCCACACCACCGTGCTCCAACAGCTGAGACAACGCCGAGGGCACCGCACTGACCAGGCTTCCGGTCCACCCCTCCTGCGGGCGCTCAAGCAGCGAAAGGAGATTCCGCACCATTTCAATGCTGCCGCCGCAGGCCAACGGACCAAACATCTCAAAGGCCGACACATCGAAGTTCAGCGACGTCGAGGCCAACACCCGAGTCAGTCGCCCAGAGCCCATGTCGGACACCGCCCAGACCACGAGATTCACGATGTTCTGGTGAGCCACTACGACGCCTTTGGGGGCGCCGGTGCTGCCGGAGGTGTAGATGACGTAGGCGGGATGTTGCGGGAGGAGGGAGGTGGCGCGATCAGCGTCGGTGGGGTCGGTGTCCGGGTACTCGCCGAGCATCTCGGTGGTGTCGGGATGGTCGATTACCCATTGCGGTGTGGTGATGTCCTGGGGGACGAGGGCTGCGGTGTGGATGTGGGTGAGCACCAGGGCGGGGCGGGCGTCGGTGAGCATGAAGGCCAGATGTGCGCGTGGATAGTCGGGGTCCATGGGGAGGTAGGCGGCCCCGGCTTTGAGCACCGCCAAGATCGCCACGACCATGTCCACAGAGCGGGGCAGGGCCAGCGCGATGATCTGCTCGGGGCCCACCCCCCGGCTGAGGAGCGCGTGGGCGAGCTGGTTGGCTCGGGTGTTGAGCTGAGCGTAGGTGAGGGTGGTGTCCCCGCAGATCACTGCGATCGCTTGCGGGGTGGCCGTGGCCTGGGCTTGGAACAGCATTGGCAGGGTTGTCGCAGGGACTGGGTGGTTGGTGTCTGTCCCGGTGTGAAGCAGGTGATGGCGCTCGGCGGGGGTGAGGATATCGATCCGGCCGAGCGGTCGATCCGGGTTGGCGGCCACGGCGTGGAGCAGACGCACCCAGCGGGCGGTGATGGTCTCGACGGTGGTCGGGTCGAACAGGTCAGTGGCGTACTCCACGACACCTTCGATGCCTTGGGGTGCGCCGTGAGTGTTGTGCCGCTCGGACAGGGCAAAGTGCAGGTCAAACTTGGCGACCTCGGTGTCGATCTGCTCCGGGGTGACCTGCAGTCCGGGCAGGTCGACACTGACCTCGGGGGCATTCTGCATAGTGAGCATCACCTGGAACAGGGGATGGCGGGCCAGAGAGCGGGCCGGGTTGAGGGTTTCAACGAGATATTCGAAGGGCACGTCCTGGTTCGAGTAGGCACTCAGCGCGGTGTTCCGGACCCGGGCCAGCAGTTGAGTGAAGGTGGGGTTCCCGGAGGTGTCGGTGCGTAATACCAGGGTGTTGACGAAGAATCCGACCAGCTCGTCCAACGCCTGATCGGTGCGCCCGGCGATGGGGCTGCCCAAGGGGATGTCCTCGCCGGCGCCGAGCCGGGTCAGCAGCGCGGCCAACCCAGCCTGCAACACCATGAACACACTCGCCCCATTGCGTCGGGCCAGCCCGGTCAGTTCCTCGTGCAGCCGCGCGTCCAGCCGCACGGGAACCTGGCTGCCCCGGTGTGAGGCCACCGCCGGGCGGGGACGGTCGGTGGGTAGTTGGAGCTGCTCGGGTAGCCCAGCCAGCGCCTGGGTCCAGTAGGCCAGCTGGGTGGTGACCAGACTGTCCGGGTCGGTCTGGTCACCAAGAAGCTGGTGTTGCCACAGTGTGTAGTCGGCGTACTGCACCGGCAGCGGCGCCCATTCCGGCTCCTGACCTTGGCGGCGGGCGGTGTAGGCGGCGGCCAGGTCTTGTGACAGTGAGTCCATTGACCAGCCGTCACTGGCGATGTGGTGCAGTACCACCAGCAGCACATGCTCGTCAGGTGCGAGTGTGAACAGCTCGGCCCGCAGGGGCGGCTCGGTGGCGAGGTCGAACCCGCGCCGGAGAGCGGTGGCCAGCCTCTCCGGTAGCGCCGTCTCGGTCGTCTCAGTCGCCCTCAGCGACGGCCGGGCCGCCCGCGCGTCCAGAACCAGTTGGCACGGTGTGCCTTCTACCTGCGAGAAGACCGTCCGTAGACTCTCGTGACGGGCCATCACATCACCGAGCGCAGCGTGTAGCGCTGGGCGGTCCACCTCCCCGGACAGGCGCAACGCCCATGGGATGTGATAGGTGGCGCTGGGGCCTTCCAGCTGGTGGAGGAACCACAACCGGCGTTGCGCGAAGGACAACGGCACCACATCGGGACGCTGATACGGCGTCAGCGCCAACCTGGCTGGCCCGGCGTCATCCAATCGCCCGGCCAGACCGGCTGGCGTGGGGGTTTCGAACAGGGTGCGCAACTCCAGCTCCACACCGAAGGTGGCGCGGATTCGGGCGATCAGCCGAGTCGCCACCAGCGAATGCCCACCCAACTCGAAGAAGTCCCCGTCGACACCAACCCTGGGCAACCCCAGCACCTCGGCGAACAATTCAGCGAGCAGCTGTTCCTGCGGAGTCCTCGGCGCTCGCCCCGACCTGGCCACCGAGTAATCGGGGGCCGGCAACGCGCTACGATCTAGTTTCCTGTTCGGTGTTAACGGTAAATTGTCCACCAGTACCATGGTAGGCACCATATATTCCGGCAGCCGCTGAAGCAGAAATTCCCGCAACGAATGCGGCTGCAAACTCTCACCGTTAGTCACGACATAAGCGACCAGCCGTTTGTCGCCGGGCCGGTCTTCCCGGGCGATGACCGCAGATTGCGCGACCTTGGGGTGCGCGGCGAGCGCGGTCTCGATCTCACCCGGCTCAATACGGAACCCCCGGATCTTCACCTGATCATCAATCCGACCAACGAACTCCAGGACCCCGTCACCGCGCCAACGGGCTATATCTCCCGTCCGATACATCCGCCCGCCCGCCACACCGAACGGATCCGCCACGAAACGCTGCGCCGTCAAACCCGCCCGACCCAAATAGCCACGCGCCAGTTGGTTACCAGCAATATATAATTCGCCAGGAACTCCGACCGGCACTGCGCACAAATCGGAATCCAGCACATACGCCCTGGTGTTGCTGAACGGCCCGCCAATCGGCGGGTGCTGTGGCCAGTCAGCGACGTCGGCAGGCAGGGTGTAGGCGGTGACCGTATGGGTTTCGGTGGGACCGTATTGATTCTGCAACCGCCGAAGCGGCTGACGGCGGTAAAATTCTCGGACTTGGCGGCCCGCCGTCAACGTCGCACCGGACTGGGCGATGACACGTAACCGCGGAAGATCACGCCCGGCCTCGACGGCAGCTTGGGCAAGCGCCTCGACCACTAGGTTCGGAGCGAGCAGCTCCTCCACCTGGTGCCGATCCAGCCAGTCCACCAACAGTCGCGCGTCGCGCCGAACCTCGTTGGTCGGAACCACCAACGTCTTCCCGAACGTCAGCGTGGACAGGATCTCCTGCGCCGACACATCAAAGCTGATCGCGGCGAACTGGGCGACCCTACTGCTCGGGCCACTCACACGGGATTGCTGGTGCGACAGCAACAGATTCACCAACCCACCGGCGGGCATCACCACGGCTTTGGGGGTGCCGGTCGAACCGGAGGTGTAGATGACATAGACGGGGTGTTGTGGTGTGAGTGGGGTGGCGCGGTCGGAGTCGATGGGGTCGGCGTCTGAGTGTTCGTCCAGTATGGCCAGGGTGTCGGAGTCGTCGATCAGGAATCGTGGTGTGGCGGGGTTGTCGGAGACGCACGCCAGCGTCTGCGTGTTGGCCAGGAGGAGTGCTGGTTGTGCGTCATCGAGCATGAAGTTGATTCGCGCTCGGGGGTAGTCGGGGTCCAGGGGTAGGTAGGCGGCGCCGGTTTTGAGTACCGCCAGCAGTGCGACGATGAGCTCCGGTGAGCGGGGCAACGCAAGTGCCACGATCTGTTCCGGGCCCACACCCCGGGCTATCAGTGCGTGGGCGAGCTGGTTCGCCCGCGAGTTGAGTTGCTGGTAGGTCCAGGAGGTGTCCTCGAACACCACAGCGACCGCGTTGGGGGTGGCCCTGACCTGAGCTTCGACCAACCCTGGCAGGCTGGTGGACGGGATCGGGTGAGCAGTGTCGTTGTGCTCGATCAGCAGCTGGTGGCGTTCATCGCTGTCGGACAATGGTGCCTCCTAGTTGCTCTCACGTACCGAACCAAAGACCGCACTGTCCAGAAAAGATGCACGCTCGGCACCTGGCCGATCATCTCTGGCTCTCGCGCATGGTCGTCACCCTGGGTCGTCGATGAGCGCGTACGCCCGAACCGAGAAGGTGCCCATTCCGGCGACCGCGATCGGGGCGGCGTGGAAGCGGAACCGCGCGCCCACTACCTGCTTCAGCCCGGTCAGGTGCTCGACGACCGGGATTTCCGCTTCGAGCAGCCCGGTATGCGCCGGCCGCGTCAGGTCGAGCATGTTGTCGATGTTGACGGAGTCGATTCCTACCACTGCGGGGCGCTGGGCCACGAGCCAGCTAACGGCCGCCGCAGACAGGAACGGGTGGCCGTCCGCGCCGTATTGCGGGGTCTCCCAATGCTGGTCCCACCCGGTGTACACGAGAACGGCGCGGTCGGTCACGTCCAGCCCCTCGAAGACCTCCGGGCCGATGCTGCCCGAGCCCGATGGCCGAGACACCGCAGAAACAGCGACCCCTTCTAGGTCGACGAACCGCGACAGAGGCGCCTCGGAGAGGTCGGCGCCTGCCTCGAACCGGTGGAATGGAGCGTCGACGTAGGTGCCCGTGTTCGCCACCAGTGTGATGCGCCCGATCTGGAACTCGGTCCCAGGGGAGTACTTGCTGCGGGAATCCACCCTGGACATATGGTCCTCGATCACTGGCCCCGGCAGCCCTGGATAGGTGGTCATCCCGTGTCGCACCACGTGGGACAGATCGGCGAGAATGCGTTTACTCATACTCATTCCACCTTTCCGGATCGTCGCAGTCGGCTGGGATAGGTCGCCAGCGACAACCAGGGCGTGTACGAATACCCGCTCATCGACTCGTGGAACGCCTGGCCGAGCCGGGTGTAGTAAAGCCCGTTCGGTGAGTTCACGCTTAAGACCGTGAGTGACCCCTTGTGCAGCCGCAGGCGGACGGTCCCGGCTAGTGGGCGGTCCAGGTCGGCGAGGCACCTCGCTAAGCTCTCGCCGAGGTTGCTGAACCACCCGCCGTGTACGACTGTGGTGGTCCATTCGCGGGCGATGGTCCCACGCAACGCGTGCTCGTGGGGCGTGCAGATGGCGTTGGCCAGAACCTGGTGCGCCTTGATGATGATGGTCGCGGCGGGAGCTTCGCGGATCTCGTGGTTCTTCACTCCGAACGGTGTGTCCTCCAGGCCGGAGAACCGGCCGACGCCGTGCTCGCCGCCGAGTGCGTTCAGCCTTTCCACGAGTGCGCCGAGCGCGAGCACCGTGCCGTCGACGCCTACAGGGAGGCCGCTGTCGAACGTGAGGCTGATCTCCATCGGCTCATCAGGGGTGCTGCTGACGTCACGGGTCCATCGGAATACGCTTTCGTCGAGGTAGTTCTCCGGACTCTCCAAGGACCCGCACTCGATGACCCGCGTCCACGGATTGCTGTCGATGCTGTGGATGCCTTCGGGGAAGGAAATCCCGACGCTCTGCAGCGCGGCGAGCTTCTCCGACCTGGGCAGGTCGGAGCCGAGGAACGGCGCGGCGACGCCGATGTCGGGCGCCAGCGCGGTGATCGACCCGCTGAGCCGGATGGCGCTGTTCTGCATGTAAGTCGAAGTGTGGCCGATTACGTCGCAGCCGAGTTCCAAGGCCACCTGCACCGCGGTCCGGGCCATGAGCGGCCTGGTGAGCGTGGAACCGACCGGGAATTGCTCCTGGTAGTAGGCGTCCGCGTGCACGGCCGCAGGGAGGAATTCGGCGAAGAACTGCTCCGTCACGTCCACGTCACGGAATCGGACACCGAACATACGAGCCTGCTCCTCAGCCGTGCTGCACAGCTCCGACTCGCCGATACGTACGTTGAGCGCGGTCACGGCGATGTTCATGTCCCGCAACCGCTGGAGGAGGTAGGTCCCGTCCAACCCACCGGAGTAGAGCAGAAGCATGTGGCAAGGAGGTCGCTCGGCCATCTCCTCCAGGCTCGTCAGGAAGTGATGCATCCCTGGTTCTCCGCTCGGGTGTGAGGCCCGGCGGCGGATGCGTCTGCCGGGTAGGGCGAGAAGCAGATGGTGTTGAGCGGGTTGCACACTCGAGACCCCGGAGCGCGGCCCCTCCGCGAGCGCCGGATGTCCGAGACGGCGAAGCAGCGCCGAAGCCAGCGGTCCGTCTCGTCGTAGACGGCGGCGAACGGTGTGCGGCCGTGGACGGCTACACGGTTGTCGATCACGAGCAGATCGCCGGCATCAAGCCTGACGCCCCGCAGTGAGGTCTGCAGCGCCCGCTTCAACTCTTCCAGCGCCGTACCCGCATCGTCGGTAAGCGGTTCCATTGCGTGGAAGTCCACGAGGAACTCCGGGGAGTCAGCCGCGCCGGAGAGCACTGCGACCGGCTGGGTCAGCAGGTGTGTCCCGTTGTCGCCGAACGAGCTGCTCACCCGCAGGCGGAACTGTGGCCTGCGCAAGGTGGCCACGCACTCGGCTGACAACGTGGGCAGCACCTCGGCCACGGCGCCCACGACGGTGTGACTGTTCTTCGCGTGGTCGGGCCGCAGGCAGAACAGTGTGATGAAGTCGGGCTTGTGCGGGTGGAAGCCGTTCTCGGTGTGCAGTTCCAGGTAGACGGTCCCCGAGTTCTCCTGACGCGCCTCCGCGCCCTTGATGGGGACGATCTCTTGGATGAGGGTGCCCGCCTTCTCATCGGCGTAGGCGATGACATCGCCGACCACCGAGACCACCGTGAGCTGGGCGTGGGTCGTGACGGGGAGTTTGCTCCAATGCCCCAGGTATCCGTCCTGCGGGGTGGCGGGGAGTCGGGAGTCGATGGGCATGTTCCGGATCAGCATCGCCCCCGCGCTGTTGCCGTGGCGGCGGAACCGGCGCAGCGCGCGGAGCAGTCGGTCGGGCAGCAGGCTCGCTGCGAGTTTGGCTTCGGAGAGCAGCTCCTCGTCTGCGCGTTCCCGAACCTGTCAAGACCGCATGGGCAGAGACGTCAGCGGGACCTG
>NZ_JBFAHP010000074.1:0-6822 GCF_040654255.1 Streptomyces sp. NPDC050732
TCAAAAAACATTTTTGGGGTTTTTATTATCCGCATTCGGCCCCGGCCCCCGCCACAAGTAAACCTGGGTGGTGGGTTTTGTTTTTCTTTGGTTAGCCCGCGGGCCTGCCCCGGGCGCGGGGCCGCGGGTAGGTGGGGCTCCGCAGCATGCGCCTGCGACTCTACGTAGACCATCAAGTGGGTTGATTCCGCACTCTCCTGACCATCCTCGGCCTGAACTCAGAGCCTCAAACAGCCCATAGACCAGCAAGAAGAACTTTGCGGTTCACCCTGTCGGGGCGTACACGCCAGGCCATCGACGTGACGGTTGGCGAGATTTGTTCTACGACAGGATGCTGCCGTACCTGCATCTCGAAGAACGCGCCCCCGACGCCACCCTCATCCACGACTACCGGCGCTGGTATCCCGGGACTTCACCCAACATCTCGTAATCGGACGTGCTGGACGCTCAGCCGATCGGGGCCTAGCATTCACGGAAGGTCTCGTTCTCCAGACCCCGACCTCGATCATGCCCTCATGACCCTTTAGCTCGAGTTGGCAACGCCCCTCGCTAGGGTTCACATCGAGTTGCGAGCGGGCAGGCCAGACGCTGTCCGATGGCTGAGCGGCTGCTCGGATCTCCCGAGTCCACCGGAGCTCCAGGGTTGAACACCCTACGGAGGAGATGTTGACGTCCAGCTCTGCAGAAGCATCCGACGAGGTAGTCATCCTCACGCCGGCGGAGGCGGAGGCGGCGGCGGAGTTGGCCACATCCCTGGCTCAACGCTACTCGTCGATCGATGATGAGGATCTTCTGTGCGACTTACCCTTCCATGCGTCGAAGCTGCCACTGCGGGCACAGCGTTTTCTCCGCCGTTTTGCGCTTGCCGACAGACGCGGCTTCTGCATCGTAAAGGGCCACGTGATGGATGTCGCGCGGATTGGACCCACCCCAGCGGACTGGCGAGGTTTGGCACGCCCAGGGCCCGAGTTCCCCGAGGAAATCCTACTTCTGCTGTACGCGGCGCTGCTTGGTGAGCCGTTCGGTTGGGCCACGCAGCAAGATGGTCAGCTCGTCCACAACACCTTCCCGATCAAGGAGCACGAGTACGAGCAGCTCGGCTCGGGCAGCAAAGAGCCGCTGACGTGGCACACGGAGGACGCCTTCCACCCGTACCGGGGCGACTATCTCATCCTGGGGTCACTGCGAAACCCGGACCGTGTCGCGACAACCGTGGCTGAACTGGATGTTTCAGCATTGTCTCCGGAAGATCTGGACCTCCTCTTCCAGGAGCGGTTTCGGATCGTCCCGGACGAGTCACATCGACCTAGGAACAACTCCCCGGTGTGTGCCTCCGACCGGCGGCGCTTCGCGAACATCGAGCGTTTCGTCACGGACCACCGGCCGGTGGCGGTGCTCTTCGGATCGCCGACCGATCCCTACCTGCGGCTCGATCCCTACTTCATGGAGATTCCCGAGGAGGACTTGGACGCCAACCGCGCGTTCCGAGCTCTCGTCGAGGTCATAGATCGCAATCTCCGGAACATAGTGCTGGAGCAGGGTGACTTTCTTTTCGTGAACAACCACCGCGCCGTGCACGGTCGAGTGCCCTTCACCGCCCGATACGACGGCACTGACCGCTGGTTCAAACGCGTCAACGTGACGGCTGACCTACGGAAATCTCGGGACATGCGCGCAACGGCCGCCTCCCGACTGATCGGATAGACGATGTTGTCTGGGTTGACCAACCTCGCCGCGTCCTCGGAGCTACGCGGCGGGGACAGTTGCTTGGGCTTGAGGGCCCTGACCTTCATCGCTTGGTCACACCAGGCACGATCCTGCGCTGGCATCGTCGACTGGTCGCTAAGAAGTGGACTTCCCCCCTATTTCCGCCATGTTGCGGCGTCGTCACCGCAACACGGAGGATCAGAAATTCTTGCTCAGCGCTCCAGTCCACGCCCGCCGATTACCACCGCGGCTGCAGGAGTACGTCGACGTGTTCCGGCGGCATGAATCGGGCTACGGCGTCACTGCAGGACACCCAGTCGACGATGACGTGATTGGCGCGACTCCGGCCGCTGGGACCAGCTCCCTTCTCCATGTTGGTTGGGCGCAAGAACAGGACGGCAGGGTCATCCACGACGTACTGCCCATCAAGGAAGACGGGAGTAATCAGTTGAGCAGCGCTCCAGACGTTCCAGTGGGCTGGCACGCCGAGTACGCATTTCGCTCATTTCACCCGGAGTCGGTCCTACCAGCCCGTATCTGTAACCCCACAGAAAAGGCCACGACGGTAGCCAGGGCCGATGGCCTAGAGCTGGTCGAACGCGCAGTCGCCTTCCATGGGAAGTTGCGAGGTCAATGTGGGGACCTGCTCAGCCAAATCCTGGGAGGACACTGTGCTCTTTAAACCAGCTCCTCTTGAAGACTGGCTGCGCGACTACTACTTCGAGGCGTCGATAGACATCAGCTCTAGCGGGGTAGAGCCGTATAGCTTCGCACAGCTCCGCTCGCTACTCGGGATGGAGCCAGAAGAGTTGGACCGCGTCTCGTTCAGAGACAGCCCATCGGCCGGCTCGTTAGAGCTCCGGTCGCTCATCGCGAGCCGGTGGGGTTCGGGGGCGCCGTCGGAGGTGATCGTTGCCAACGGATCGACGGAGGCTCAACTTCTGGTATTTGCCTCGATCCTTGGCCCGGGTGATGAAGTGATCGTCGTTGAGCCCGCATACCACTCGCTGGTTGCGACCGTGGATGCCCTCGGCTGCCGTGTCCGGCGATGGCGTCTGCGACCCGAAGAGCAGTTCCAACCTGATCTCGAAGAGCTGCGGCGGCTCGTCACCGCACGCACCAAAATGATCGTCGTCAACTTTCCGCACAACCCGACTGGCGTCACTTTGACTCACGCGGAGCAGCGTGAACTAGTGGAGATCGCGCAGCGGTATGGCTCCTATCTGCTCTGGGACGGCGCGTTCGAGGACCTTATCTACGATGCGTCGCCCCTCCCGGCCGTCTCTATACTTTACGACCGGGGAATCAGTTTTGGGACCCTATCGAAGTCGTACGGGTTGCCTGGCTTGCGGCTGGGTTGGGCTATCGGCCCGCCGGAATTCCTAAAGCACTGTGTGACGACACGCGACTACACCACCTTGGCATTGTCTCCCCTCGTTGAGTTCATAGCCCGTCAGGTAGTTACCTCGGCGGATCGCCTGCTCCTTCCTCGGCTGCAGATGACGGCCCGCAACCGTGAAGTCGTCGACGAGTGGATGGATGCGCACCAACGAGTTCTCTCGTACGCGCGGCCGGCGGCCGGTGTGGTCGTATTCCCCCGACTCCGCTCAATACCAGATACGACAGCGTTCTGTCATCGACTTATGCGGGAGCACGGGGTCCTGCTTGTGCCCGGTGAATGTTTTCACCATCCCGGCCATGTGCGACTCGGTTTCGGTGGCGACAGCGTCGATTTGGCCAGAGGACTGGACGCGTTCTCCGAACTGCTCTTGGAAAGCGAGGGCTCGTCATGACAGATGGGCCATCGTGGCGGCAGGGTCAGCAGCTGGAGTCCGCCGAGCGTGCTGCCTCCGAGGGGCATCTGAGGACCGCTCTGCCGCCGGAGGTCACTGGACCGTTGTTGAGCAGCGTCCCGGCTGCGTTCCACGGCGGGGTTAACGACGTCTTGCTCACCGCGCTCGCGCTCGCGTTGGTCCACGGGCGCCACACCAGCGAGAACACCGGGTCCAACTCCAGTGCAGTGCTGGTGGACGTGGAGGGCCACGGCCGTGAGGAGGGCATCACCGAGGGGGTCGACCTGTCGCGCACCCTGGGCTGGTTCACCAGCTTGTACCCGGTCCGTCTAGACCCCGGGGCGTTGTCCTGGGACGAGGTCCGCGCCGGTGGGCCGGGACTGGGACAGGCGGTCAAACGGGTCAAAGAACAGCTCCGCGCGCTGCCTGATCACGGGATCGGGTATGGCCTGCTGCGCTATTTGAATCCCCACACCGGCCCGGTGCTCGCCGCCCTGCCCGGCCCGCAAGTCTGCTTCAACTACCTGGGCCGCTTCCCCACCCTCGCGACCACCGGGGCCGGAACCACTGAACCGGGGGATGCTGGGTGGGTGGCGGCCCCCGAGGCCGAGGTCCTGGACGGTGACACCGATCCCGGCATGGCGCTGACCCACGGGGTGGAGATCAACGCGGTGGTCCGTGACTACCCCGACGGCCCGCGGTTGGAGGTGGTGTGGAGCTGGGCCCCGGGAATCTGGTCTCGATCCGACGTTGAGCGGCTGGCCGAATACTGGTCCCAGGCGCTGCACGCCCTGGTCACCCACACCACCCAACCCGGTGCAGGCGGGCACACCCCCAGTGACTTCCCCCTGCTGAAACTGACCCAGCACCAGGTCGATCACCTCGAGACCATCAGCCCATCAGGTGTGGCCGACGTACTACCACTGTCCCCCATGCAAGAAGGACTGCTGTTCCACACGCTCTATGACCCCCACGGCCCCGACGTGTACATGCTGCAAACCGTCTATGACTTGCACGGTCCCCTGGACACCGCGCGGCTGCGCGCCGCAGTGGCAGGCCTGTTGGAACGCCACCCTAACCTGCGTGCCGGCTTCTACCGCCTCGACTCCGGAGGGGCCGTGCAACTCATCCCTCGCCACGTCACGCTGCCCTGGGAAGAGAGCGACTTGCGGGGGCTGGACGTGGCCGAGGCCGAGGCCCAGGTGGCGTGGTTAACAGCCGACGATCGTGCCCGCCGCTTCGACCTGTCCTGCCCGCCACTGCTGCGCTTCACCCTGCTCCATCTGGGCTCCGGACACAGCCGCCTGTTCATAACCAACCACCACATCCTTCTGGATGGCTGGTCGATGCCGGTCCTGATCCGGGAACTGTTCACCCTCTACGCCAGCCGGGGTGACACCAGCGTGTTGTCGCGGGTTACTCCTTACCGGGACTACCTGGCCTGGCTCACGCGACAGGATCAAGCAGCAGCCGAAGGGGCCTGGCGCCACGCGTTGAGTGGCCTAACCGGACCCACCCGGTTGGCTCCGGTCGATCCCCACCGGGCACCAGTGATTCCGCAATGGATCACCCTCACGGTCCCCACTGAGCTCGCCAGTGCCTTGCACGACCAAGCCCGCCGCCACGGTCTGACCCTGAACACCATCATGCAAGCCGCGTGGGCTGTCGTGCTGGGCCAGCTGAGCGGAGGCCGCGATGTGGTCTTCGGAGCGGTGGTCTCCGGACGGCCCCCTCACCTCGCTGGGGTCGAAACCATGATCGGGCTGTTCACCAACATGGTGCCAGTCCGGGTACAGCTGAACCCCGCCGAGACGCTGATTACCATGCTCACCCGACTGCAACACGAACAGTCGCACCTGACCACTCATCAGCACCTCGGGCTCACCCGAATCCACCACCAGACCGGATTTGGTGAACTGTTCGACACCGTCATGGTGTTCGAGAACTACCCCCTCACCCACGACACTCTCCCCAGCCCCGACACCGGACTGCGGATCACCCCCCTCGACGACCACGATGCCACCCACTACCCCCTGGGCCTGGTCGTCTGCCCCGGACCTGGCAACCTACGGCTACGGCTGGACTACCGGCCCGACCTGTTCGAGCGGGCGAGCATCGAAAATCTCGCCGCCCGACTGATCCGTCTCCTCGAGACGGTGACCGCCAACCCGAACCAACCCCTCGGGACGGTACAACTCCTTACCCCCACCGAACGCCACCAGATCCTGGTGGAATGGAATGACACCACCCACCCCATGCCCACCGTGGCGTTACCGGAACTGTTCGAACAGCAAGTAACCCGTAGCCCACACAACACCGCCCTCGTATTCCAGGACACCACCCTGTCCTACGCTCAGCTCAACACCAAAGCCAACCAGCTCGCCCGCCTCCTCATCAGACGCGGAATCGGTCCCGAGCAATTCATCGCCCTAGCCCTACCTCGCTCCGTCGACATGGTCGTGGCGATCTTGGCAGTACTCAAAGCCGGGGCCGCCTACCTCCCCTTGGACCCCGACTACCCCCACCAGCGCATCACCTTCGTACTCGCCGACACCGCGCCCGCCCTGCTGATCACCACCACAACCACAGGTCTGCCCGACACCCCCGGTCTGCCCCGGCTCATCCTCGACGCCCCCGACACCGTGGTGATGTTGGACGAACACACCGACACCGATCCCACCGACGCCGACCGCACCGCACCGCTGCTTGCCGCCCATCCCGCATACCTCATCTACACCTCGGGCTCCACTGGTCGACCGAAGGGCGTGGTGATCCCGCACCGGGCGGTGGTCAACCGCATGCTGTGGATGCAGGAAGCCGTACCGCTGCACGAGCGTGACACGGTGCTGCACAGGACGTCATTCACGTTCGATGCCTCGGTATGGGAGTTGTTCGCGCCGTTGATCGCGGGGGCGCGGATGTTGCTGGCGTCCCCCGAGACCCAGCGTGATGTGAGTGCGCTGGCTCGGTTGGTCGCGCAAAACAACGTCACTGTGATGGAGGTGGCGCCCTTCTTGCTGGCCCCGCTGCTCCAAGAACCAGCCGTGGAGGGCTGGCACGCGTTGCGGCGGCTGTATGTCGCCGGTGAGGCCTTTGCCGGCCACCTCTTGATGCAGTGCCGTAGCCGCCTGGGCTCGACTGCCATATACAACCTTTACGGTCCCACCGAGACCTGCGTCGATGCCACCCTCTACGCGTGCCAGGACAGTGACGCCACGACCACGATCCCGATTGGTCAGCCGGTTTTTAATACGCGGGTGTATGTGCTTGACAGCAATCTCCAGCTGGTGCCGCCTGGCGTGGTGGGTGAGTTGTATATCGC
>NZ_JBFAHP010000075.1:0-4993 GCF_040654255.1 Streptomyces sp. NPDC050732
ACCATCCTGGCCCTGTCCAACACCTTCTACCACTGGGGCGGCATCATCGTGCCCCCCGGCTACACCGACCCCATCCAGTTCCAGTCCGGCAACCCGTACGGCACCTCCCACGTCGCCGGCGACGGCGCACCCGGCGACATCGCCCTGCAGGCCGCCCGCCACCAGGCCCGCCGCGTCGTCGACACCGCCGCCGCCCTCAAAGCCGGCCGCGCCACCCTCTGAGGCTTTCGCCCCAGCGGACCCCGCCCCGCCGTGCCGCGCCGCATCGCGGGCCCGTCCGCCCGCCCTCCGGTGCGGACCCTCGCTCTGCCCGCCCGTCGCTCTGCTTGCCTGTCTGTCCGTCGGTGTGCGGTCTGTTGCCGGCGCTCCGGCACAGCCCCGGCACTCGGCCGTCCCGGGCAGTCGGCCGGGTGCCGGCGCTGCCGGGCGGGCCCGCGCGGCCTCGGTCAAAACCGCGCGGGCCCGCCCGGACGGCGGGCGGGGCCGGGGGCACGGCCGGTGGCAGAAACCGGTCCGAGGGGGCGCCCCCGGGGGCGCCGTGACGCGGCCCCAGGACGGCGGCCCGCCACCGCGGGACGGGCCGGTATGGCCCTTCCGCGGCGGCGGCCGTCCCGTCCGCCTCACCGGGTCCGACGAGACAGCCCCGCACATTGTGAGGCCACCTGCCCCACCCACCCCGAGCCGTCCTGCTGCCCTTGAGTCTTCGCTGCCCTTGGCCCCGTGCCGCCCCGCACCCCTTGACCCGGCACCGCAACCACCGCCCTTGGCCCCGCGCCACCGCCCCGCCGCTCTTGAACCCGTGCCGCCCCACTGCCCTTGACCCGGCACCGCGCCGCCGCCCCTTGGCCCCGCGCTGCCCCGCCGCCCTTGATGCGTGCCGCCCCACTGCCCTTGGTCCGGCGCCGTCCCGCCGCTCCTTGTTCCTGCCCCGCCCCGCCACCCCTTGGTCCCGTCCCGCCCGTCCCGCCGCTCTTGTTCCCGTGCCGTCCGGCCGGGCCGGCCCGGTCCGCCCGCCCCTGTGAACCGCAAAGGAGACAGCCCCGATGAAGGGCTCCACGCTCTACACCTCGATCCAAAAACGCGGTCTGCACCTGGGCCTGCTGCCCCAGATGGCCGCCGCCGCCAACGGGTCGACGCCGATCACCCTCGACCACGACCTGGACGTCCTGCCCCACACCGGGCGCCGCCTGACGGTCGCCCAGTTCGCCGACGCCGTGGACGACCTGGCGGCCCGCCTGGCCGCGGCCGGGGTACGCGCCGACGAACGCATCGTCATCCACAAGAGCGCCAACGCCGACATCTGGATGCTGGGCGCCGCCGCCTCGCGCATCGGCGCCGTCCCGGTGATGCTCTCGCCCGCCCTGGACGCCGCGACCATCGCCGCCCTCATGGCCCGCCTGCAGCAGCCCACCCTGCTCACCGACACCGCGAAACTCGACGCCGGCCTGGCCAAGGAGGACCTGGACCACCTCACCCGCCGCGTCCTGATCGTGGCCGGCGAGCGGGAGGGCACCCAGTCCCTGGCCGGCCTGGCCCACGCGCCGCGCGTCACCCCCGTGGTGCGGCCCATCGACGAGGCCGCGGTCATCACCCACACCTCCGGCACCACCGGACTGCCCAAACTCGTCGTGCACACCCCCCGCACCCAGGGCATCCGCCTGGTGCCCCAGTGGCGCCTGCTCGCCCTGATGCGCAAGAAAGACACCGTCGCGATCCACATCCCCTTCGTGCACTCGCGGATGGTCGCGGCCATGTCCCTGGCCCTGCTGAAACAGCTGCCGATCCTGCTCCTGAACGACTCCGACCCCGACAGCGTCGCCGACCACTTCCTGGCCCACCGGCCCGGCTTCGTCGAGGCCCTGCCCAACTCCCTGATGGACTGGGAAGACCTCGCCGGCGACCCGCGCCGGCCCTTCGCCTCGGTGAAGGTCTTCAGCAGCACCTTCGACGCCATCCACCCGCGCACCATGAGCCGGCTGCTGAACTCCTCCGACCGGCCCGGCGCCCTGTTCTTCCAGATCTACGGCCAGAGCGAGGTCGGCCCGGCCGTGGGCCGCGCCTACTTCCGCACCTCCGCCCACAAGGCCAACGGACGCTGCGTGGGCTGGGCGATGCCCTACGGCGCCGCCAGGGTCCGCGTGGTCAGCCGCGACGGGCAGACCCCCTCGGAGCACAACCCCGGCTTCATCGAGGTCGCCTGGCCCGGCCTGGCCAAGACCTACTTCGCCGAACAGGAACGCTACGACGCCAACCGCAACGGCGCCTGGTGGCGCACCGGCGACGTCGGCTACCGCACCAAACTGGGCTGCCTGCACATGCTCGACCGGGAAGTCGACATGATCGAAGGCGTCCGCAGCTCCCTGGAGGTCGAGGACGTGGTCCTTGGCCGCCTGCCCGAACTGAGCGAACTGGTCGTGGTGCCCGGCCCCCACGACCGGCCCACCCCGGTCATCTGCACCACCGACGACACCCCCCTGGACCCCGCCCGCTGGCGCGCCGCCGTCACCGACTTCCCCCAGCTCGCCGACCCCGTCCACCTCCCCCAGGCCCAACTGCCGCGCACCGCCACCCTCAAGGTGCAGCGCATCGCCCTGTCCCACCAGCTCCAACAACACCTGACCGACACCGCCTGAACCCGCCCCGGCCCGGCCCCCCGCCCGGCCCCGGGCCACGTCCCCGGCAGCCGGCCCCCAGCCACCCACCCCACCCCGCCACGGCACGGCGGGGGCGGGGGCGGGGGAGCGGGGGTGGGGGCGGTGGCGCTCACCCGCCGCCCGTACGCCGGGCGAACCCCCGCCCGCCCAGCGGCAGTCGGCACGGCTGCGCGGCCGTACCACCGGACTCCGGCACGCGCGGCACGGACATCCGCCGCACGGCATGCCGCCGGCGCCGGGAGCCGTGCCGGCCCCCGCACCGCGAGCCGGCAGCCGGCCCGGGGGCCGGGGCACCCGCTCCCGCCCGCGTGCGGTCCGGGCGAACGCCCCTGCCTCCCGGGGGGGAGGGGAGGCGGAGAGCGTACGGCCGGGACGCCAAGGCCGCGGGCCCGCCGGCGCACCGGCAGCCCGCACCGGCATTAGCACCGGGCCGGGACCGGAAGGCGCGCCGCTGCTGCGCCCCCCCAGCCACCAAGCCGCCCAGCCGTCAAGCCGTCAAGCCGTCAACTCACCTATTTCCTTTGTTCCTTCGCTCGCCCTGGAGAGTCATGTCCCGTCGCCTGTTCACCTCGGAATCCGTGACCGAGGGTCACCCCGACAAGATCGCCGACCAGATCAGTGACACCGTCCTGGACGCCCTGCTCGCCCAGGACCCCGCCTCCCGCGTCGCGGTCGAAACCCTCATCACCACCGGCCAGGTGCACATCGCGGGCGAGGTCACCACCGCCGCCTACGCCGACATCGCCACCCTGGTCCGCAACAAGATCCTGGAGATCGGCTACGACTCCTCGGCCAAGGGCTTCGACGGCGCCTCCTGCGGCGTATCGGTGTCCATCGGCGCGCAGTCCCCCGACATCGCCCAGGGCGTCGACACCGCCTACGAGAAGCGGGTCGAGGGCGCCGCGGCAGGGGAGGAGGCAGACGAGCTGGACAAGCAGGGCGCCGGCGACCAGGGCCTGATGTTCGGTTACGCCACCGATGAGACCCCCACCCTGATGCCGCTGCCCATCGAGCTGGCCCACCGCCTCTCCCACCGCCTGAGCGCGGTCCGCAAGGACGGCACCGTCCCCTACCTGCGCCCCGACGGCAAGACGCAGGTCACCATCGAGTACCAGGGCAGCCGGCCCGTGCGCCTGGACACCATCGTGGTCTCCTCCCAGCACGCCGCCGACATCGACCTGGACGACCAGCTCACCCCCGACCTGCGCACCCACGTCGTCGAGCACGTCCTGGCCCAGCTCGCCCAGGACGGCATCAAGCTGGACACCGAGGACTACCGCCTGTTCGTCAACCCCACCGGCCGCTTCGAGATCGGCGGCCCGATGGGCGACGCCGGCCTGACCGGCCGCAAGATCATCGTCGACACCTACGGCGGCATGGCCCGCCACGGCGGCGGCGCCTTCTCCGGCAAGGACCCCTCCAAGGTCGACCGCTCCGCCGCCTACGCGATGCGCTGGGTCGCCAAGAACGTCGTCGCCGCGGGCCTGGCCACCCGCTGCGAGGTCCAGGTCGCCTACGCCATCGGCAAGGCCGAACCGGTCGGCCTGTTCATCGAGACCTTCGGCACCGCCACCGTCCCCCAGGCCGACATCGAACGGGCCGTCACCCAGGTCTTCGACCTGCGCCCGGCCGCGATCATCCGCGACCTGGACCTGCTGCGCCCCATCTACGCGCAGACCGCCGCCTACGGCCACTTCGGCCGCGAACTGCCCGACCTCACCTGGGAGCGCACCGACCGCGCCGAGGACCTGCGCAAGGCAGCCGAAACAGGCTGAGCCCGCCGCCCCGCGCGCGCCGGCCTGCCCCGGGCACCGCACCCACCGGCGCGGTGCCCGGCCCCGCGCACCGGCCCGGCCCGTCCCGGGCGCCGTGCCCGGGGTGGTGGCCCGGCCCCCGGGCACGGGTCCACGCCCCGGGCACCGTAGCCGCGCTGTGGTCGCCCGGCCCCGGGCACCGGCCCGCCCTGGGCGCCGCACCAGCGGTGTGGTGCCGGATCCGGGCGCGGGCCCGTGCCCGGGGCGTCGTCACCGTGCTGTGGTGCCGGATCCAGAGGCGGGTCCAGTGTGGGTGTCGCGCCGCGATGCGGTGCCCGGCACCGGGCGCGGGCACCGCACCGTCATACCCGGCGGTGCGGGTGTCCGCGCCTGCGCGCCGTACCCGGCAAGGCGGTGCCTGGCCCTGCGCGCCGTACCCGGCAAGGCAGATGCCCGCCCCGCCCCCGGCGGTGCGGCGCCCGCCCTGCGTGCGGCGCCCGCCCTGCGTGCGGCGCCCGCCCCGGGCACCGCCCCGGCCGGGGCGGTGCCCGGGGCCCTCGGGGCGGCCCCCCCGGGGCCCCACAG
>NZ_JBFAHP010000076.1:0-4881 GCF_040654255.1 Streptomyces sp. NPDC050732
CGGACACCCACCTCATCCCGCGAGCTGGGCTGGGTCGCGGTGGCCCGCTCGCAGAAGTGAGGCCCGCCGGGCAGCTACCCTCCGCTGATCCCTGGCCCGGACTTCCTGGCCTGGACCGGCCGGTCGTTTACCGAGCACAGCGAACCGGCGGTGCCCAGCGAGGGCGACTCCCAGACGCTGCGGCTGGCTCCGGTCCCGGGCACGGCATCGGTGTGGTCGGTCGGCCGCGCCACCGGGCCGGAGGGCACCTTCGCTCCGCGCGTCCTGCGGTTCGGGTGACCTGCGCTAGTCAGCGATCAACCAGGGCCAGACGCCGGGAGCCGTGAGCACATCGAGGGTGCGGGGGTCCGCATGCCGGAGCGCAGGCAGGGCCTTGTACCAGTCGTCGAAATGAACAGCGAGGGCCGCAGCCTTCGAGGCGTGCGTGGGGTCGGTGGCGAGTGCGAGCACGCCGTAGGCGGCGTCGCGGTACTCGGACCAGTCGCGGACGTGCTGTTCGGCGCGGTCGAACTCGCCCACCTCGGCGAGACCCTCGATCAGTCCGAAGCGCGCTTGCAGTTGTTCCCAGAGACCGGGTTGCCGCCTGACGTACGCCTCGGCGCGGGGGATGTACCCGATGATGACCAGGGCCCGCGCCATCTCGCGGTCGCCGGACATGAGGTTACGCATGAACGAGTCATCCTCTGCGCGGTCGAGGTGCGCGGCCATGGTCTTGAGGTCACCGATGGCGTATGCGGCCAAAGCCCGGACCGCGCACAGGGAATGCGATTGTAGGAACGGCTCTGCCCGCAGCCTCCGGTACAGCGCGGCGGCCCGCTCGGACTGCCCGTCTTTCACCAGCCGCTCCACGACTCTGGCCAGAATTTCCGTGCGGTGCATCGTCGAATCGAGGACGTGCATGGCCAGAGCAAGGGCACCGTCGCAGTCTCCCTGCTCGACCAGAGCCCGACAGATGTCACTCAGGGCGCTGAGCCGTATGTAGTCCCTTTCGATACCCTGGGCCAGGGTCGCGGCGAGATGCCGATGCTCTGGCCTCGCCAGGGCCCGTGCGAGCCCAGCCGTCACCCCGTCCTTGTCCTGCCCGTCGGGGACCAAGTCCATGAGGCGCAGGGCACGCCGCAGTTGACGGGTCTCCACCAGCGCCGTCGACACGGCGTCGAATTCCCATCCTTCCTCGTCCTTGAGCTCGGACCGGGAGCCGTCAGGATGCAGCCTGAGCTCGATGTCTTCGAGTAGCGCCCGAGCATGCTCGTGACGGCCCGCCCGGGCGAGTTCTGTGGCCACCTCGGCCCGGTGGCCGGCCTTGTTCAGCAGCGACGGAGGATCGCGGTACCCGACCTCCGCCTCGATGAGGAGCGCCTCGGCTTCGGCGGACCGCCCGTCGGCCGCGAGGGCGCGCGCAACGGGGGCGAGAGCCCACGCGCGCTCGGACATCTGGGGGATGGCCAGCGCGGTGTCCCGGGCCTGCTCCGTCCGGCCTTCGGTGAGCTGGACGCGCGCTCTCATGGCCAAGTGCACCGAGCGGGAGGTGAAGGGTTCTGCCCGGTCGAGCAGCGCCCGTGCTCGATCGGGTTGTCCGGCCTCCATCAGGGTCAGGATGAGATCGCCGAGGTCCTGGTACTCGTCCGGCCCCTCGTGTACCGCTCTCTCGGCGTGTTCGAAATGACCTTGCCGTACGAAGATCCAGGACAGGTCCTCGTGCAGGCGGAACTCGGGGCGGCGGAGCTCCTTGGCCAGCGCGAGGGCGCGATCGGGCTGGCCCGCCTCCGCCAGCATCAGGCAGATCCCGGAGACCCGGTCCCACTCACCGGCAGAGCGGACCAGGGCTTCGACCCGGTCGTAGGCTCCGAGCGCCGTCAGTACCCGAGCGGCCGCGATCAAGTGCCTTTCGTTGTTCGGCTCTGGGTCACGGACCAGGGCCAGCGCGCCTACGGTGTCTCCGGCAGCCAGGCGTGCGAGGGCGAGCTCCGCTTTCGCCGGGTACGCTCCGTCCTTCTTGTGCGACCGCTGCTCTAACGCGCGAATGAACGCGCGGGCCCGCACGTGCTCTCCCGCCGCCGCGAACCCTCTCGCTATCGCGCCGACGGCGTCGTCCGACAGATCAGAGATGCCGTCCCCCAGGCGGCGGAGGCACCGTGAAGCCTCCGCGAAGAGGGCCTTGGCCCGTGGCCCGTCGCCTGCTTGGCCCGCGGCGGTGGCGGTCTGGATCAGTGTCAGGGTGCGGGCGGGCTCTGTGGGCGCGGCCCGGGCGACCGAGGCCGCGCGATCCAGCAAGTCCCTGTCCAGCAGGGCGGAGACGATGGCGGGCAGCGCCTCCTCCTGCGCCGAGTCGGAGGCGATGGTGGCGGCGACGCGCTCGGCCTGTTCGAGCTCGCCCCAGGCGAGCCAGGTCGTCACGACGGAGCACAGCAGATGGTCGCCGTACCACTTGTTCGCGAGCCGCCGCACCGTGGCTTCCGCGTCGGTGACCACGTCATGGGCCTGCAGGTCCCGGCCCTGAGCCCGAAGCTCCTCGGCGACGAGCAGCAGAGCGGTGAGCTGCTCGTACCCGGTCGGAAGGCTCAAAGCGAGCGCCTTGGCCCGGTCGAACCGGCCCAGCGTCGCCCAGGCATGGGGCAGTTCCTTAGGGACCCTGTAGTTGCGCCCTGCCAGGGCGGCACGGTGGAGTGCGAGGCGCAGCATGTCCGGCAGCCGGTCGCGGCCGTCCTCCAGGATCAGCTGCTCGGTCGCACGTATCGCGCCCAGTGCCGCCGCGTCGCCGTGGGTGGCGCGATAGAGCCGCTCTTGGCGCCGGGCGTCCGTCGCGAGGACGAGCATGCGGGGAAGGTCCCGCTCCGCACCGAGCAGGGAGAAATAGCCGCCCAGGACGTAGCCGGGAGTGTCGTCGGGCCAGCCCCGCTCCTGGTAGCGCGCGGCCCAGGCGTGCAGCTGTTCCCGGTAGTGGTCCAGCTGGGCCGGGCCGAGCAGATCTCTGGCCCGGACCTGGAGCTCCTCGTGGGCCAGGAGGTAGACGTGCCTGTCACCGCCCACGTCGTAGGGCGTCTCTCGCCTCTCGAACGTGCGCGCCGCCACGGTGCGCAGCACACCGTTCAACTGGTACGGGGCGGACTCCGTCAGCTGGGCCAGATCCGTGGCCGTCAGCCCGTCGCCCGCCGCCGTCAGCAGTCCCAGAACGCTCAGGTGGCGCCCCCCTTCGGCGAAGAGCCGAGAGAGCTCCTTCTCTGCCGATCCGCGAATCACCTGCGCCTCGGGCGACGGCGCCAAGTCCCGCACATCGCAGGCGACACGGAGCGGATGCTCCTCTGGGACGTCGGGCGGCAGGGGCGGGCTCGGACGGCCCGTGACGATGACGCGCAGGCTATCATCGGTGACGTACGGCAGGGCGCCCGCGATGCTGTGGGCGTCGGGCCCCGCCGTAACCCCGCGGTCCTCGTCGAGACCGTCCACCAGGAGGACGAGACGCTCGCCGCGCTGCGCGCAGATCTGGCTCGCCCGCTGCAGCAGCTCGAACAGGTGGGCTTCGCGTGTCGCAGCCGTGCCCCGCGCGGGTATGGGCTCGTCCGCCAGCTCGGCGAGCTGTTCGAGTACGACATCCACGAAGGCCGTCCGGTCGTTCTGCGGACCGAGCCGTGCCGTGACGAAGAACGGCACGATGCGTACGCCCTGAGGAGGATGGGTCGAGAACCACGCCATGAGCGCGGTCTTGCCTGCCCAGGGACCCGCCCGCCACCACGCATACGGGTGGTCACCTTCGCCCCGGCAGAAAGCGGCCAGCTCGGCCAACTCGCCTGCACGACCGACAAGGCTGTCTGGAGCGAGACGGCGTACCTGTCCCGGGTAGGCCGAGCGTGCGGCGGGCGGGCCGATCGGCGCGCAGTTGATGGTGATGGGGCCCGTGAAGTCACGGCCTTGAACGACGTTGTGATGGAGCCCGCCGGAGACGGTGTTGTGCACGCCGTCATGCGAGGCGTCCCTGCTCACTCGCTCACCCGCTCCTCTGACTCAACGCCCCTGCCTGCTGGGCAAGTTCATGCAGTGAAGAGGTTCAGGGTAAGCCGTCGCGGTCAGGCCGCGCGGCGGAATGTCGTGGGGTCCGGGGTGGTCGCAGGCAGGGAGTGCGTGCTCGTTGTGGTGCGTGAGTGGGTTCGGGCGAAGGTGGAGAGGCGCAGGACGGCGAAGCGGGCGAGGCCGGCGAGTGCGGCGAGTGCGGAGGCGGAGAGGTGGACCGTCTGCTCGAGTGCCGCGTCAGGCCCCCGTCGCCAGTCGGTGGAGGGCGAGCATCACCACGCAGGTCAGTGCATGCGCGGCCACCGGGAACCCGGCTGACTGCGCGTGTTGGCCGACTCAAGGTCTGGGTCTTGGACGGCTCCCGGGAGCGGGTTTCGGCAAGACCTCCACGCATACAGTCCGGGTCACCATCGAGCCGCATATCTCCGCCGGGGAAGAAGTCGCCTGCATGGTGCAAGAGTGATCACTTCTAAGCGGCTTGGGCGCGATGTTGTTTGCCGATCCTCGGATTCGGTCTCGTCGCTGGATCATGGCCTGGTCGACGGCTTTGCCGAGGGAGTCGGTCCCTGGTCTGGGTGCGTTGTGGGTAGCCTTCATGCTTCGCCTGCCGCCAGACCAGCTCGATGTCGTTCAACTCCGGGCCATATGGCGGCAGGGAGCACAGCTCGACTCCGATCTTTCGCCAGCTGACGGCGACGGCCCTTGAACGCGTTGGCCGTGTGGGCCGAGGCGTTGTCCAGTACGACCGTGCAGGGCTTGTGCCGCTCCCAGACAGGTATGATGTCGACGCCGAGGCCGTCGGCAGCCAGGTCCAGCACGGCTGCAACGCCGCCGAGGCCCGCCAGGTGGACGCAGACGAACTCCAGCAGCGTC
>NZ_JBFAHP010000077.1:0-3696 GCF_040654255.1 Streptomyces sp. NPDC050732
CCTTCGGTGTTTCTTTTGTTCTTGCGTTTCCGACTCTATCAGACTCTTTCGTGTCCGATTTCCTCGGTGCCTTTCCGGTTCCCGCTCCGGCCTTTTGGCTTTCGCGTTTCCCTTTCCGGCGGTTCCGACTTTATCAGAAGTTTTCGGCCGGTCTTACCGGCTTCGGATTCCGAATCATCGGGGGCGGCTTCTCGATCAATGAAATTCAAGAAGCAGACAGACTTTAACTGCCGCCGCTGGACTTGTCCAGCTCTAGGCAACTGTTCGAATCTACCTCCCCGGTCCTTCCGTGTCAACGGTTTTTCCGGGGCGATGAGGAGACTAGCAGGTCAGACGGGCCGTACGCACATCACGCTGCGTGGGGGAGCGAGGCGCTGCGTTCGTGCTGGTCAAGGTCCCCCGTCTCCCCCGCACGGGCCGCCCTGCCGCCCAGCACGTAGACGTACGCGAGGAATGCCAGTTCGGCGCCGATTCCGATGGCGATGCGGGCCCAGGTCGGGAGGCCCGACGGGGTGACGAAGCCTTCGATGGCGCCGGAGACGAAGAGGACCAGGGCCAGGCCGATGGCCATGCCGAGGGCTGCGCGGCCCTCCTCCGCGAGGGCGGTGCGGCGGGTGCGGGGGCCCGGGTCGATGACGGTCCAGCCGAGGCGCAGGCCTGTGCCGGCGGCTACGAAGACTGCCGTCAGTTCGAGGAGGCCGTGCGGCAGGACGAGGCCGAGGAAGGTGTCGAGGCGGCCGGCCGACGACATCAGACCGATGCCCACCCCAAGATTGAGCATGTTCTGGAAGAGGATCCATAGGACGGGGAAGCACAGAAAGGCTCCCAGAACCAGACACATCGCCGCTGCCTGGGCGTTGTTCGTCCAGACCTGGGCGGCGAACGAGGTCGCGGGGTGACTGGAGTAGTACGTCTCGTACTGGCCGCCGGGGCGGGTCATCTCCCGGAGCTCGCTGGGGGCGGCGATCGTGGACTGGACTTCGGGGTGGGTGGCGATCCACCAGCCGATCACCGCTGCCAGGACCGTCGAGAGCAGTGCGGTGGGTATCCACCAGCGGCGGGATCGGTAGACCGCCGCGGGGAAACCGTGGGTCAGGAAGCGGGTCACGTCTCGCCAGGAGGCGCGGCGTGTGCCCGTCACGGCGCTACGCGCGCGTGCCACCAGATGGGTGAGGCGTCCGGTGAGCTGCGGGTCGGGTGCGGTGGACTGGATCAGGGAGAGGTGGGTGGCGGTGCGTTGGTAAAGGGTGACCAGCTCGTCGGCCTCGGCTCCGGTGAGGCGGCGCTGGCGGCGCAGCAGGGCTTCCAGTCGGTCCCACTCGGCTCGGTGGGACGACACGAAGACGTCGAGGTCCATCGGTTGCCTGCTCCTCGTAGCTCCTCGTACTGCGGCGCGTGATTCATCAGCTTGGCAGACTGGCCAGTCCTACGGCAGTGCAGGGAAGGGGTGGCGGCGTGAGTGAGCTGGTGACGGGCGAGGCGGTGGCGCTGGAGCTGCGGCCCGCGAAGCTGCCCAGTCGGGCGCTGGCCGTGCTGATCGACCTGGTCGTGGCATGGGCGGTGTATCTGGGCGTGACCATCGGGATCGTCGCCTCGACTTCTTCCTTGGACGAGGCCGCGGCTGCCGCGGTCGCGGTGGCCGGCTTCGTGCTGCTTCTGGTCGGTGGGCCCATCGCCGTGGAGACGCTCAGCCATGGGCGGTCGCTCGGGAAGCTGGCGTGCGGCTTGCGCGTGGTGCGGGACGACGGGGGGCCCATTCGGTTCCGGCACGCGCTGGTGCGAGGGGCCATCGGGGTCGTCGAGATCCTGCTGACGTTCGGGGTCGTCGCGTGCATCGCGTCGCTGGTGTCGGCGCGGGGGCGGCGGCTCGGGGATGTGTTCGCGGGGACGCTGGTCGTGCGTGAGCGGGTGCCCGCGGGGCGTGCGGCGTTCGTTCCTCCGCCGCCGCCCTGGCTGGTGGGGCGGTTCTCCGAGCTGGATCTCTCGGGGGTGCCCGAGAGTCTGTGGCTGGCCATTCGGCAGTACCTGACGCGGATGCAGCAGTTGGATCCGCAGGTGGGCTGGGCGATGGCGGAGCGGCTTGCCGGCGATCTGGCGGAACGGACCGGCGCTCCGGCGCCCCACGGGGTGCCGCCTGCCGCGTACCTGGCGGCCGTGGTGCATGAGCGGCAGACGCGGGATTCGCGGCGGGCTGCCGGTGGAGTCGGCTCTGGTGGTGCGGGATCTGGTGATGCGGGCTCTGGTGGTGTGGAGACCTTTGGTGCTGTGAGTGGCTCAGGTGCTGTGGGTGACTCAGGTGCTGTGGGTGGCTTTGGCCATGCCTCCGGGGGCGGTGCCTACCCGCCACCTGTTGCTCCGCCTCCCGTCGGTCCTGCTCCTGACGAGCAGGGGGCCGAGGCGTCTCGTCCGGCTACCGGGTTCCAGCCGCCTGCCTGATCGGTGTCGGGCTCGGGCGAGGGCCGGGCGACGGTCAGGTGAAGGTCGACGGCGGGGTTTCGAGGTGCTCCAGCTCGATGCCGGGGGCCGCGAGCACGACGTCGCCGGTGATGTGGACGGCGTGCTGTTCGCCGGTGTCCAGGGCCGTGACCTGGTACTCGTCCACGATCAGAGGGCCGTTGTCAGTGGCGTGTGCTTCGCTTTTCAGCAAGGTCCAGGACTGGTCGAGGGTGCGGGGGGCCAGGACCGGGTCCGTGAAGGCGACCAGGCGGATGCGGGTCGCGGGGGAAGCGGTGGTCAGGCGCAGGAGCCGGGCCGTCGCGATGAGAAAGGCGGGGGATGTGCCGGTGAACGCGTGGGCGGGGGCGTTGTCTTCGGTGGCGTGTGCGCCTGTGGGGTCGGTACGGACCCAGGTGACGCCGTTGAGGGCGCCGGCGCGGACCTGCCAGTCGCCTGCGTGGTGTTCCAGGCGGATGGGGCGGCCACGGTCGTCGAGTGCGAGGTCGACGGAGCCGGCGGGGGTGCCTGAGGGGGTGGTTCGTTGGGAGACATAACGCCAGCCGGAGGGGCCGGGCGCGCAGTGGAAGTGTTCTTCGCCGAGGGGGGTGTGATCGTGCGGATCATGGAGCGAATATCGGCCGCGGGGCATGGGCTTGGTCCTGGTCCTCGGTCGGGTTTCTGCGTTGAGCTGTAGGTGTCGGCAGGGCTCAAAGACAGGCTCTCAAAGGGGCAGGCCCCCGCCGCGGGGGCGAGGGCCTGCTGAAGTGGGGCTGACCGGTGGCCGGTCGACCGTCAGTAGCGGTAGTGGTCGGGCTTGAAGGGGCCCTCGACCTCGACGCCGATGTAGGCGGCCTGCTCCGGGCGCAGCGTCGTCAGCTTCACACCGAGGGCGTCGAGGTGGAGGCGGGCGACCTTCTCGTCCAGGTGCTTGGGCAGCACGTAGACGCCGGTGGGGTACTGCTCCTGCTTGGTGAACAGCTCGATCTGGGCCAGCGTCTGGTCCGCGAAGGAGTTGGACATCACGAAGGAGGGGTGGCCGGTGGCGTTGCCCAGGTTGAGCAGCCGGCCCTCGGAGAGCACGATCAGGACCTTGCCCTCGGGGAAGGTCCAGGTGTGCACCTGCGGCTTGACCTCGTCCTTGACGATCCCGGGAATCGCGGCGAGACCGGCCATGTCGATCTCGTTGTCGAAGTGGCCGATGTTGCCCACGATCGCCTGGTGCTTCATCCGGGCCATGTCACCGGCCATGATGATGTCCTT
>NZ_JBFAHP010000078.1:0-3652 GCF_040654255.1 Streptomyces sp. NPDC050732
GTCACCGGTGAGGCGGCGAAGGCGCACCACCAGCGCTCCGACGTGTGTGCGGTGCCGGCGGCCGGCATCGTGGCGGAGGCCATGGTCGCGCTCGTTCTGGCCGACGCGGTCGCCGAGAAGTTCGGTGGCGACAGCGTGCCCGAGACGCGGCGCAACGTGGAGTCCTACCTCGACAACCTCCAGATCCGGTGACCTGACGAAGTGGCTGAGGCGGCCACGGCAGGCGCTGAGATTCCACGCGTGCCGTGACCGCCTCGCCTCTACTCCTCCGGCTCACGCCCTACCCTGCTCTCTCCCGCTGAGCAGGCCGAGCGTTCCGCTGAGCCGTCAGGCCTAGGCGGCTTCCTTGCGCTGGCGGTCCATGAGGTGCCGCAGGACGAGCCATTCCCGTACCTCCCAGGAGTGTCCCGCCGAGCAGCTGATGCTGCTGCTGTTCCTTCCGGCGGCCCCTGCGCCGCGCGGACTCTGCGCCCTCTGCGGATTCTGCGGTGAGGCGACGATCGTTCCCGTGCAGCTGTCCACCACGCACTGTCTGGTGAGCGGGTCGCCGTCGCCGCGGTCGGGTTCGATGACGCGGAGCAGTTCGACGTGGAGGCCGTGGATCTCCTCCGCGAAGTCCGGGGCCGGGGGCTGGGCCGTGAGCCACTCCAAGTGGAGCAGAAGGAAGCAGGCGAGGTGGGGGACGGAGCGAGTCGGGGGAGTGGTCCCGAGTTCCTCCGCGACATAGCCCGCCCATGACTCCAGGATGGCGACGATATTGCTTCTGGCGTCGAGTGCCGAGACGTTCAGGTGGTCCCGCCTGCGGCTCCCGGACACCTTCGTCGGATTGCGTCGCCGTGAAGTCGCCATGACGTGGTGCAGGCCTTCCTGGTGAAGGCCGGGCAGCGCACGCAGATCAAGCTCCAGCTTTTTGATGCAGGGGTCACAGAGCGGGTGGTCCGTGGCGGCCCTTATTCCCTGTCTGTGGTTCCGCGCGCATGAATTCTGTGCGCATGAGTGACTCTCCATACTGAAATCTCTCCTCAGCTGATTCTGTTCCCGATGTCGTGCTGAACGCGGAAAGTGACGAATTCGGCCGGCCGTACGACGGCGAGGCCGACGTCGAGGTTCACCCGGCCCCGCGCCATGTCCTCGCGGGTGTTGTTGGTGTCGTCGCAGATGACCTCGAACGCCTCGGCCGCGGACCGGCCGGGCAGTGCCCCCTGGCGCCACAGGCCCTTGAGGAACGTGGTGGCCGACTGGCGCATCAGCGCCCGCAGCCGGGCGCTGTTCGTGTCGAAGGCGGCCCACCGGGTGCCCCGTTCGAGCGAGGCGCGCGCGTGGTTCACCAGGCGGCGGACGCTGAGCTCGGTCCAGTCGGGGTCGGTGGACAGCGTGCGCGCCCCGAGCACCCGGATGCCCTGCCCCCGGACGAACCGCAGGCAGTTCACCCCCAGCGCGCCCACCGAATCCCGCTCGCCCTCGGTGAGTTCGCGCTCGTGCTTGACCACGCCCACCAGCGCCCCCACGGGCGTCGCGTGCACACCCCGCTCGGTGTCGACGCGGCAGCACATCCCCGACACATGACCGGAGGGCGGCACCAGGCGTTCGCGTCCGTCGGCCGCGGTCACGGTGATCCACGGATAGTGGACGGCGACGAACTGCGCCTCCGGCTCGGGCAGTTCGAACGGCCTGCTCCGTACATCGGCGGGTGCGAGGCCCTGCCGGGTGTGCAGCAGCGCGACCCGGTGGCCCACACGGCTGCAGTGTCCGGCGATCTCCCGCGCGATGCCGTGCGCGTCCCCCTCCACCCGCCACAGATCCGGCGCCACCACGAGGGTGATCTCCGGCAGGCGCTCCAGCCTGGCGAGGGCGGACCGGTGGGCGGCGACCCGGTCCGCGCCGTCGCCCGTCCCGACGACCCAGGCCCCGCCACCCCCGTTGCGGAAGTGGCCGAGCACGGCGTCGTGGACGAAGGAGGGCGGCTCCCCGTCGGCCCTGCGCTGCGAGAACGCCTCGATGAACTCCTGCGGATGACGGACAAAGGCCGGCTTGCCCGGCAGGCTCGGGGCGTCCCCGACGAAGGCCGCCACCGAGGTGTGCACGCCGTGGATGAAGGGCGCGCCGTGGCCCGCTCCCGGGACGCCGTCCGCTTCCCGGAGGCGGGCGCCCGGGCCGAAAGGCCCGGCGGTACTCATGGTGCGCGGTGGATTCGGCTGCTGTTGTGGCATGCGGACTCCTGGATCATGACGGTATGTCAGATGCGGCGGTGAGTACCAGTGCCGAGGTCTCCATGGGGAGTTGTACGGAACGCTCGATGGCCAGGCCCGACTGGCCCGCCAGTTCGTGGTACTCACCGATCGAGCGCTGGTGACCGCCGTTGACGACCATCAGGTGGAGGTCCCACAGCGGGGCCAGCAGGCCGGCCTTGCCGTCCTGGACGACCATCTCGATGATCACGAGGCGGGAGCGCGGGCCCATGGCCTCGCGTATGGACCGCAGCAGGCGTACGCAGTCGCCCTCCGACCAGTCGCCCAGGACCCGGGACAGGAGATAGGTGTCGGCTCCCTGCGGGATCGGGCCGGTGAACATGTCCCCGGCGACGAGCTCGGCGCGGTCGAGGCCCACCGTCTGTTCCAGGTGCGCGCGGGCGATGGGAATGTTGTGCGCCAGGTCGAGCAGGGTGCCGCGGGCCGCCGGCGCGGCACCGAGGACCGTGGACAGGAGCTGGCCGCTGCCGCCCGCGATGTCGACGACGTGCTGGTCGGCGGTGAAGTCGATGTGCTGCGGCACCGCGTCGAAGGCGAAGTTGTTCGCCTGGGCCTGCATGGCGCGCTGGAAGCGCTGGGCGGCGTCGGGGTCCTCCCCCAGATAGCCGACGAGCGAGCGCCCGTACGCCTTCTCGAAGCCGCTCCTGCCGGTACGGAACGTATCGATGGACTCCCCCCAGGCCTGGTAGAACTCCTCGCCGTAGAGCAGACACACGTCGCGCAGCGAACCGGGCCGGTCGCGCAGCAGGTCGCCCACGTCCGTGTTGCGGTAGCCGTCGTTCTCGTCACCGTCGACCACGCCCAGGCGGAGCAGCAGACGCAGCAGGCGCCGGACGGCGTCCGGGTCCGCGTCCGCGGCCTTGGCGAGCTCTGCCGGGCCCGTGTGGCCCGCCGCGATCAGATCGGGCAGCCCCAGCCTGGCCGCCGCGTAGACGGCCTGGGTGTGCCAGGCGGCGGTGATGAGGTCGATGGTGGCACGGGCCGCGGGCCGGGGGGTGTTGTCCGTGGTCATGGTCTCTCTCTTCGCGCGTAGGTACGTGGTGGGGGGTGCGGCGGATGGACCGGTGGGGTCAGGAGGGGATCCAGTCGCGTTGGATGTGGGGGGTGGGGATGTTCAGGGCCCGCATGTGTTCGATGGGGTTGGTGTATTCGCGGCTGGCGGCGATGAGTCCGTCGTGCAGGGTGAAGCCGTGGATGAAGTGGTTGCGGTAGCGGCCCTCGGGGTAGCCGGGGAAGCGGATGGTGCCCTCGCCGTCGCACTCCACCCAGATGACGGCCGGATCCTGGGTCTCGTAGAGGTGGACGTTAAACCATTCCCAGTCGGGCAGGACCTGCAGGGACAGCTCGCCGTGCCGCTTGAGGCTGTCGCGGCCCCTGACGGTGATGGGCCGGCCGATGTCGGT
>NZ_JBFAHP010000079.1:0-3297 GCF_040654255.1 Streptomyces sp. NPDC050732
GAGGCGTGGGGGTTGGCGGCCAGTTCGCGGCCCTTTTGGCTGCCGGCGTGGGTGATGAAGACGATGCCGTGCTCGGTGACCTGGTTGACGGCCAGGATCCGGGAGGAGGGCCGGCCGCGTTCGTCGGCGGTGGCCAGGGCCAGGGCGCGCGGCTCGCGCACGCCGCGCTCGGTGGCCGCCGCCAGCCAGTCGGCGAGCAGTCCCATCGGCTCGGCGGGCGGGGTGCGGAACTGGGGGAAGTCCACCTCCACGGTGCCCGTCAACGTCTCCGAACGCCGCGCACCGGCCCGCCCGTTGGCCGGCACGGAAGCAGCGGCGGCACCGGAGCCGGTCGCGGTGGCGGTGCCGTTGGCGGCGGTGGCGGTCTGCGGGGACAGCTCAGACATGCGTCATTCCTTCGGAGAAAGATCGGGGGGGTGCCGGGCCGGCGCTCGGGGGAGGGCGCCGGCCCGGCGGCCTTGGGGGCCCGCTCAGGCCGGGTCGGGGGTGCGGGCGGGGGCCAGGAGGCCGGCCAGGACGGTGCCCACGATGCGCGGGCCCTGGCGGGTGAGGACGGATTCGGGGTGGAACTGCAGGGAGGCGAAGCCCGGTCCGCGCAGGGCGTGCACCTCCGCGGTGGCCGCGTCCCGGCTGACCTGGACCAGCTGGCCGTCGGGCACCCCGGGCACGCCGTGGGTGGTGAACTCCTCGTCGTCGCTCAGCAGCGCGAAGGTGTTGTAGTAGCCGACGTGTTCGGGGGTGCCGAACAGGTCGATCTCCTTTTGGACGCCCTGGTTGGGCACGCTGCGGCGGCGCAGGGGCAGGCCCAGTTGCAGGCCCAGGACCTGGTGGCTGAGGCAGACGGCCATAAAGGGGCGCTGTTCGCGCAGCAGGGTGGCCACGGCGGTGTGCAGGTGGTGCATCTTGGGGTGGGCCACTTCCTGCGGGTCGCCGGGGCCGGGGCCCATCACGACCAGGTCGTGGCCCTCGAAGGTGTAGTCCTGGTCGTAGCGGCGCACGGTGACGTGCAGGCCCAGCGAGCGCAGCTGCTGGTCGATCATCGAGGTGAAGGTGTCCTCGGCGTCGACGACCAGGACCTTGCGGCCGGCCAGCTGGGGCAGGGCGGCGCTGCGGCTTTGCAGGTCGGAGAGCCAGAAGCCGGCGATGGTGTCGTTGCGCAGTTCCAGGGCGCGGCGGACGCTGGGGTGGTCGGCGAAGCGGGTGGTGGTGTCGCCGCGCAGGGCGGCGACCAGTCCGGCGGCCTTGGCGCGGGTCTCGGCGGCCTCCGAGGCGGGGTCGGAGTGGCGCACGATGGTGGCGCCGACGCCGATGGCGATGCGTCCTTGGTGGCTGATGTCGGCGGTGCGGATGAGGATGGCGGAGTCCAGCACCCGCCCGCCTCGGGCGTCGCGTCCGATCAGGGCGGCGGCGCCGCTGTAGTAGCCGCGGCCGCCGGGTTCGTACTGGTGGATGATGCGGCAGGCGCTTTCCAGGGGGCTGCCGGTGACGGTGGGGGCGAACATCGTCTCGCGCAGGATGTCGCGCACGTCGCGGTCGGTCTGGCCCTCGATGAAGTACTCGGTGTGGGCGAGGCGGGCCATTTCCTTGAGGTAGGGGCCCACCACGCGGCCGCCGGTGTCGCAGATGCGGGCCATCATCTTCAGTTCCTCGTCGAGGACCATGTAGAGCTCGTCGGTCTCCTTGCGGTCGCCGAGGAATTCCAGCACGCCTTCCAGGGTGGAGCCCGAGGGCGGGTAGCGGTAGGTGCCGCTGATCGGGTTCATGACGGCGGTGCCGTCCTGGAGGCTGACGTGGCGCTCGGGTGAGGCGCCGACCAGGATGCGGCTGCCGGTGTGGATCAGGAAGGTCCAGTGGGCGCCGGATTCGCGTTCCAGCAGCCGGCGGAAGAGGGCCGGGGCGCTGGCGGGGCCGTAGTCGGTGATGTCGGCGACGAAGGTGCGCTTGATGACGAAGTTGGCGCCTTCGCCGGTGCCGATCATCTCCTTGGCGATCCGGCGCACCACGTCCTCGTAGGCGGCGTCGTCGACGTCGAAGTCGCCGCCGGACAGCGGGGTGGGGATGTCGGGGAGGCGGGCCAGGGCCTGGTCCAGGGGCAGTTGCTGCTGGCCGGTCACGGTCATCGCCACCAGGGGGGTGCCGTCGTCCGCGCAGGCGAAGCCGCGTTCGGCCAGCTGCCGGTAGGGCATGACGACCAGGACTTCGTGGCGGGCCGGGGCGCCGGGGGCGCCGGCGTCGGGCAGCGGGATGTCGGCCAGGGTGGCCGGCAGGGACACCGTGCCGGTCAGCACCTCCACGGTGGCGGGGCCGGTGGTGCCGGGCCGGTGCAGCAGGGCGTAGGCCGGTGCCCGGCCCGCCAGTGCCCTCTCCAGCAGGTCGGCGGCCGGCTGTGTGCCGGGCGTGGTGGGGGTGGGTGGTGTCTGGCTCATGTGAACAGCCCCTTGACGGTGGTGACCCGGGCGCAGCGCTCGGCGGCGTAGGTGAGGGCCGAGCGGTGGTAGTCCTGGGAGAAGTCGGCGGTGGCGTCCGCGACGAAGAACGGCTGGATGTCGTGGGTGAAGGCGTCCACGGCGGTGGCCAGGACGCCGACGTGGGCGTAGACGCCGCACAGGATGAGCTGGTCGCGGCCGGCGGCGCGCATCCGCTCCAGGAGGTCGGTCTTGAAGAAGGCGCTGTAGCGCCACTTGGTGAGCAGCCAGTCCTGCTGGGTGGGGGCCAGGGCGTCGACGACCTGGCGGTCTTCGGGGGCGGGGCGCATGCCCGGGCCCCAGAAGTCCTTGAGCAGGCCGCGCTGTTCGTCGTTCATGCCGCCGGGCTGGGCGGTGTAGGCGACGGGGATGCCCTGGGCGGCGCACTGGTCGCGCAGTTGGGCGGCGTGGGTGATCAGGTCCTGGCGCAGGCCGGCGGGGAAGGGCTTGAGGAAGTAGCGCTGCATGTCGTGGACGAGGAGGACCGCGCGGTCGGCGTCGGCGGTCCAGGACACGGCGGCCGGGGGCAGGTCGCCCTCGGCGGGCAGGGGGTAGGGGCTGATGGGGGGTATGCCGGTCATGGTTCCAGTCCTTGGACTTGATGCGTGGCTGCGGATGCGGGGGGTGGGTCAGGCGGGCCAGGCGTTGACGGCGTGCAGGGCCTGGGTGGGGTTGAGGCGGGGGTCGCAGCACGAGGTGTAGCGCTCGCCCACGGTTTCCAGGTCTGCTTCGGTGCTGGCGCACTCGGTGACGTCGTCGGGGGTGGTCTCCAGGTGCAGGCCGCCGGGGGTGCCGCCGCCGGCCTGGACGGCCTGGACGAAGCCGGTGATCT
>NZ_JBFAHP010000080.1:0-3160 GCF_040654255.1 Streptomyces sp. NPDC050732
AACAACTCCCCGATCCCCACCTCCACATCCAGCACCGCCCGCACCCGCGCCACCAACCGCATACCCGACAGCGAATCCCCGCCCAGGTCGAAGAAGCCGTCCTCGATCCCGATCCACTCCAGCCCGAGCACCTCGGCGAACAGGCCGCACAGGATCTCCTCGGTCTGTGTGCGCGGTTCGCGCCGGGAGACCCGGGCGGTGAGGTCCGGTGCCGGAAGGGCGGCGCGGTCGAGCTTGCCGTTGGCCGTGATCGGCAGTGCGTCGAGGAGCAGTACGGCGGCCGGGACCATGTACTCGGGCAGCGTCCTTGCCGCGTAGTCCCGTATCTCCCGGGGGTCGAGGCTCCGCCGGGTGGCGGGCACGACGTAGGCGACCAGCCGTTTGTCGCCGGGGCGGTCCTCGCGGGCCACCACCGCCACCTGGCCGACCGAGGCGTGCCCGGCGAGCACCGACTCGACCTCGCCCGGCTCGACGCGGAATCCACGCACCTTCACCTGCTCGTCCGCGCGCTCCACGAACAGCAGCTCGCCGTCGGCCGTCCACCGGACGAGGTCGCCGGTCCGGTACATCCGCCGTCCACCGCCGTCACCGAACGGGCAGGCCACGAAACGTTCCGCCGTCAGGGCCGGCCGCCGCAGATAGCCGCGCGCAAGGCCGGACCCGGCGATGTAGAGCTCGCCCGTGACGCCGGGCGGGACCGGGCGCAGGAAGGCGTCCAGGACGTACACCTGCCGGTTGGCGAGAGGTCGCCCGATGGGGAGCGTCCGACCTGCCTCCTCCTCGGGTCGCAGCAGGTGTGACGTCGCGCAGAGGGTGATTTCGGTGGGGCCGTACAAGTGCCGGACCGCCACCTCCGGGCATGCCTCCCGCACCCGCGCCACCGCACCGACCGGCACCACATCACCGCCCGTCAGCACCTCATCCAACCCGGCGAAACACTCCGGGGACTCCTCCGCAAGCACCCGGAACATCCCCGCCGTCACATGCACCACCGACACACCATCAGCAATCGCGGCACGAATGCGAGCCGCATCCACCACACCCGGCCCCGCGATCACGACGCGGCCGCCCGCCGCCAGCGGCACCCACACCTCGAACAGCGACACATCAAAGGCATGCGGCGCATGCATCAACACCACATCCCCGGGCCCCACCGGCCAACCCGGATCCCCCACCAGCCCCACCACACTCCCGTGCGGAACCGCCACACCCTTCGGCACCCCCGACGAACCCGACGTATACATCACATACGCCACGTCATCCGCCCCAACGCCGACCGCCGAGCGGTCGACCGGGCATCCCGCAACAGCCGCACGAACCCCCGGATCATCCAGCACCACCAACCGCGCACCCACACCCGCAGGGATCACATCCCGATACGCCTCCGTACACACCACCGCTACCGGCGCCGAATCCCCCAACAGGAACCCCACCCGCTCCGCCGGATACTCCACATCCACCGGCACATACGCCGCCCCCGCACGCCACACCCCCAACAACGCAACAACCAGATCAACCGAGCGCTCCATCACCACCGCTACACGATCACCACGCCCCACACCCACACCCGCCAGATACGACGCCAGACGCCCCGCCGCCACATCCAACTCCCGGTAGGACAAGGCGTCCGAGCCACACCGCACCGCGACGGCGTCGGGCGTGCGCTTCGCCTGTGCGGCGATCAGTTCCGGCACCGACGCGTCCGGGACAGCGGCCGCAGTGTCGTTCCAGCGCTCGACGGTCTGTGAGCGTTCGGCGGGCGTCAGGATGTCGATCTCGCTGAGGCGGAGGTCCGGATCGGAGGCGGCCTGTGCGAGGACGCGGCCCAACCGGTCCGCCAGCGCCTGCGCGGTGCGGTCGTCGAAGAGGTCGGTCGCGTAGAGGATCTCGCCGTCGAGGCCGGCGGGCGCACCGCGCTCGTCGCGCCGTTCCGTCAGGGTCACCGCGAGGTCGAAGCGGGCGACCGGGGAGACCATCGACGCGGAGCGCACCTCCGCGCCGCGGAGCCGCCACTGCGGTTCGGGCACGTTGTCCAGGGCGAGCATCACCTGGAACAGGGGGTTGCGGGACACCGAACGCGTCGGGTTGACCTCCTCGACCAGGCGCTCGAAGGGGACGTCCTGATGGGCGTACGCCGCCAGATCCGCGGCCCGCACCCGCTCAAGAAGCTCGGCGAAGGTCGGATCACCGCTCACGTCCGTGCGCAGGACGAGGGTGTTGACGAAAAAGCCGGCCAGCCCCTCCAGCGCCGCGTCCCCGCGGCCCGCGATCGGCGTGCCCAGCGGGATGTCATCCCCCGCTCCCAGGCGGGACAGCAGCAGCGCCACCGCCGCGTGCACCACCATGAACATCGTCGCCCGGCCCTGCCCGGCCACCTCCACCAGCCGGCCGTGCGTGAACGCGTCCGCCGCCACCGGCACCAACCGCCCCTTGAACGACGGCACCCCAGGCCGCGCCCGGTCCACCGGCAGCACCAACTCCTGCGGAACACCACGCAACGCATCACGCCAGAAGGCGAGTTGACCGCTCAGCACACTCGCCGGGTCGTCCAACTCCCCCAACACCTCGCGCTGCCACAGCGCGTAATCCGCGTACTGCACCGGGAGCGCACCCCAGCCCGGCACCCGGCCCTCGCACCGCGCCGCGTAGGCGGCCTCCAAGTCACGGGCTAGCACACCCATCGACCAGCCGTCCACTGCCACGTGATGCGCCACCACCGACAACACGTACTCACCCGTGCCGACAGCTATCAGGCACACCCGCCACGGCAGGTCGGCGCGCAGGTCGAAGCCGCGTGCCGCCTGCCGCGCCAGTACCTCGTCGACCTGCTGCTCGGTGCACTCACTGGTCAGCAGGGGTGGCCGCCCCGCTTCGCCGTCCAGGACGCGCTGATGGGGTACGCCGTTCACCTCGGGCAGGACGGTACGCAGGCTCTCGTGGCGGTCGGCCACATCACCCAGCGCGGCCTCCAGCGCGGCCACATCCAGCACACCCGAAATCCGCAACGCCAACGGCAAGTTGTACGCAGACGACGCACCCGGAACCGTCTCCTCAAGCCGGTTCAAAAACCACATCCGCTGCTGCGCGAACGACAACGGCACCACATCCGGCCGCACCCACGGCCGCAACTCCAACCGCCCCTCCCCCGCCATACCGGCCC
>NZ_JBFAHP010000081.1:0-1328 GCF_040654255.1 Streptomyces sp. NPDC050732
GTGATGGGTGGTTGGTCGTTGTTTGAGAACTGCACAGTGGACGCGAGCATCTGTGGCCAAGTTTTTAAGGGCGCACGGTGGATGCCTTGGCACCAGGAACCGATGAAGGACGTGGGAGGCCACGATAGTCCCCGGGGAGTCGTCAACCAGGCTTTGATCCGGGGGTTTCCGAATGGGGAAACCCGGCAGTCGTCATGGGCTGTCACCCGCTGCTGAACACATAGGCAGTGTGGAGGGAACGCGGGGAAGTGAAACATCTCAGTACCCGCAGGAAGAGAAAACAACCGTGATTCCGGGAGTAGTGGCGAGCGAAACCGGATGAGGCCAAACCGTATGCGTGTGAGACCCGGCAGGGGTTGCGCATACGGGGTTGTGGGATCTCTCTTTCACAGTCTGCCGGCTGTGAGACGAGTCAGAAACCGTTGATGTAGGCGAAGGACATGCGAAAGGTCCGGCGTAGAGGGTAAGACCCCCGTAGTCGAAACATCAGCGGCTCGTTTGAGAGACACCCAAGTAGCACGGGGCCCGAGAAATCCCGTGTGAATCTGGCGGGACCACCCGTTAAGCCTAAATATTCCCTGGTGACCGATAGCGGATAGTACCGTGAGGGAATGGTGAAAAGTACCGCGGGAGCGGAGTGAAATAGTACCTGAAACCGTGTGCCTACAAGCCGTGGGAGCGTCGCGTGCAGCACTTGTGCTGTACGTCGTGACTGCGTGCCTTTTGAAGAATGAGCCTGCGAGTTTGCGGTGTGTTGCGAGGTTAACCCGTGTGGGGAAGCCGTAGCGAAAGCGAGTCCGAATAGGGCGATTTAGTAGCGCGCTCAAGACCCGAAGCGGAGTGATCTAGCCATGGGCAGGTTGAAGCGGCTGTAAGAGGTCGTGGAGGACCGAACCCACCAGGGTTGAAAACCTGGGGGATGACCTGTGGTTAGGGGTGAAAGGCCAATCAAACTCCGTGATAGCTGGTTCTCCCCGAAATGCATTTAGGTGCAGCGTCGTGTGTTTCTTGCCGGAGGTAGAGCACTGGATAGGCGATGGGCCCTACCGGGTTACTGACCTTAGCCAAACTCCGAATGCCGGTAAGTGAGAGCACGGCAGTGAGACTGTGGGGGATAAGCTCCATGGTCGAGAGGGAAACAGCCCAGAGCATCGACTAAGGCCCCTAAGCGTACGCTAAGTGGGAAAGGATGTGGAGTCGCAGAGACAACCAGGAGGTTGGCTTAGAAGCAGCCACCCTTGAAAGAGTGCGTAATAGCTCACTGGTCTAGTGATTCCGCGCCGACAATGTAGCGGGGCTCAAGCGTACCGCCGAAGTCGTGTCATTCA
>NZ_JBFAHP010000081.1:1425-2961 GCF_040654255.1 Streptomyces sp. NPDC050732
TGGTAGTAGGTGAGTGATGGGGTGACGCAGGAAGGTAGTCCAGCCCGGGCGGTGGTTGTCCCGGGGTAAGGGTGTAGGCCGTGCGGTAGGTAAATCCGTCGCACACAAGGCTGAGACCTGATGCCGAGCCGATTGTGGTGAAGTGGATGATCCTATGCTGTCGAGAAAAGCCTCTAGCGAGTTTCATGGCGGCCCGTACCCTAAACCGACTCAGGTGGTCAGGTAGAGAATACCGAGGCGTTCGGGTGAACTATGGTTAAGGAACTCGGCAAAATGCCCCCGTAACTTCGGGAGAAGGGGGGCCATCACCGGTGATCGGATTTACTCCGTGAGCTGGGGGTGGCCGCAGAGACCAGCGAGAAGCGACTGTTTACTAAAAACACAGGTCCGTGCGAAGCCGTAAGGCGATGTATACGGACTGACGCCTGCCCGGTGCTGGAACGTTAAGGGGACCGGTTAGTGCACTTTCGGGTGTGCGAAGCTGAGAACTTAAGCGCCAGTAAACGGCGGTGGTAACTATAACCATCCTAAGGTAGCGAAATTCCTTGTCGGGTAAGTTCCGACCTGCACGAATGGCGTAACGACTTCTCGACTGTCTCAACCATAGGCCCGGTGAAATTGCACTACGAGTAAAGATGCTCGTTTCGCGCAGAAGGACGGAAAGACCCCGGGACCTTTACTACAGTTTGATATTGGTGTTCGGTTCGGCTTGTGTAGGATAGGTGGGAGACTTTGAAGCGGGCACGCCAGTGTTCGTGGAGTCGCCGTTGAAATACCACTCTGGTCGTGCTGGATGTCTAACCTCGGTCCGTGATCCGGATCAGGGACAGTGTCTGATGGGTAGTTTAACTGGGGCGGTTGCCTCCCAAAGGGTAACGGAGGCGCCCAAAGGTTCCCTCAGCCTGGTTGGTAATCAGGTGTTGAGTGTAAGTGCACAAGGGAGCTTGACTGTGAGACCGACGGGTCGAGCAGGGACGAAAGTCGGGACTAGTGATCCGGCGGTGGCTTGTGGAAGCGCCGTCGCTCAACGGATAAAAGGTACCCCGGGGATAACAGGCTGATCTTCCCCAAGAGTCCATATCGACGGGATGGTTTGGCACCTCGATGTCGGCTCGTCGCATCCTGGGGCTGGAGTCGGTCCCAAGGGTTGGGCTGTTCGCCCATTAAAGCGGTACGCGAGCTGGGTTTAGAACGTCGTGAGACAGTTCGGTCCCTATCCTCTGTGCGCGTAGGAATATTGAGAAGGGCTGTCCCTAGTACGAGAGGACCGGGACGGACGAACCTCTGGTGTGCCAGTTGTCCTGCCAAGGGCATGGCTGGTTGGCTACGTTCGGAAAGGATAACCGCTGAAAGCATCTAAGCGGGAAGCCTGCTTCGAGATGAGTATTCCCACCCCCTTTGAGGGGTTAAGGCTCCCAGTAGACGACTGGGTTGATAGGCCAGATCTGGAAGCCCGGTAACGGGTGGAGGTGACTGGTACTAATAGGCCGAGGGCTTGTCCTCAGTTGCTCGCGTCCACTGTGTTGGTTCTGAAAC
>NZ_JBFAHP010000082.1:0-2780 GCF_040654255.1 Streptomyces sp. NPDC050732
CACCTTCGCGAACCGCGACTCGGGGCCGTCCCCGTCCTCGTAGTTGACGGAGTTGATGACCGCCCGCCCGCCCAGCTTCTCCAACCCCGCCTGCAAAACGGGCAGTTCGGTGGAGTCCAGCACGATGGGCAGCGTGGAGGCGGTCGCGAAGCGGCCGGCCAGCTCGGCCATGTCGGCCACCCCGTCCCGGCCCACATAGTCGACACATAGGTCGAGCATGTGCGCGCCCTCGCGGATCTGCTCGCGGGCCATCTCCACACAGTCGTCCCAGCGGCCCTCCAGCATCGCCTCCCGGAACTTCTTCGACCCGTTCGCGTTCGTGCGCTCCCCGATCGCCATATAGGCGGTGTCCTGACGGAACGGCACCGTCTGGTAGAGCGAGGCGGCACCCGGCTCCGGACGCGGATCACGCGCCGGCGCCTCGACACCGCGCACCCGCTCCACCACCTGACGCAGGTGTTCGGGGGTGGTGCCGCAGCAGCCGCCCACCAGGGACAGGCCGTACTCGCGCACGAAACTCTCCTGCGCGTCGGCCAGTCCGGCCGGGTCCAGGGGGAAGTGCGCGCCGTCCTTGGTCAGCACCGGCAGGCCGGCGTTGGGCATGCACAGCAGCGGGATGCGGGAGTGGCGGGCGAGGTAGCGCAGGTGTTCGGTCATCTCGGCCGGGCCGGTCGAGCAGTTCAGGCCGATCATGTCGATGCCCAGCGGTTCCAGGGCGGTCAGCGCGGCGCCGATCTCCGAGCCGAGCAGCATGGTGCCGGTCGTCTCGAAGGCCAGGGAGCACACCAGGGGCAGGTCGAGGCCGGCGGCGCTCAGGGCGCGGCGGGCACCGAGCACCGAGGCCTTGGTCTGCAGCAGGTCCTGGGTGGTCTCCACCAGGAGCGCGTCGGCGCCGCCGGCGATGAGTCCTTCGGCGTTGGCCTGGAAGCCGTCGCGCAGGGTGGTGAAGTCGGTGTGGCCCAGGGTGGGCAGTTTGGTGCCGGGGCCGATCGAGCCGAGCACCCAGCGCTGCTGTCCGGTGGAGGCGGTGAACTCGTCGGCGACCTCGCGGGCGATGCGGGCGCCGGCCTGGGAGAGTTCGCGGATGCGGTGGGCGATGTCGTACTCGCCCAGGGCCGCCTGGTTGGCGCCGAAGGTGTTGGTCTCCACGCAGTCCACGCCGGCCGCGAAGTACTCCTGGTGCACGCAGCGCACGATGTCGGGGCGGGTGACGTTCAGGACTTCGTTGCAGCCTTCGAGCTGCTGGAAGTCGTCCAGGGTGGGGTCCTGGGCCTGGAGCATGGTGCCCATCGCGCCGTCGGCCACCACCACGCGGGTGGCCAGGGCCTGGCGCAGGGCGTCGGCGCGCTGTTGCTGGGTGCTGTTCATGCGGTCCTCGCGATCTGCGCCTCCAGGACGCGGGCCGCGCCGGGGCCGTAGGTCTGCTCGATGCGGGCGGTCAGGTCGGCCGGGATGAGCTTGTACTCCTGGGTGCCGACCGATTCCAGGACGGTGGTGGCCAGGGCGCAGCCGAGCTGGGCGGCGCGTTCGTGGGGCAGGTTCCAGGCGGTGCCGGCCAAAAAGCCGGAGCGGAAGGCGTCGCCGGCGCCGGTGGGGTCGGCGATCGTGTCGGCGGGGACGGCGGGCACGGGCAGTTTGGGGCAGCCGGCGCGGGCCAGCGAGACGCCGCCGGCGCCCAGGGTGGTGATCCAGGTGCCGACCCGCTCCAGGAGGTCTGTCTCGCTCCAGCCGGTGCGCTCCATCAGCAGGGCGGCCTCGTATTCGTTGGTGAACAGCCAGCGGGCGCCGTCGACGAGCCGGCGGGCCTGCTCGCGGTCCAGGCGGGCCAGTTGCTGGGAGGGGTCGGCGGCCACCGGGATGTCAAGGCGGTGGGCGGTGGCGGTATGGCGCAGCATGGCGGCGGGGTCGTCGGCGCCGATCAGGACGAGCAGGGGCCGCCCGGTGCGCTCGGTGACGGCGGCCAGGTCGATGTGGGCGGCCTCGGCCATGGCGCCGGCGTAGAAGGTGGCGATCTGGTTCTGGTCCTGGTCGGTGGTGCACACGAAGCGGGCGGTGTGCAGGGTGTCGCTGACCTGGACGGCGGAGGTGTCCACGCCGTGTTCGCGCAGCCAGGTGTCGTACTCGGCGAAGTCGCGTCCCGCCGCGCCGATCAGGAGGGGGTCCAGGTTCAGCAGGCCCAGCCCGAAGGCGATGTTGGCGGCGACGCCGCCTCGGCGCACCTCGAGCCGGTCGGCGAGGAAGGACAGGGAGACCCGCTCCAGCTGTTCCTTGATCAGCTGCTCGGCGAAGCGTCCGGGAAAGACCATCAGGTGGTCGGTCGCTATCGATCCGGTCACGGCGATACGCACGGAAAGGCACTCCTTGAAGCTGGGGGCGGCGCTGGGGTCGGGTCGGCGTCGGGGACGGTCGGTGTCGGGGGCGGCGGCGATGTCGGGTCGGCGCCGGGGGAACGCGGCGGCAGAAGAAGGGGGGCACCTCGCGGAAGACGAGGGGTGGGGCGGGGGTGGGGCTCGCAGAAGAGGGGGCGCGGGGGGGCCGGGCACCGGCCTTGCCGGGGCGGGGCCCGGGACGGGCTCGCGCACGGGGGCGGGCACCGCCCTGCGGGCACGGGCCGGCCAGCCGCCTTGCCGGCTGTGGGGCCCAGGGCGGGCCGGCCCGAAGGGCCCGGGCACCGCCCCGGCCGGGGCCGCCCAGCAGTGGTCGGAGGAGCAGGACGGCGCGCCGATCGGGACCGTCGAGGCGGCGACGTTCCCGGGGGACGGCGACTTCGCTCTCGTCAC
>NZ_JBFAHP010000083.1:0-2735 GCF_040654255.1 Streptomyces sp. NPDC050732
ACTCTTTCGTGTCCGATTTCCTCGGTGCCTTTCCGGTTCCCGCTCCGGCCTTTCGGCTTTCGCGTTTCCCTTTCCGGCGGTTCCGACTTTATCAGGTCTCATTCGACTCTCTGACCACGGTCACCGCGAACATGCGGAACCGATCCCAGGGATAGGATCTGATGTGAAGGATGCCGCCGGGGCCGGACGCTTGCGTCCCACGGCCTCAGGCAGGAGTACGACTGTACATCGGGCATCACGCCGGGCGCAAATCGTTTGTGCGCTGCCTCTACGTCCGTGAACCGGGACCACTCATGCGGAACCGGGACTTCTTATGACTTACCCTTCTGAACAGCGCGTCGTCCCGGACAGGTAGTGACGACGGCTATGAATCTCCACCCCCTGGGAGGCTTGCCATGACCAGCGTTTCGTCCCCGCTTGCAGGACGTGCCATTGGGCTCTCTGCTGTACCGGATCCCGTGTTCTCAGGCGCGATGGTCGGGCCTGGCACGGCTATCGATCCCGTGCGTGAGCCTTCGGAGGCCGTCTCTCCCGTGGACGGCATCGTCGTCTCTCTCCACCCCCACGCGTTCGTGGTGGTCGACGACCAGGGTCACGGTGTGCTGACGCACCTGGGCATCGACACTGTCCAGCTCAATGGTGAGGGCTTCGAGCTGCTCGTCAACAAGGGCGACACCGTGCGGCGCGGTCAGGCCGTGGTCCGCTGGAACCCGTCCGCCGTCGAGGCGGCCGGCAAGTCCCCGGTGTGCCCGATCGTGGCGCTTGAGGCCACGGCCGAGTCCCTCGCCGACCTCGTCGAGGCCGGCGACGTGAAGGCCGGCGACGCGCTCTTCAGCTGGAAGTGACGTCATCGCCGTCGCTGACGGCAGGCAGGACAACCACCGCGGCGGCTGGGCCCGTCGCACTACCGGAGACGGGTGAAATGGAGACAACGCTGCGAGGCGTCGGTGTCAGCCACGGTGTGGCGATCGGCGAGGTTCGGCACATGGGTACGGCTGTGCTTGAGCCGCCGGCCAAGCAGATTCCCGCGGAGGAGGCCGAGCGCGAACAGGGGCGCGCTCGCCAGGCCGTGGAAGCTGTGGCGGCCGACCTGAATGCGCGCGGCAACCTGGCGGGCGGCGAGGCCCAGGCGGTGCTTGAGGCACAGGCCATGATCGCCCAGGACCCGGAGCTCATGTCCGACGTCGACCGGCGCATCACCGTCGGCAGCACGGCCGAGCGCGCCGTCTACGACGCCTTCTCCCACTACCGCGAACTGCTGGCCGGTGCCGGTGAGTACATGGCCGGTCGCGTGGCGGACCTCGACGACGTGCGGAACCGTATCGTCGCGCGGCTGCTGGGCGTTCCGATGCCCGGCGTTCCTGACAGCGACCAGCCGTACGTGCTGATCGCGCGTGACCTGGCGCCCGCGGACACCGCACTGCTCGACCCGGCTCTGGTGCTCGGCTTCGTCACGGAAGAGGGCGGTCCCACGAGCCACAGCGCGATCCTCGCGCGTGCGCTCGGAGTGCCTGCCGTCGTGGCGCTGCCCGGCGCCGGTGAGCTCGCCGAGGGCACGGTCATCGCCGTGGACGGCAGCACCGGTGAGATCTTCGTGGACCCGAGCGACGAGAAGCGGGCGCAGCTGTCGGCCGCCGCCGCCGAGCGCAAGGCCGCGCTGGCCGCGTCGACCGGGCCGGGCGCGACGTCCGACGGGCACAAGGTGCCGCTCCTCGCCAATGTCGGCGGTCCCGCCGACGTGCCGGCCGCGGTCGAGGCGGGGGCCGAGGGTGTCGGTCTGTTCCGTACCGAGTTCCTGTTCCTGGACGACAGCACGAAGGCGCCGTCCGAGGAGAAGCAGGTCGAGGCGTACCGCAAGGTGCTCGAAGCCTTCCCCGAGGGCCGGGTCGTCGTGCGTGTGCTGGATGCCGGCGCGGACAAGCCGCTGGACTTCCTGACGCCCGGCGACGAGCCGAACCCGGCGCTCGGTGTGCGGGGTCTGCGGTCGCTGCTCGACCACCCCGAGGTGCTGCGGACCCAGCTGACCGCGCTGGCCAAGGCCGCCGAGGGGCTGCCCGTCTACCTTGAGGTCATGGCCCCGATGGTGGCGGACCGCACCGACGCCAAGGCCTTCGCGGACGCGTGCCGTGAGGCGGGGCTGCAGGCGAAGTTCGGCGCGATGGTCGAGATCCCGTCGGCCGCGCTGCGGGCGCGCTCGATCCTTCAGGAGGTCGAGTTCCTGTCGCTGGGCACCAACGACCTCGCTCAGTACGCCTTCGCCGCCGACCGGCAGGTGGGTGCGGTGTCCCGGCTGCAGGACCCGTGGCAGCCCGCGCTGCTCGACCTGGTGTCGATGTCCGCCGAGGCGGCGCGTGCCGAGGGCAAGAGCTGTGGCGTGTGCGGTGAGGCGGCTTCGGACCCGCTGCTCGCGTGTGTGCTGACCGGTCTGGGTGTCACCTCTCTGTCGATGGGTGCGGCGTCCATTCCTTACGTGCGCGCGACGCTCGCCAAGTACACGCTGGCGCAGTGCGAGCGTGCCGCGTCGGCGGCGCGTGCCGCGGACAGCGCCGAAGAGGCTCGCAAGGCCGCGCAGGCGGTGCTGTCGGGCGAGTAGTCGCCTGCACGCAGTCTGATCGTGTTTCCGAGGGGCGCCCCACCGGCCGGTGGGGCGCCCCACGCGGCGTAAAGTGGTGTGTTGTGAGTGGCTGGGGTGGGGGTGGGGGTTGGGTGTGGTGCGGTTATGGGAACCCGAAAAA
>NZ_JBFAHP010000084.1:0-2658 GCF_040654255.1 Streptomyces sp. NPDC050732
GTGGGCGGCCGGTCGGTGCCGCCCACGCACGCCGCGCGCGAGTGCGGAGGCGCCGGACAGGCGCCGGACACATGCAGAATCCATTCACGTCGCGTTGAGGGTGGGGCAGGCGAATGACCGGTATCGCAGCCGATATCGCAGTTCTCGGTACGGGCGCCTACGTACCGGACCGTATCGTCACCAATGACGAGGTCGGCGCGCCGGCCGGGGTCGACGGCGAGTGGATCGTACGCAAGACAGCGATCCGGGAGCGGCGTTGGGTCGCGCCCGGCCAGGCCACCTCCGATCTCGCGGTGGCGGCCGGGCGGGCGGCACTGGAGTCGGCGGGCATCACCGTCGGCCAGCTGTCGCTCATCGTGGTGGCGACGTCCACGCCGGACCGGCCGCAGCCGCCGACCGCGGTCTACGTGCAGCAGCAGCTCGGCGCCCTCGGCGCGGCGGCATTCGACGTGAACGCGGTCTGCTCGGGCAGCGTGTTCGCGCTGTCGGTGGTCGAGGGCATGCTGGCCCGCCAGGGCGGTCACGCGCTGGTGATCGGCGCGGACGTCTACTCGCGGATCCTGAACCCCGCCGACCGCAAGACGGTGGTGCTGTTCGGGGACGGCGCCGGAGCGATGGTGCTCGGCCCGGCCGGCGACGGACGCGGAGCGGCCGGGGCGCGGGTGCGGCACGTCACCCTGCACACCGTCGGCGAGCTCGCCGGGCTGATCCAGGTGCCCGCGGGCGGCAGCAGGCAGCCCGCCGACCGGGCGGTCCTCGACGCGGGGCTGCAGTACTTCGCTATGGACGGGCGCGAGGTGCGCCGGTTCGTGGTGGAGCAACTGCCCCAGCTGACCAAGCAGTTCCTGCACGAGGCCGGGGTGGTGCCCGACGACGTCGCGCACTTCGTGCCGCACCAGGCCAACGGCGTCATGCTGGACACGGTGATCGAGGACCTGGCGCTGTCCCGGGCCACCACGCACCTGACCCTGGAGCAGTACGGCAACACCGGCGCGGCGTCGATCCCCATCACGCTGGACGCCGCCGCCCGCGAAGGGGCCTTCCGGCCCGGCGACCTGATCCTGCTCGCGGGCTTCGGCGGCGGCATGGCCGCGGGCCTCGCCCTGCTCGAATGGTGAAGGGACCACAGGCCTGACGCCGTGGTCCTGTCACCACGGGTTCGACGCCCCGGCCCTGACGCGACCCCTCTGACCGGGCCGGGGAGCTCCTTCCCCCAAGAGCGCTCCCCGGCCCCACCTCACCCCCCCGCCGCATGGAGGCATCCGCGTGATCACGGAGAAGGAGCCGGGCACCGGCCTGGCCGCCCGCATACCGGGATCGAAGAGTCTGACCAACCGACTGCTTCTGCTGGCCGCCGCCGCCGACGGCACGAGCACCCTCCGCGCCCCGCTGGTCAGCGAGGACACGGTCGCCTTCCGCGAGGCGCTCGGCGTGTCCGGCATCCCGGTGCGGAGCGGCCCCGACGACGCGTTCTGGGAGGTGACGGGCGCGGGACGCGGACCCGTCGGCCCCGCCCGGCCGTGGTGCGCGGACGCCGGGACGGCGGCCCGCTTCCTGCCCCCGTTCGCCGCCACCGGCCACGGCACCTTCCTCTTCGACGGCTCGTCGCAGCTGCGCGCCCGCCCGCAGCGCCCCCTGATCGAGGCGCTCCGCGCCCTCGGCGCCGACCTGGAGCCGGGCCCGGGCAACGGGCTCCCCCTGCTGATCCGCGCCCACGGCATCGAGGGCGGCGAACTCTCCGTCGACTCGTCCCTGAGCAGCCAGTACCTGAGTGGACTGCTGATGGCGGCCCCGCTGATGCGCCGCGGCCTGCGGATCCGCACGGGAAGCCTGGTCAGCCGCCCGTACGTCGACATGACCGTGGCCCTGATGCGGCGCTTCGGAGCCCAGGTCGAGGAGAGCGCGGACGGCACCCTCCACGTCCGGCCGGGGGCGTACGACGCGACGGACGTCGTCGTCGAACCCGACGCGTCCTCCGCCTCGTACATCTTCGCCGCGGCGGCCGTCACCGGACGCACGGTCACCGTGCCCGGCCTGGGCACCGACAGTCTGCAGGGCGACCTCCGCTTCGTCGACGTGCTCGCACAGGCGGGCGCCGAGGTGCGGGTGGGGCCGACGGCCACCACCGTCTCGGGCACCGGCCCGCTGCGCGGCGGCTTCACCGTGGACATGGGCGAGATCTCCGACACGTTCATGACCCTCGCCGCCATCGCGCCCCTGGCCGATGCGCCCATCACGATCCGCGGCGTCGCGCACGCGCGGCTGAAGGAGTCCGACCGCGTCGCCGCCATGGCGGAGAACCTGAGGGCCTGCGGCATCGAGACCTCCGAAGGGAAGGACTGGATCACCGTCAGGCCCGGAGTGCCGCGCCCCACCCGCATCGCGTGCCACCGCGACCACCGGATCGCGATGTCCTTCTCGGTCCTCGGACTCGCCGTTCCCGACACGATCTCGCTGGACGACCCGGCCTGCGTGGCGAAGACCTTCCCGGACTTCCACGACGAGCTGCGCCGCCTGTTCACCGGCGACGCGACCTCGTAGAGCACCGAACCACGCAGGGCAAAGGAGCACACCGTTGAGCAGGTTGCGTTGGCTGACCGCGGGGGAGTCGCACGGACCCGCGCTTGTCGCGACGTTGGAGGGTCTTCCCGCCGGCGT
>NZ_JBFAHP010000085.1:0-2082 GCF_040654255.1 Streptomyces sp. NPDC050732
GCGGATCGCCATCAGACCGGGCATCTCGTGCTCGGCCAGCGTGATCTCCTTACGGCCGAACGCCGCAAGCGAGAGGTCGGCGACCTTGAAGTCCTGGCCGTCAGTGGTGGGCTGCGAGGTCATGCGGGGTGCTCCTTGAGGTGGTGACGTTGCGGTGGATCTCGAGCGTGGCCGTCGAGCGGTTGAGGGTGATGTAGTGCAGTCCGGGGGCGCCCTCGGCCAGCAGGCGGCAGGCCATCGCGGTGGCGTGCTCGACGCCGATGCGGTGGCCTTCGGCGGGGTCGTCGCGGGCGGCCTCCAGGCGGTGGGCCAGGGTTTCGGGGAAGGCGGCGCCGCTGAGCCGGGCGAAGCGGCTGATCTGGCGCACGTCGGTGGCCGGCATGATCTCCGGGATGATCGGGGTGTCGCAGCCGGCGGCGGCCACCTTGTCGCGCAGCCGCAGGTAGTCCTCGGTGTGGAAGAACATCTGGGTGATGGCGTAGTCGGCGCCCGCGCGGCACTTGGCGACGAAGTGGCGGATGTCGCTGTCCCAGTCGGGTGAGCGCGGGTGGCGTTCGGGGAAGGCGGCCACGCCGACGCTGAAGTCTCCCGACTCCTTGACCAGGCGCACCAGTTCGTGGGCGTGGGTGAGGCCGTGGGGGTGGGGGATCCAGTCGGCGCCCGGGTCGCCGGGCGGGTCGCCGCGCACCGCCAGCACGTCGCGTACGCCCGCGTCGGCGTACTGGCCGATGATGTGGCGCAGTTCGGCCACCGAGTGCCCGATGGCGGTCAGGTGGGCGACGGGGCGCAGTGTCGTCTCGGTGGCGATGCGTTTGGTGACCTCCACGGTGCGTTCCCGGGAGGAGCCGCCGGCGCCGTAGGTGACCGAGACGAAGGCGGGGGCGAGGGTTTCGATGCGGCGGATGGTGCGCCACAGGGCGGTGGCCGCGGCCGCTGTCTTGGGCGGGAAGAACTCGAAGGAGAAGGTGGGCTCGGGCTGGCGGATGAGGTCGCGCAGGGCACTCATGGCCGGCCTCCGGCGTTGAAGTAGCCGGCCTGGGGGTGGTGGACGACGATGGCGTCGGTGGACTGCTCGGGGTGCAGCTGGAACTCCTCGGAGAGCTGTACGCCGATCCGTTCGGGCTGGAGCAGGGCGGCGATTTTGGCGCGGTCTGCCAGGTCGGGGCAGGCGGGGTAGCCCAGGGAGTAGCGGCAGCCCTGGTACTGGGTGCGGAACATGCCCTCGGGGGTGTCGGGGTCGCCTGCGGCGATGCCCAGTTCGGAACGGACCCGGGCGTGCCAGTATTCGGCGAGGGCCTCGGCGAGCTGGACGGACAGGCCGTGCAGTTCGAGGTAGTCGCGGTAGGAGTCGGCGGCGAACAGTTCGGCGGTGGCCTCGCCGATCTTCGAGCCGACGGTGACCACCTGCAGCCCCACGACGTCGCTCTCGCCGGATTCCTCGGGGCGGAAGAAGTCCGCCAGGCACAGCCGGCGGCCGCGCGGCTGGCGGGGGAAGGTGAAGCGGGTGTGTTCGGCGCCGGCCTCGTCCAGCAGGATCAGGTCCTCGCCCTTGGACACGCAGCGGAAGTAGCCGTGCACGACGGCGGCCTGGAGGAGGTTGTCGCTGTGGAGGCGGTCCAGCCAGCCGCGCAGGCGGGGCCGTCCCTCGCTCTCGACGAGTTCTTCATAGGTGGGGCCGGTGCCGGTGCGGGCCTGCTTGAGGCCCCACTGGCCCTTGAACAGGGCGCTCTCGTCCAGCCAGGAGGCGTACTCCTTGAGCTGGATGCCCTTGACCACCCGGGTGCCCCAGAACGGCGGGACGGGCACCGGATTGTCGCTGGCCACCTCCGAGCGCGCCGGCTGCTCCTGTTCGGTCACCTCCAGCACCGCGGTGGCGGCCTTGCTGGGCACCCGGCGCTGCTTGAGTTCGGGCAGGGTGGCGCCGGGCACCCCGCGCTTGACCGCGATGAGGGCGTCCATCAGGCGCAGGCCCTCGAACGCGTCGCGCGCGTAGCGCACCTCGCCCTCGTAGATTTCGTGCAGGTCCTGCTCGACGTAGGCGCGGGTCAGCGCGGCGCCGCCGAGGATGACGGGGAAGTCGGC
>NZ_JBFAHP010000086.1:0-1714 GCF_040654255.1 Streptomyces sp. NPDC050732
GGGCCGGTATGGCGGGGGAGGGGCGGTTGGAGTTGCGGCCGTGGGTGCGGCCGGATGTGGTGCCGTTGTCGTTCGCGCAGCAGCGGATGTGGTTTCTGAACCGGCTTGAGGAGACGGTTCCGGGTGCGTCGTCTGCGTACAACTTGCCGTTGGCGTTGCGGATCTCGGGTGTGCTGGATGTGGCCGCGCTGGAGGCCGCGCTGGGTGACGTGGCCGACCGCCACGAGAGCCTGCGTACCGTCCTGCCCGACGTCGACGGTGTTCCGCATCAGGAGGTCAGGCACGGCGATGCGGGGCGTCCGCCGCTGATCGTGGTTCGCGTCGACGAGGCCGACCTCGACCGGACCCTCGCCGGACAGCTGGCCACCGGCTTCGACCTCCGTACGGATCTGCCGTGGCGGGTCTGCCTGGTGGTCGTGGGTGCGGGTGAGTACGTGTTGTCGGTGGTGGCGCATCACGTGGCGGTGGACGGCTGGTCGATGGGTGTGCTGGCGCGGGATCTGGAGGTGGCGTATGCGGCGCGGTGCGAGGGCCGGGTGCCGGGCTGGGATGCGTTGCCGGTGCAGTACGCGGATTACGCGCTGTGGCAGCGCGAGGTGTTGGGGGAGTTGGACGACCCGGCGAGTGTGCTGAGTGGTCAACTCGCCTTCTGGCGTGATGCGTTGCGTGGTGTTCCGCAGGAGTTGGTGTTGCCGGTGGACCGGGCGCGGCCTGGGGTGCCGTCGTTCAAGGGGCGGTTGGTGCCGGTGGCGGCGGACGCGTTCACGCACGGCCGGCTGGTGGAGGTGGCCGGGCAGGGCCGGGCGACGATGTTCATGGTGGTGCACGCGGCGGTGGCGCTGCTGCTGTCCCGCCTGGGAGCGGGCAACGACATCCCGCTGGGCACGCCGATCGCGGGCCGCGGGGACGCGGCGCTGGAGGAGCTGGCCGGCTTCTTCGTCAACACCCTCGTCCTGCGCACGGACGTGAGCGGTGATCCGACCTTCGCCGAGCTTCTTGAGCGGGTGCGGGCCGCGGATCTGGCGGCGTACGCCCACCAGGACGTCCCCTTCGAGCGCCTGGTCGAAGAGCTGAACCCGGCCCGCTCGCTCTCCCGCAACCCGCTCTTCCAGGTGATGCTCGCCCTCCAGAACATCCCCGAAGTCGCCTGGGAGCTCCCCGGCGTCGACGTCCGACCGGCACCGCTGCCCCCCGAACTGTCCGCCCGCTTCGACCTGGCGGTGTCCATGGTCGAGCGGCGCGACGAGCGCGGCGCGCCCGCCGGCCTCGACGGCGAGATCCTCTACGCGACCGACCTCTTCGACGACCGCACCGCGCGGGCCCTGGCGGAGCGCCTGGCCCACGTACTCGAACAGGTCGCGGCCGATCCCTGTCTCCGCCTCAGCGAGATCGACGTCCTGACGCCCGCCGAACGCATCCGCGTCGTCGAGCACTGGAACGACACGGCGTCCCCGGTCCCGGACGCGTTGGCGCCCGAACAGTTCGGCCGGCAGGTGGCGGCGTCCCCGGGCGCGGTGGCTTTGGTGTCGGGTGAACAGCGGCTCGCCTATGGCGAGGTGGGTGGCCGGGTGAGCCGTCTTGCCCGGTACTTGATGGGTGTGGGGGTGGGCCCGGAGGTGCGGGTGGCCGTGGTGGGTGAGCGGTCGACGGAGCTGGTGGTGTCGCTGCTCGCGGTGTCGCTTGCGGGTGGTGTGTTCGTGCCGGTGGACGCGGG
>NZ_JBFAHP010000087.1:0-1621 GCF_040654255.1 Streptomyces sp. NPDC050732
AACCGACCTCATCACCGGCCCGCAACGCCCACTCCACCAACGCCGCACCCGGCACCAAAACCGACCCCGCCACCACATGATCAGCAAGCCAGGGCGCCCCCGAACGTGTCAGACGCCCGGTCAGCAGACACCCACCCCGGTCCGCGAACTCCACCGCCGCACCCAGCAACGGATGCCCCGCCGCCACCAGCCCCAAAGTCGCCGCATCCCCACTCCCGGAACGGCCACTCAACCAGAACCGCTCCCGCTGGAACGCATACGTCGGCAGCTCCACCACCCCGGGCACAGACTCGGACGCGAACCACACCGACCAGTCCACACCCACACCAGCGACATGCAGACGAGCCATCGCCTCCACGAACGCCGACTCCTCACAACGCTCCCCGGAGAGGGACGCGACCAGCACCGCCTCCTGACTGTCCGACTCGTCCAGGGTGTGCTGGGCGGCAGTGGTCAGCACAGGCGCGGGGCCGAGCTCCACAAACACGCCCGCCGACTCCGCCACGTGAGCGATCGCGGGCTGGAACAGCACTGTCTGGCGTACGTGGCGCGCCCAGTACTCCGGATCCGTGATCTCCTCACCGGCCCGCTCTCCGGAGACATTGCTCATGAGCGGGATCGAAGGCTGCGCGAACTTGACCCCGCGTATCGCTTCGGTGAACTCCGCCAGCATCGGCTCCATCAACGCCGAATGGAAGGCATGACTGACACTCAGCGCCTTCGTCTTGCGTCCCCGCTCACGCCACAACCCAGCAATCCGGTCCACCTCATCCGACGGCCCCGAAATGACCGTCGAATCGGGGGTGTTGACGGTCGCCACACTCACACCCGTGCCGTCCAGGTCGGTGGCCAGCTCGGCGGGCGTGGCCTGCACCGCACACATCGCACCGCCCTCGGGCAGCTCACCCATCAAGCGAGCCCGCGCACCCACCACCCGGCACGCATCCGCCAGGTCAAAAACCCCCGCGACATGGGCGGCCGCGATCTCGCCGATCGAATGGCCGACCACCACATCCGGCCGCACACCCACCGACTCCCACAACCGCGCCAAAGCAACCTGCAGCGCAAACAGCCCAGCCTGCGCCCACATCGTGTGATCCAACCGCTCCTGCGGGCCCCGGAAGACCACCTCCCGCAGCTCACCCGCCTCCACACCCAACGGCCCCTCCAACAGACCGCACACCTCATCAAACACCGCCGCGAACACCGGGAACCGTTCATACAAACCGGCACCCATACCCACGAGCTGGCTGCCTTGGCCGCTGAACAGCCACACCACGTCATCGCCGCCCATCCGGGCCTGCGAGTTGGACGGACCGATCAACGCCGCATGCGGCTCGCCCGCTGCCAGAGCCTCCAGGCCGGCGATCAGTTCGGCTCGCTCCGCGCCCACCACGACGGCGCGATGCTCGTGCAGCGCGCGCGTCTTCAGCAGCGACCAGCCCACGTCGGCGAGCGGCGCGCGGGACGCGTCACCGGCGAAGTCACGCAGACGCAGTGCCTGATCGCGCAGAGCCTGCGGGCTACGGGCCGACACCACCCACGGCACCAAGCCACCCTCAGCCTCAGCCTCAGGAGCCCCACCACCGACCGGCGCCAGCTCCTCCCCCGCCTCAGCGGG
>NZ_JBFAHP010000089.1:0-1446 GCF_040654255.1 Streptomyces sp. NPDC050732
CAAAGTCGCCGCATCCCCACTCCCGGAACGGCCACTCAACCAGAACCGCTCCCGCTGGAACGCATACGTCGGCAGCTCCACCACCCCGGGCACAGGATCGGACGCGAACCACACCGACCAGTCCACACCCACACCAGCGACATGCAGACGAGCCATCGCCTCCACGAACGCCGACTCCTCGCAACGCTCCCCGGCCAGCGAGGACACCAGGACCGGTTCGGGACCATGCCTATCGGTTACGTCGTCCAGGGTGTGCTGGGCGGCAGTGGTCAGTACGGGGGCGGGGCCGAGCTCGACGAACACGCCTGCCTTGGCGGCTACTTGGGCGATCGCGGGCTGGAACAGCACTGTCTGGCGTACGTGACGTGCCCAGTACTCGGGTTCCGTGATCTCTACTCCGGCGCGCTCTCCGGAGACATTGCTCATGAGCGGGATCGAAGGCTGCGCGAACTTGACCCCTCGTATCGCTTCGGTGAACTCCTCAAGCATCGGCTCCATCAACGCCGAATGGAAGGCATGACTGACACTCAGCGCCTTCGTCTTGCGCCCCCGCTCACGCCACCGTCCGGCAACCCGGTCCACCTCATCCGACGGCCCCGAAATGACCGTCGAATCGGGGGTGTTGACGGTCGCCACACTCACACCCATGCCGTCCAGGTCGGTGGCCAGCTCGGCGGGCGTGGCCTGCACCGCACACATCGCACCGCCCTCAGGCAGCTCACCCATCAAGCGAGCCCGCGCACCCACCACCCGGCACGCATCCGCCAGGTCAAAAACCCCCGCGACATGGGCGGCCGCGATCTCGCCGACCGAATGCCCGACCACCACATCCGGCCGCACACCCACCGACTCCCACAACCGCGCCAACCCCACCTGCAGCGCAAACAACCCCGCCTGCGCCCACATCGTGTGATCCAACCGCTCCCGCGGGCCCCGGAAGACCACCTCCCGCAGCTCGCCCGCCTCCACACCCAGCTCCACATCCAGCAGGCCGCACACCTCATCAAACGCAGCCGCGAACACCGGGAACCGTTCATACAAACCAGCACCCATACCCACGAGCTGGCTGCCCTGGCCGCTGAACAGCCACACCACATCACCGCTCGCAACGACCGCATCCTCACGGGATTGGGTCAGGGACGGGTGCTCGTCACCGGCGGCCAACGCAGCAAGCCCTGCCAGGAGTTCATTTTTCTCGCGACCCGCCACCACCGCCCGCTGCTCGAACAGCGCACGCGAGCGCAACAGAGACCAGCCCACATCCCGCACCGACACCGACACCGGAACCGTCGAATCGGCCGCCACCGCATCACGCAGACGCAGCGCCTGATCGCGCAAAGCCTGAAGGCTGCGGGCCGACACCACCCACGGCACCAAGCCACCCTCAGCCTCAGCCTCAGGAGCCCCACCACCGACCGGCGCCAGCTCCTCCCCCGCCTCAGCGGG
>NZ_JBFAHP010000090.1:0-1439 GCF_040654255.1 Streptomyces sp. NPDC050732
CCGATTGGTCAGCCGGTTTTTAATACGCGGGTGTATGTGCTTGACAGCAATCTCCAGCTGGTGCCGCCTGGCGTGGTGGGTGAGTTGTATATCGCTGGTGCCCAACTGGCGCGTGGCTATTTGGGCCGGCCGGGGTTGACGGCGCAGCGTTTTGTGGCGGATCCGTTCGGTGTGGCGGGTGAGCGGATGTACCGGACCGGAGATATGGTCCGTTGGCGCGGTGACGGGGCCCTGGAGTTCGTTGGCCGGGTTGATGATCAGGTCAAAATCCGCGGATACCGGATCGAGCCGGGCGAGATCGCTGCCGTGCTCGCCACGCACTCCCAGGTCACGCAGGCCGCGGTCATCGCCCGGGAAGACCGGCCCGACGACAAACGGCTGGTCGCTTATGCCGTGGTTGCCAGTGAGGACTTGCAGCCGAATTCGCTGCGGGAGTTTCTGCACCAACGGCTTCCCGAGCACATGGTGCCCGCGGCGGTGGTGGTCCTGGAGGCGCTGCCGGTCACCCCGAACGGCAAAATCGACCGCAAGGCACTGCCGGCTCCCGAATACGGGTCCTCTGGTGCGGGCCGGACGCCGCGGACTCCGCGTGAGCGGCTCCTCGCCGAGCTGTTCGCTGAGGTACTCGGTGCGACTGCGGTCGGAGTCGATGACGATTTCTTCGCTGTGGGCGGGGACAGCATCCTCTCGATTCGGTTAGTCGCCCGGGCCCGGGCGGCGGGAGTGGTCTTCACCGTGCGGGAGGTGTTCGAACACCGCACCGTCGCCGCCCTGGCTCAGATCGCTGGTGACCTCGCCGCAGTGGTGGCTGAGGAGCCTGGCACGGGAGTCGGGACGGTGGCGCCCACGCCGATCATGCATTGGTTGGGTGAGCATGGTCACCAGTTCGACCGATTCCACCAGTCGATGCTGCTGGAGGTCCCCCCAGGTCTGGGAGTGGAGCACCTCCAGACCGCGGTGTCGGCCGTGCTCGACCACCATGACGGGCTGCGTTCCCGGCTGACCTACCGGCCTGGTGACCCCGGTGGAGGATGGACATGGGAGATCACCCCACCAGGCACGGTCACGACCACGGGAATGGTGCACCGTACCGACGTCGCCGGCCTGGACCCTCACCGGTTGCGGGTGGTCATCGCGCGGGAGAGCGCCGCAGCAGCGGCTCGGTTGGAACCCGAGACTGGGATGCTGGTGCAGCTGGTGTGGTTTGACGCCGGACCCGACCACGCGGGTCGACTGCTGGTGATAGTGCACCACCTGGTCATCGACGGAGTGTCCTGGCGAATCCTGGTGCCCGACCTGATGAGCGCCTGGCAGGCAGTCAGCACCGGACACCGGCCACAACTCGATCCGGTAGGGACCTCGCTGCGCCGCTGGTCCCAACACCTGCAGGCCCAGGCCCACGACCCGACCCGGACAGCCGAACTCCAACTATGGGTCCA
>NZ_JBFAHP010000091.1:0-1398 GCF_040654255.1 Streptomyces sp. NPDC050732
GCTCTTCGTATGGGGGTGGGTGGGGAAAACGCCGCGGAGCGGCGACGCGGGGGAAACAGGTGCAGGAGGACTGGTGGGGCAGCCCGAGCATGACGGGCAACGGCCACACACCATCCCGCTTCGCGGCGGGCTTTCCCACCCGGCCCCCCGAGGGGGAATGGCAGGGCGGGTGGGTGGGGAAAACGCCGCGGAGCGGCGACGCGGGGGAAACAGGTGCAGGGGGACTGGTGGGGCGGCCCGAGCAAGACGGGCGACGCTCACACCCCCACCGCCCAACCGCCGCCGGAACTACGAGTGGCCGAGATCGTCCTCCCCCGCCCCCTCCCCGCTCACCACAGACCCGGAATCCGCCGCAGGCCGCAGCGGCAGTACATCCACCCGCGTCTCGTCGAGCACCGGCGGCGCCGGCCGCGGCGGCTTAGGCATGACCGCGGCCTCCGAGTGCCCACCACACCCGTACGACAGCGACACCACATGCCCGTCCGCAGGCCCGAACTCATTGCCGCAGATACCGAACGCCTGGCCGAGCGAGCCGCCGATCCGCACCAGGAACCCGCAGCTGACGCACGCAGCGGGCGCCGCCTGCGCCATCGGGGTCTTCGCGCCGTACGCCTCGTCCCAGCGGTCCGCGGCGACATGCAGCCCGTAACGGGACAGCACCCGCGCCCGCCGCATGCCCAGTTCGTCGGCGACCGCCGCGATGGAACCGCGGGCCGGCGCGACCGGCAGCTCGGCGGGCGACACCGGCGTGACGTCGGCGTCCTCCGCCTCGACGAGCTCGGCCATCTCCTCCGACACCGCGGAGTTCGGCGGCGGCTCCTCCTCGCCCGAGTAACCCGGCTCCAGACGCAGGTCCTCCGCGTCCGTCGGCAGCAGGTCGCCCGGCCCCATGTCGCCGGGCCGCAGCCGCTCGCTCCACGGCACCCACTCGGGGGCGAGGAGCGCGTCGGGGCCCGGCAGCAGCACCGTCTCGTCGAGGGTGACGACCTTCGCCCGTGAGGCGCGGGCCACCGTCACGGCCCACCGCCAGCCGCGGTAGCCGAATTCCTTGCACTCGAAGAGGTGCGTGACGACGCGGTCGCCCTCGACCACGACCTCGACGTGCTCACCGACCACACCGGGCGCGGCGGCCTCCTCGGCCGCGGCGCGCGCCAGGCCGACCGCCTCGGCGCACAGGCGGTCGGGGGTACGCGGGGTGCGCGGGGTACGGCTTCGCGTTGTCGCTGCGCTCACAAGTATCGCTTCTCTCCTACGCCGTCTCACGAGTGCGCCACCCTTACGCGGGGGTACGGACGGAGCGGACCTCCGGCTCCCGCGAGGCGTAGTTGAGGGCGATCCGCTCCGGGTCGCCCTCGTGCACGAACACGGCCCGCACGCGCCGGCCCCTGGCGCTCCCCT
>NZ_JBFAHP010000092.1:0-1349 GCF_040654255.1 Streptomyces sp. NPDC050732
TGGAAACCGTGGGCGAGCGCTACACCTCGTGCTGCGACCCCCGCCTCAACCCCACCCAGGCCCTGCACGCCGTCAACGCCTGGCCCGCCTGACCCGACCGGCCCCGGAACCGGGGATTTCGGCGCCGTTCCAGCTGGAATCAGGGTCAACCAAAGATGGACGGCGCATCGTGGTCACCGTCCCGGCACCTCACGGCCGCCCCCAATGACAGTGGAGAGCAGATGCACAACTACGTAGTCGTCGACGCGTTCGCCCGAGAGCCCCTCACCGGCAATCCGGTGGCCGTGTTCTTCGACGCCGACGACCTGACGGCCGAGCAGATGCAACGCATCGCACGGGAGATGAACCTTTCGGAGACCACGTTCGTGCTCGCCCCCAAGCAGGGCGGCGACGTACACGTACGGATCTTCACGCCCGTCAACGAACTCCCCTTCGCCGGGCACCCGTTGCTGGGCACGGCCATCGCCCTGGGCCGGCGCACCGACGCGGACCAGCTGCGGATCGAGACCGCGATGGGCGTGATCCCCTTCGAGCTGCAGCGCGTCGGCGGGCAGGTCGTCTCGACGAGCATGCGCCAGCCGGTGCCCGTCTGGGAGCCCTTCGACCGTGCCGACGAGCTCCTGGAGGCGCTGGGCGTCCGCGAGTCGACGCTGCCGGTGGAGATCTACCGCAACGGCCCGCGGCACGTCCTGGTGGGCTTCGAGAGCTTCGAGGCCCTGTCGAAGGTGGACCCCGACCACCGCGCCCTCGCGAGCTTCCCCGACATGGCGACCAACTGCATCGCCGGGTCCGGGACCACCTGGCGCAACCGCATGTTCTCGCCCGCGTACGGGGTGGTGGAGGACGCCGCCACCGGCTCGGTCGCCGGCCCCATCGCGATCCACATCGCCCGGCACGGCCTCGGCTCGTACGGGCAGCTCATCGAGATCACCCAGGGCATCGAGATCGGCCGCCCCTCCCCCATGAGGGCGCTGGTCCAGGGCGAGGGAGACCGGGTCGACTCCGTCGAGGTCTCGGGCCACGGCGTCGTCACGATCGAAGGAACGATTCATGTCTGAGCTGTCCGAGCTGAACGTCAGCGGCAACGGCACTGCCAACGGCTCCGCTACCACGTCGGCCAACGGGCGGGCCGGTGCGCGGCGTTCGGAGACGTTGACGGGCACCGTGGAGGTGGACTTCCCGCAGTTCCGCACCCCGCCCGCCGAGCCGATGGGACTGCTCGCCGACTGGCTGGCGGCGGCCACCGAGCGCGGTGTGCGCGAGCCGCGCGCCCTGGCCCTGGCCACCGCCGACGAACGCGGCCGGCCCTCCTCCCGGATCCTGGCCGTCAACCAGGTCACCGAGCACGG
>NZ_JBFAHP010000093.1:0-1103 GCF_040654255.1 Streptomyces sp. NPDC050732
AGGTCACGGTCGCCGCTCGGCTGCCCGCGCGGCCTCGCTGGCCGGGTCATCGGCTCTCGCTGCCGGGTGCGGTCCGGTCCATCGTGTGTCGCTGTCACGGTCTCAGCTCGGTCAGGCCCGGCTTCGCTGCTCGGGTCATCGGCTTGCGCTGCTGGGTGCGGGTCGGCTCAACGTGGCGTGCCCGGCATGGTTGAAGTGCCGCAGGGCCTGTGGGCCGCCGGGGTCGGGCACCTACTTTCAGAAAGTTGTGAACGGGGAGGCCGCGCGCCCCCCTGTCACACCCCGCGCGCCCTCACCCACGGCCATCTCTTGCGGGTTTCTGGCTCCACGGGCCCGCATGCCGGGGGCGCATTGAGTGTGGGTGGGGGGCATGCGGCGAACGCATTCGCAACTTCGCGAAAGTAGGTGCCCGGGTGGCGGCCTCACCCTCTCGGCCGGGCGGCGCATTGGTCGTGAAGAGGGGGCGCGCGGCCTCCCCATTCGCAACTTGTCCAAAGTAGGTGCCCGGGCGTGGCGGTCTCTGCCCCCGGCCGGGCGGCGCATTGGCTGCGAAGAGGGGGCGCGCGGCTACCTCATTCGCAACTTCGTGAAAGTAGGTGCCCGGGTGGTGGCCTTTCCCTCCCGGCCGGGCGGCGCATTGGTCGTGAAGAGGGGGCGCGCGGCCTGTCCATTCACAACTTGTTGGAAGTAGGTGCCCGGTGGCGGGCGCCCTCGGCCTGCCCAGCACATTGACCGTGACGTCTGTCCACGATGGTCCGGTCCGCACCCGGCGACGAAGGGGGATGGCCCGGCCAGCGAGGCCGCGTGGGTGGCCGAGCTGTGAACGTGGCGTCGGCCCACGATGGTCCGGTTCGCACCCGGCAGCGAGAGCCGATGGCCCGAGCGGCGTGGCCGGGCCTGACCGAGCTGTGACCGTGGCCCGGGCCCACGTTGGGCCGGTCCGCACCCGGCAGCGAGAGCCGATGACCCGGCCAGCGAGGCCGCGCGGGGGGCCGAGCCTCGACCGTGACAGCGGCCCACGTTGGGCCGGTCCGCACTCGGCAGCGAGAGCTGATGACCCGGCCAGCGAGGCCGCGCGGGAGGCCGAGCTGTGACCGTGACCC
>NZ_JBFAHP010000094.1:0-1100 GCF_040654255.1 Streptomyces sp. NPDC050732
AGGAGCACACCGTTGAGCAGGTTGCGTTGGCTGACCGCGGGGGAGTCGCACGGACCCGCGCTTGTCGCGACGTTGGAGGGTCTTCCCGCCGGCGTGCCGATCACGACGGAGATGGTGGCGGATCATCTGGCGCGGCGGCGGCTGGGGTATGGCCGTGGGGCGCGGATGAAGTTCGAGCGTGATGAGGTCACGTTCCTGGGCGGTGTGCGGCACGGGCTGAGCATGGGCTCGCCGATCGCGGTGATGGTGGGCAACACGGAGTGGCCCAAGTGGGAGCAGGTCATGTCGGCCGATCCGGTGGATCCGGCGGTTTTGGCTGATCTGGCCCGCAATGCGCCGTTGACGCGTCCGCGGCCGGGCCATGCGGATCTGGCGGGGATGCAGAAGTACGGGTTCGACGAGGCGCGTCCGGTGCTGGAGCGTGCGTCGGCGCGGGAGACCGCGGCGCGCGTCGCGCTGGGTGCGGTGGCCCGGTCGTACCTGAAGGAGACGGCGGGGATCGAGATCGTCTCGCATGTGACGGAGCTGGCGGCGGCGAAGGCGCCCTACGGCGTCTACCCGACCCCGGCCGATGTGGAGAAGCTGGACGCGGATCCGGTGCGGTGTCTGGACGCGGATGCGTCGAAGGCGATGGTCGCGGAGATCGATCAGGCGCACAAGGACGGTGACACGCTGGGTGGTGTGGTCGAGGTGCTGGCCTATGGGGTGCCGGTGGGTCTGGGCTCGCATGTGCACTGGGACCGGCGGCTCGATGCCCGTCTGGCAGCTGCACTGATGGGTATCCAGGCGATCAAGGGTGTCGAGGTCGGGGACGGCTTCGATCTGGCGCGGGTGCCGGGTTCCAAGGCGCACGACGAGATCGTGACGACCGAGGACGGCATCAAGCGCACCTCGGGCCGGTCCGGTGGTACTGAGGGTGGGTTGACCACGGGTGAACTGCTGCGGGTGCGGGCGGCGATGAAGCCCATCGCGACGGTGCCGCGCGCGCTGGCCACCATCGACGTGGTCACCGGTGAGGCGGCGAAGGCGCACCACCAGCGCTCCGACGTGTGTGCGGTGCCGGCGGCCGGCATCGTGGCGGAGGCCATGGTCGCGCTCGT